>JAFYPA010000008.1 GCA_017560085.1 Clostridia bacterium
GGAATGAGCCCCCGACCGTGGGTTGGGAGGGGGCGGAGCCGAATCGCGGGCACCGAACCCCGAAATTAAACCGAGATAAATTGCGCGAAAGTGCCCGCGGGGGCGCCCCCGCAACAAAAAAACGGTAACCGAAGTTACCGTTGATTTTTGTGGGTATTCCCAAATTAGGTGTCTTGATAAGAGCAAACCTTGAAGAATTACTTAAACTTTCTCTTACGAGCAGCTTCAGACTTCTTCTTGCGCTTTACGCTGGGCTTTTCATAGTGCTCTCTCTTGCGAAGTTCTGTAAGAACACCGCTTCTGGCACACTGTCTCTTGAATCTGCGAAGTGCGCTGTCAAGACTTTCATTTTCCTTGATTTTGATTTCTGCCATTATTTTTCCCTCCCTCCGCAGTGGCAAAGAGATATTTTCTCACTAAACTATTATACACCATAAGGTTTTATTTGTCAAGAGGATTTCTCAATTTTCCAATCTTTTTTATATTTTTTAACAACTTGTTCTAATCTTACCTGCAAAACAGGAGGAAAATTACTTGACAACAATGTTTACAAGCTTGTTGGGAACGAAAATTTCCTTAACAACAGTCTTGCCTTCGATGGCAGATGCTACCTTTTCACTTGCCTTTGCTGCCGCAATTACATCGTCCTTGGAGCTGTCCGCGGGAACTGTGATTGTACCCTTGAACTTGCCGCATACCTGCATTGCAATCTCAACGGAAGCATCGATTGTCTTTGCTTCGTCATATTCGGGCCATGCGGAAAGCGTACAGATTTCCTTGTTGCCGAGCTCTTCCCAGATTTCCTCGCAAAGGTGGGGAGCATAGGGACAGAGAAGTCTTGCGAAAATGCCGAGCTCGTCCTTGGTAAGTGTGCCTACCTCGTAGATTTCGTTGATAAGGCTCATCATAGCGGCAATCGCTGTGTTGAACTTCATCTCTTCAATGTCGCGTGTAACCTTCTTTATTGTCTTGTGGAAGGAGGACTCGAGAGCAGGTGTCGCACCCTCGCCCTTTGCCATTTCAGTAAGTCCCGCTACTCTGTCAAGGAATCTCTTACAGCCCTTAACCGAGCTTTCGCTCCAGGGAGCTGCTGATGCATAGTCACCCATAAAGAGTATGTATACACGAAGTACATCTGCACCATATTCGTCTACTACCTTGTTGGGGTCTACTACATTACCTCTGGACTTGGACATCTTAACGCCGTCAGGTCCGAGAATAAGTCCCTGAGCGGTTCTCTTTGCGTAAGGCTCCTCTACGGGCACCTTGCCGATGTCGTAAAGGAATCTGTGCCAGAATCTTGAATAGATAAGGTGACGTGTAACGTGCTCCATACCGCCGTTGTACCAGTCAACGGGGAGCCAGTACTTGAGCGCTTCCTCGGATGCGAATTCCTCTGTGTTGTGCGGGTCGCAGTAACGGAGGAAGTACCAGGATGAGCCTGCCCACTGAGGCATTGTGTCTGTTTCTCTCTTTGCGTCGCCGCCACACTTGGGGCACTTGCAGTTAACATAGGAGTCAATCTTTGCAAGCGGGCTCTCGCCGCCTTCACCGGGTGCGAAGTTTTCCATTGTGGGAAGCTTAAGGGGAAGCTCTTCATAGGGTACGCCAACCATTCCGCACTTTTCACAGTGTACAATCGGAATAGGCTCGCCCCAGTATCTCTGACGGTTGAACGCCCAGTCCTTCATCTTGTACTGGATACCCTTTTCGCCAACGCCCTTTTCACCGAGGAATTCAAGCATCTTTGCGATTGCTTCCTTCTTTGTTGCAATGCCGTTGAGAAATTCGGAGTTAACCATTTCGCCGTCGCCCGTGTATGCGGCTTCTTCAATGTTGCCACCCTTGATAACCTCGATAATGTCAATACCGAACTTCTTTGCAAAGTCGTAGTCACGGTCATCGTGTGCGGGTACAGCCATAATTGCGCCCGTGCCGTAGCCCATCATAACGTAGTCGGAAATGTAAATCGGAATTTCCTTGCCGTTTGCGGGATTTACCGCACGGAGTCCCTCGATGCATACGCCGGTTTTGTCCTTAACAAGCTGTGTACGCTCGAATTCTGTCTTCTTGGCACATTCTTCCTTGTATGCGTCAAGAGCATCTATGTTTGTAATCTTGTCTCTGTACTTTTCGATAACGGGATGCTCGGGAGCGATAACCATAAAGGTTACACCGAACATTGTGTCGGGTCTTGTTGTGTAGATTCTGAGGTGGTCGTCGGAAACAGAGCCGCCGATGGAGAGCTTGAAGTTTGCAAATGCACCCTCGCTTCTGCCGATCCAGTTTTCCTGCTGAAGCTTTACGTCGGGGAGATAGTCAACCTTTTCAAGTCCCTGAAGAAGCTTGTCTGCGTATTCTGTAATTCTGAGGTACCATACGTCCTTGGACTTCTGAACTATATCGCTGTGACAGATGTCGCACTTACCACCCTGAGAGTCCTCGTTGGAAAGAACTACCTTACAGCTGGGGCAGTAGTTAACAAGCGTTGTCGCACGGAATACAAGACCCTCGTCGAACATCTTGCGGAAAATCCACTGTGTCCACTTGTAGTAGCCCTCTTCTGTGGTGTCAACAACTCTGTCCCAGTCAAAGGAGAAGCCTACACGCTTGAGCTGTGAGGTGAACTTCTCGATGTTCATATCCGTAACCTGACGGGGATGAATACCTGTCTTAATAGCGTAGTTTTCCGTGGGAAGACCGTAAGCATCAAAGCCTATGGGGAACAGAACATTGTAGCCCTGCATTCTTCTCTTTCTGGAAATAACCTCAAGACCGGAATAAGCCTTGATGTGACCAACGTGCATACCCGCACCGCTGGGGTAGGGGAACTCAACAAGAGCATAGAACTTGGGCTTGGAGTAATCCTCTGTAGCCTTGAATGTGCCCATCTGTTCCCATCTGTCCTGCCATTTCTTCTCAATGGCTGAAAAATCGTACTTCATTTTTTATATCCTTCTCTCTGAAATAATATATGAATTTTAATTAGTCTTCAATTTTGTCAAAGGGCACCTCAATGCCGTCTGCCCAAAGCTTTTCAAGCTTGTAGAATTCCTTGGACTGTACGCCGAGAACATGCACGATTATGCTGCCGTAGTCAACAAGCACCCAGCTTCCGCTGCCCGCACCCTCAACACGCAGAGGCTCAATGTTGTCCTCTGTCTTGAGCTTGAATTCAACCTCGTCCGCAAGGGAGTTTACCTGCGTCGTAGATGTACCCGTTGCGAATACAAAGAAGTCCGCAAGGATTGTCTTTTCGTGAACATTTACTATTTTTACGTCTCTTGCCTTCTTGGAGTCAAGGATGGACGCAATTTTCTTTGCATACTTTTCAGCCTCGTCGTGCTGTACGGGATCCTCGAGATTTGAGGAGATTGTGTAAGCCTCACCGTTTTCCTCGGGGGCGTTTATCATATCCTTATCTGCCATACTGTTTCCTTTCGTTTTATATCATTATTATATATTACCGTTTCAATGGGAGAAAATAAGATTGGGATTCTTCTCATCTATTTCCTCTGCGGTTTTTCCGCCCTCGTAGATTCCGCTTCCGTATTCCGCAACGAGCATCTTCGGGTTTACATTGTCCGCACCCAGATCCTTGTTGAATACATTGAAGTACTTGTTTACAAGGTCAATGTTTGCATTCTTGTAGGGTGAGAAGTAGGACACTCCGTTGTAATAGGTGGCGGAGCCCGCTGTTCCCTGCAGGTTGTGCATTGTAACTCCCGACATACCCATCTCGAGTGCCTTTGCACCGAGATGCGTTGCCTCCTGAAGAGTTACATTGGTGGTGACATATTTCATAAAGTCACCGATAAGCTCGGGAGCCTTTGTAACCGTGGAGAAGCTGAGAATCTTCTTGAGGAACGCCGACATGAATATCTTCTGCGCATCCATTCTTCCGAGGTCCTGATTTACATATCCCTTACGGAATCTTACGAAGTCCTCTGCCTTTTCGCCGTCAAGATGGTTCCAGCCCTTCTTGAGGTTGATATTGAGATTCTGATAGTCGTCACGGTATTTCATATCCTGCTGAACATATACGTCAACACCGCCGATGGTATTTACAATACTCTTGAAGCCCTCTATATCAACAATGACATATCTGTCAATTACAATACCGAAGTTCTGAACGATACAGGTGCTCAGAGCCGCAACACCGCCCTCTTCCTTTTCGGACGTCTTGCCCTTGGTACTGCTGTAGCCCGAGCTGTAAACGGAGTTTATTTTCCTTAACGAGCCCTTGTATTCAACGCAGGTGTCACGGGGAATCTGCAAAAGAGCGATGCTTCCGTTCTTTACGTCAACGGAGGCAACCATTATGGTGTCCGTGTTTCCGCCACCCTTGTCCTTTGCAAGCACAAGGAAGTTGTAGAATTCCTCCTTACGCTTAACTGCGGTGGAGGTATCTGCTTCCTCGGAGGCATCGGGAGGAGTCTGCTCCGTAAGCTCTGCGGATTCGTTGCTCTGAGAGTCACCCTCGACTGCAGGCTTTACCTGCTCGGGGGTCGGAGCTTTTACGGGAGTCTCGTCCTCGTCATCCTTGTCGTTCGTGAAAAGACCCGTCACAAAGCCTATAAAGCCGTCAAGAGCACTCTTCTTACTGCTGTCCTTTGCCGTTTCGTCAAATACAAATCCCGTGGGAAGAAACTGATTATCGGGGTTGGTATCCGTAAGCTCGCTGTTTGTGTCCTTGACATCAAGAGTTCTGTTGACAAAGTTGCTGACACACGCGGCAACGATAAGAATCACAGAAAACACAAGCATAAGTATGACGATAAGCTTCAGCGGCTTCATCGCTCCGCTCTTGGAGCTGTCCTTATTCTTTTTTCTTTTCTTTTTATTTTTATCATCGACCCGCTCCGAGATGTCCTCGGAGTCCGCACCGTATGCAGTGCTCTCGCCCTCGTAAAGGTCGAGCTCCTCGGGGTCTGTGTTGTTCTTTCTCATATCCGTATGACGTCCTTTCAGTGTCTGTCATAAGTCGCATTCATTTTATATATTTCCCGTAAAGAGCCGAAAGCTCAGCATCCTCACCGTGGGAGGAAACAAGATAACGGAAGCTCCTCATTGTTCCGCCGTGGATAAATCCTCCGCTTTCCCGAAGGTGGCAAAGCGTCTTTCCGAGAATATCCGCCGCAAGATAGTCAAGCCCGTAAAGAGCACCGTCAAGGCTTTTTGCCTCGGATATAATCCTCAGCATCATTTCACGGGATTTTTTGCATTCCTCATAGGTGCGCGTTGCCTCGCAGTAGTCGGAGATGAAAATTATCTTGTCCGTAAGAGCCATATTCTCGGCACCCACGGAATGATTCTTCACGGCATCGAAAATTTCGTCGTCGATTCCGTACCTGCTCCTTGCAAAATATGCACCCGTCAGTGCGTGAAGAGTAGGAAGCGACAGAGCATCATCCTCTGAGAGCATAATGCCGTACTCATCGCAAAGCTCCGTCTGATTCATGTACTTTGTTATATCGTGAAGAAGCGCCGCAAGAGTTACCCTTTCCCTGCAAAGCTCTGCACCCTTGCCGATAAGGAAATCCGCCAGAAGCTCTGCCGTTTCCGTTACCGCAAGAACATGGGAAAGTCGCTTTTCGCCGAGATATCCTGGAAGGTCGCATTTAACCCTTCCGACAAGCTCGCCGAGGTTATTTTCCCCGTCCGTATAAAGCCTATTCTTCATTATATACTCTTTTACCGTATCGGTCAATAGATTATTTGTAAAATTACCGTTTTTTTTGCCGCTTTCCGCAATAATTCCGCGTATTTCCGTGGAGGAAACAACAAGAGGCTCATCCTCGGCAATTATACATTCCGTGCCGTATTTTTCACGGTAGAGCTCTGCATATTCAAGAAGCCTTTCCCTCTCGTTTTCCTCTCTTGCAAGAGTGAAAACGGTGCACATCCGAAGAATCTCCGCTCCCTCACGCCAGGATTCAAGCGTATAGAACATATCGCTTCCCGTATAGAGGAAAAGTCTTGCATCGGGGTACTGCCGTGACAGCTCACGAAGCGTAACTACAGTGTAGCTCTTACCCTCGCGCCGAAGCTCAACCTCGGAAATTTCAATGCTTCTGTCACCGACAATGCTCCTGTCACCGTAAACCAGATGAAGCATTGCAAGTCTGTCCTCGCTTCGTGCGACAAAGCCCTCCTTGTGAGGTGGGATTCTGTCGGGAATTACAAGGAGTCTGTCAAGACCTGCCTTGTCGTAAAATCGGAGCGAAGCACGGATATGCCCCATATGAATCGGATTGAAGGTACCGCCGAATATACCGAGATTCATTTCTTGCTGACCTTGGGCAGAACTATTTTTCTGTTTTCCTTTTCTTTAGCCTCTCTGTAGAGAACTATCTTTCTGCCGATAACCTGAACGGACTGAGAGTTTGTACCTCTTGCGAGAAGCTCAGCCGCCTGTTTGGGATTTTCCTCGGAGTTTTCAAGAATGCAAAGCTTTATAAGCTCTCTCTTCTCAAGTGCCTCATCAACCTGAGTATAGAAGTTGGGGCAAAGACCGCCCTTGCCTATCTGGAAGATGGTGTCGATTGTGTTTGCAAGACCGCGAAGATATGCTCTTTCCTTGGATGTTAAATTCTGTGCTGACATAGTATTATTCCTTTACTTGTTTTTTGTATTAAAAGCGATTACTTGCTTGCGAAATATTCCGTAAGCTTTTCCTTGAGAATCTTCACAGCGTTCGCTCTGTGGCTGACGGAATTTTTTTCCTCGTCCGTAAGCTCGCCGAAGGTCTTACCGAAGGAAGGGAAGAAGAACAGCGGGTCATAGCCGAAGCCGCCCTCGCCACGCTCTTCTCTTGTGATAATGCCCTCGCACTTGCCCACAGCGGAAACCTCCGTGCCGTCGGCATCTATAAAGCAGAGTGCACTTACAAAGCGTGCGGTTCTTTCGTTTTCGGGAACGGGGTCGAGATTCTTCAGAAGCTTTTCGTTATTTCTCTTGTCGTCGCTGTTTTCACCGTCCTCGCTTGCGTATCTTGCAGAGTAAATGCCCGGCTCACCGCCAAGAGCATCAACGCAAAGACCCGAGTCGTCCGCAATGCTTGCAAGTCCCGTTGCCTTGTGTACAGCCATCGCCTTGATTCTTGCGTTTTCAAGGAAGGTTGCGCCGTCCTCGATTATTTCGTCGGTAAAGCCAATCTCACGAAGAGTAACAAGCTCCGTGTCAGAGCCCTGAAAGAGTGCCGTGAGTTCCTTTACCTTGTGCTTGTTGTTTGTTGCCGCAACTATTTTCATGATAATTACCTCTTATATATTTGACGATTCTTTGCGGAAAAAAGTTCCGCATCTGCCTTCCGACCGCTCCTTATTCCTCAAACAGCGCACTTACGAATTCCTCTGCATTGAACGCCTGAAGGTCATCAATCTTTTCACCCACACCGATGTACTTTACGGGAATACCAAGCACCTTCTTTATTGAGAACGCAATACCGCCCTTTGCGGTACCGTCAAGCTTTGTAAGAACAATACCCGTAATATCGGATGCGTTCTTGAATTCAACCGCCTGATTTACCGCATTCTGTCCCGTTACCGCATCAAGAACAAGGAGAGTTTCCTTTGCACTTCCGGGAAGCTCACGCTCAAGGACTCTGTCTATCTTTGCAAGCTCGTTCATAAGATTCTTCTTGTTGTGAAGTCTGCCTGCGGTGTCAACTATAAGGATGTCCGCACCCTTTGCCTTTGCAGCCTGTGCCGCATCGAATACAACCGCCGCAGGGTCACTGCCCTCTGCGTGTCTTATAACCTCAACGCCCGCTCTGTCGCCCCATATCTGAAGCTGCTCGATTGCACCTGCACGGAATGTGTCCGCAGCACAGAGAAGTACATTCTTGCCCTCACTCTTGAGACAGTTTGCAATCTTTGCAACTGAGGTAGTCTTGCCTACACCGTTAACGCCGATAACGAGAATTACCGCAGGCTTTGTGTCAAGGCAGAGAGGCTCGCCCTCACCGATCATATCCGTGAGTATTTCCATAAGAGCCTTCTTTGCATCCTGAGGCTCGCTGATTCTTTCTTCCTTTATTCTGTCACGAAGAGTTTCGATTATCTCTTCGGTTGCGGCAAAGCCTACATCTGCGGCAATGAGGGTTTCCTCAAGCTCCTCAAGCATTTCCTCGTCAACCTTGACGAAGTTCTTGAAGATGTCGTTTACCTGCTTGAATATTGCTTCCTTCGTTTTGGAAAGTCCCGATTTTAATTTTTCCCAGAATCCCATTTTGTCATTTCCTTTCGCTACGTTTATTTGTTGTACTTTTCTATTCCTATAATAAAGGGCGCCTCGGGGGAATTTACAAGCCTGAACACAAAAACACAGTATTCAAATTTTGAAAGCTTTGAAAGCTCCTCCATTAAAAGCTCGCCCTCGCACTTGCCCTCCGAGTGACCGGGGTATACATTTATCGTAATAAGCCCACCCTTGCGAAGAAGCTTTATTGCGGAGAATACCGCGGGAAGCGTGCTCTCGCGGAGAGTGTGAATGCTCTTGTCCCCACCGGGAAGCCAGCCGAGATTGAACATTCCCGCATCTATTTCACGGTCGATGTACTTTTCACAGTTCTGATGTCCGTCGTGAATAAGCTGAAAATTTGAGTAGCCCTCGCCCGTGAGTCTTTCCCTTGTGTTGTTGACCGCCTGCTCCTGCACATCAAAGGCGTATACGAAGCCGTTCTTAACAAGGGAGCAAAGCCAAAGAGTATCGTGACCGTTGCCCATTGTGAAGTCGGCAACCACCGAATCCTCCTTTATGTGCTCCTTGATGAATGTCTTTGAAAAGTTGAGTAATTCCGTCATTGTGAATCCTTTCGGGTATTTTGCGGCATACTACCGCATACTATAACCATCATTATATCATATATTTGTGACAAATAAAAGAACAAATAGGAATAATATGTAAGAATTTGCGAAAAATATTGAAAAAGGAGTGTGGTGGGAAAGTGAAATTCGGCTTCAGAATATGTGCCGTCTACTGTGCACTGCTGGCGCTGTCGCTTTTTCTCGTGTTCAGACTGTACACCGTGACGGGCGGAGAAAAAGCATCGCAGGCGCTTTCGGGACAGTATCTGCGCAAAATCGAGGTCGCACAAAGACGCGGATTTATATACGACAGAAGCGGAAGCCTCCTGAACGCACGGCAAAAGGGCTATATCTGTCTTGTAAGCCCGTCGGACTGTACGAGTAAAAAATCTGCCTCGGCACTGATTTCCTCCGCATCGGGCAGACCTCAGTCCGAGGTGTACGACAGAATGCTCACGGACGTGCCCTTTCTTCTTCGCACAAGCGAAAAAGCCGCGGGAGAGGGAATTTTCTGCTATCCTCTTTTTGACGGCGGAACGACTCTTGCGGAGCATACCGTCGGATACGTCAATTCCGATGGAGACGGCGTTGTCGGAGCGGAAAAGCGATTTGATGCCCTTCTTTCGGACAGTCTTTCAGGGACGGTTACCTTCAGATACTGTGCCGATGCCGTCGGAAGACCCATGAAAAGCAAGGGAAGCTGTCTTTCCGACGACGGTTATACCGAAGGCTCGGGGATATATCTGACCCTCGATAAAAACCTTCAGATATTGTGTGAAACGATAGCCGAGGAATACTCCCTCGACGGTGCCATCTGCATCACGGATACCCATAGCGGAGAAATTCTTGCCTCAGTCAGCAGTCCCGACTTTGATTCGGAAAGTGTTGCACAGTACCTTTCAAGCAGCAAAGGCGAGCTTGTCAACAGATGCACCTCCTCATATACACCGGGCTCTGTATTCAAAACGGTGGTCGCCGCGGCGGCACTGGAGAAGGATTTGTCCTTGTACGGCAGAGAATACAACTGTGAGGGCTGTTACGAGCTTGAAAACGGCGATAAAATCCCCTGCCACAGCACTCGGGGACACGGAAGCATTACAATGAACGAGGCATACGCACTTTCCTGCAATCCATACTTTATAAGCCTTGCGGAACATCTCGGACACGAAGCCGTCACGGAAGCCTCCGAAAAAATGGGAATGACAGCCGACTTTGATGTTGACGGCGTTCTGTACGCAGACGCAAGCCTCGGAAATCCTCCGACCGACCCTTCGCTGACGGACGGCTACACCGCAAACCTTGCAATAGGTCAGGGAAGGACTCTTGTGACACCGATTAACGTCTGCACGGCGTTCTCCTGTGCCGTCACGGGAAAGCTTGCAGCTCCCCGCGTGCTTAGTAAAATCCGCGACGGAGAGGGAGCGGAGCACAGCTTTTATTCGGACAATCCCACAACCGTATTAAAGAAAAGCACAACAGAGCTCCTTTGCGAAATGATGCGTACCTGCGTCGAGGAGGGACTGGGCAAAAGTGCGAGAACCTCCCGCTTCGGCACAATGGGCAAAACCGCCACCGCACAGAGCGGACAAAGGCTAGACGGCAAGGAAATCCTCAATCTGTGGTTCTGCGGAGTATATCCCGGGGACGAGCCTGAATTCACCGTCTGCGTTCTCTCAAGGTCAACGGAAAACAACGGGAGGGCAAAGGAAATTTTTCGCAGAATCTGCAATTCGGATGTGCTGAACGATATAATCGGATGAGGCTTACATCCGTTATAACAAAAATGTTGTCAAATGTGTACAAAATCACGCCGTCGTCTTGTATAAAGCGACGGCTTTTTTGCTAAAAAATACAAAAAAGCAAGAATACTCTTGCATTTTGTAAAATTATGTGTTATAATATTTCCGCAATTGAATCATCCAATGAAGCTTTCGGAATTAGCAAAAACCGAGAGCGGAGGAAACTCTGGAGAATCCCGGGCAGCGGGTGCCGAAGGTGCAAGACTGTACGAAAGTACATTCGAATCTCTCAGGCAAAAGGACGGAGCAGCTTTCCTTGATTTAAGGACTGCGTATGTGTTTATTTTTCGGAGTTACCGGTGATTCGGTAACTTTTTTTATTTTTCTTTTAAGGAGGAAAAAACATGAGCAACTTTTTAAGTCAGGTGGAAAGCATCAACGGCAGTATTAATGGCGTTGTTTGGGGCATCTTTGGTCTTGCGCTTCTTATCGGCACAGGTATCATTGTTACACTTTGCACCAAGTTTTTCCAGGTATCACACATCGGTCTTTGGTGGAAGTCCACTATCGGTAAGCTTTTCGCAAAGAACGTAATCGGTCACAGAAAAGACAAGCAGATTTCTCCCTTCCAGGCACTTTGTACAGCACTTGCCGCAACGGTTGGTACAGGTAACATCGCAGGTGTTGCCGCAGCTATTTGCATCGGTGGTGCAGGTGCGGTTTTCTGGATGTGGGTTGCGGCATTCTTCGGAATGATGACAAACTACGCTGAAAATGTTCTCGGTATTTACTTCAGACGTAAGAACAGCGAAGGCGAGTGGTCCGGCGGTGCTATGTACTACCTTCAGGACGGTATGGGAAGATATTCCTACAAGGACCACCAGGGTGAAGCATCCCTCAAGAAGCCCGGCAGAATTCTTGCTGTTCTCTTCTGTATCTTCACAATGCTTGCATCCTTCGGTATCGGAAGCATGGGTCAGGTAAACAAGATCGTTGCAAACGTTGCTGCGGCCTTTGATGTTCGTGCACTTTCCGGCATCAATGTATTTGGCGAGGTTTCCCTTTACAACATCATCCTCGGCGTACTTATCATGATTCTCACAGCTGTTATCACACTCGGCGGTGTTAAGAGAATCGCAACAGTTGCAGAAAAGATCGTTCCCTTCATGGTAGTTCTTTTCGTTATCGGAAGCCTTGTTATCATCGGTATCAACTATCAGGCTATTATCCCTGCATTCAAGGCAATCTTTGTTAACGCATTTGCTCCCGAAGCATTTGTCGGCGGTGGCATCGGTGGCGTTATCATTGCTATGACAAACGGCTTTAAGCGTGGCGTATTCTCCAATGAAGCAGGTCTCGGTTCTTCCGTAATGGTACACTCCAACTCCAGCGTTAAGGAACCCGTACAGCAGGGTATGTGGGGTATCTTCGAGGTATTCGCAGATACTATGGTTGTATGTACAATGACAGCACTTGTTGTACTTACCTCCGGCGGTCTTAACGGCGGTGTATTCAACGCAAAGACAGGTGAAATCGCAGAAGGCTTTACCGATGCTACACTCGTAGGCGGTGCGTTCAACGAAGTATTCTCCTGGGGCGATATCGGTACAAAGTTCGTAGCTATCGCTATGTTCCTCTTCGCATTCACAACAGTTCTCGGCTGGTCTCACTACGGCTCCAAGGCTTGGGAATATCTCTTCGGTGCAAAGACAACTGTTATATTCCGTATCATCCACGTTATCACAGTTATCTTCGGTGCGGTTCTTACATCTTCTCTCGCTTGGGACATCTCCGACACATTCAACGGTCTTATGATGATCCCCAACCTTATCGGCGTACTCTTCATGATTCCGCTTGTAGTTAAGATTACAAAGAACTATCTCGACCGTAGAGTTAAGAAGCAGGATGTTGCTCCCATGATTTCCTACGATCCCGAAATCCAGGCTGAGCAGGCTGCAGAGGTTGGCGAAGAATAATCCGTAGAAAAAACAACATAAAATAAATTTCGGCGGTTTTGATAATTTTTATCGGAACCGCTTGAAATATACATAATTCCGTGCTATAATAAGGTAAAATCAAAAAAGCATTCGCTGTTGCTTGTGTGGCGGCGAAATTCAATAAGTTCTGAAAGGATAGACTACCATGATAAATATTGCCATCCTCGGCTTTGGTGTTGTAGGAAGCGGTGTTGCGGACGTTATTGCCGAAAATGCCGACTCACTTTCCCAGCGCCTTTGCGGTGAAAAGCTTAATGTAAAACACATTCTCGACCTTCGTGATTTCCCCGATCATCCTCTTGGGGACAGAGTCACAAAGGACTTTGACACAATCCTCAACGACGAGGAAGTGCTTATCGTAGTAGAAACCATGGGCGGTTCACATCCTGCTTACGATTTTTCCAAGAAGGCACTTGAGGCAGGTAAGAGTGTAGTTACCTCAAATAAGGAGGTTGTTGCAACCTTCGGTGCGGAGCTTCTCGCAATTGCCAGAGAGAAGGGAGTAAGCTACCTTTTCGAAGCAAGTGTAGGCGGTGGTATTCCGATTATCCGTCCTATGTGGCAGTGTCTTGCGGCAAACAAGATTCTCGCTGTTGACGGTATTCTTAACGGTACAACAAACTACATACTCACAAAGATGTTTGCGGAAGGCTGGTCTTTTGAGGATGCACTCAGTAAGGCTCAGGAGCTTGGCTATGCGGAAAGAAATCCTGCGGCAGACGTTGAAGGTCTTGACACCTGCAGAAAGATTTCCATTCTTGCATCCCTTGCATACGGCTCTGCAATAGACCCCAAGAAGGTACACTGCGAGGGCATCACGGAAATCACAGCGGCAGATGTTGCGGCTGCAGAGGAATTCGACTACAGAATCAAGCTTCTCGGCAGATGTGCCGACGTTAACGGCAAGGTATACGCAATCACAGCGCCCTTCCTTGTACCGACAGAGGCATCAATTGCTAATATTGACGATGTATACAACGGAATTTCCGTTATGGGTAATGCGGTAGGCGATGTAATGTTCTACGGCAGAGGCGCGGGCGCTCTCCCCACAGCAAGTGCTGTTATGGCGGATGTGCTTGATGTTATCCGCGACTGCAGAAAGACCATCGGCTGGGGACCCGAAAACCCCGACATTTACTGTGACTACGAAAGTGCGGTACTCCGCTTCCTCGTATGTGCAGACAAGGCTGAGGACATCAACCATGTCTTCGGTGTTGAGGCTATTGAGGTCAGAGGCAAGTTCTATGCTATCACAGGTCTTGGCACAGAAAAGGCTCTCAAGGAAAAGGTTGCATCCATTGACGGCGCAAGATTTATAAGAGTTATGGAATAAAACACCTAATAAAATAATACAAATTTCGGCAGTTGCTTCGGTGACTGCCTTTTTTGTCGCTTACCTCCGAATACGCATATTATATAACATAAAGGAGGGACTTATATATGATATTTTATGATGTAAAACCGGGAGATACACTTACGGCTATTGCAAAAAAATTCAATACAACCGTATCTTCTCTCATACTGTACAACGGAATCCCGAATCCCGAAAATCTTGCTGTGGGTCAATGTGTTGTGGTGGTTTATCCAAGGCTCATACATAAGGCATCCGCAGGTGAAGGTCTTTTCGATATTGCGGAAAAATACGGTGTCAGCCTCAACAAGCTCTTTCGAAACAACCCGCAGATTTCCGATATAAGCGCAAGAATTTACCCCGGCGAAAGCATTGTCATCGAGCTTGATACCGACTACATAGGCGACTTCGAAACGGGCGGATATACTTATACCGACTCAGGTACACCGCTTATAGCAGGCTCGATGCCCTTTATGAACTATCTTATGCCCTTCACCTATGGCTTTGACGAGCGTGGAAGCCTTACAGAGCTTGCCGATGAGCGATTTATAGATATTGCCCACGCCTTTGGCAGAAAGTGCTTTCTTCATCTCTCAACACTTACTCCCGAAGGATATTTCTCGGACGAAAATGCAAATACAGTGCTTGCCGACAGCACCTTACAGGACAGGCTGATTGACAACACTCTTGCTCTTATGCAAGCCAAGGGCTACGACGGACTCGATATAGACTTCGAATTCATCGGAGCACAAAACGCATACCCCTATGCCGAGTTCATTGGCAGAGCAAGACAAAGACTCAACCGCTACGGCTACGAGGTTTTTGCCGCTCTTGCCCCAAAGACGGACGACAGTCAGAAGGGCGTACTCTACGAAGGACACCTCTACCGTGAAATAGGGGAGGCGGCGGATGCTGTTCTTCTGATGACCTACGAATGGGGGTACACAATGGGACCTGCAATGCCCGTTTCACCCGTACCGTCTGTCCGCCGTGTGCTTGACTATGCCGTGACGAGAATCCCCCGTGAGAAAATTTTTATGGGTATGTCCAACTACGGCTACGACTGGACCTTACCATATGTCAAGGGCGAATCGGTTGCACGGTCACTGTCCACCGACGAGGCTCTCTTTATTGCTTCGGAAAACGGTGCTGAGATAAAGTACGATACCTATTCCGATGCTCCTTATTTCAACTATACTCGGGACAATCTTGTACACGAGGTCTGGTTTGAGGACGCAAGGAGCATAAGCGCAAGGCTGAAGCTCGTTGCCGAGTACGGATTCCGTGGGTGTCTTTACTGGAATCTTTCGCGTAGGAATGTGCAGAATCTTCTTATGATAAATCTATTGACAAATCTTCCGTAAGCGAAAAAAGAAGGAGAGATTCGAACTCTCCTTCCGTTTTACAGCTTCTTTTTCTGAATTTTGTATGTCATCCGCATCATAAGCTTTGCCGGCAAAAGCTTTGCACCGATTGCGGAAAGCTTAACCTCAAGCCCGGGGATAATCGTGAGCTTGCGCGCGAGCATTTTTCTTACGCAATACTCCGCCACCCACGAAGCGGGACGCGACTTGATTTTTGCCTTTCCCGAAGCAACCTCGTTGAATTCGGTATCGATAGGTCCGGGACAGGCACAGCCGATGTATACGTTTTTACCGCTGTGTCGTATTTCCTCGTGTATTGCTCTTGTAAGGCTTACAAGATACGCCTTTGTTGCGTAATAGGAAGCAAGCAGAGGACCCGGCATAAAGCCTCCGACCGAGCACACATTGAGAATATATCCCTTGTTTTCCTCAAGGAATTTTGCAAGGAAAAGCTTTGTGAGAATGTGCGGTGCACGGCAATTGACATCTATCATTTGCATCTCACGGGAAAGGTCGGCTTTTGAAAACTCTCCGAGAAGACCGAAGCCCGCGTTGTTTATTACTATATCTATATCCGAATCCCTGACCGTATCAAAAATGCGGTGGCATTCCGACTCAACCGACAAGTCCGCAACTATGGGAGTAAGCCTTGTTTCAATCTCGCCCGCAAGCTTTTCAAGGCGGTCACCTCTTCTCGCAATGGCAATTATGTCATAGCCGAGCGTGGATAAATGCTTTGCAAGCTGATACCCGAGTCCCGAGCTTGCGCCTGTTATAAATGCTGTCATTTCGTTATCCTTCCCGAAATCAGTTGGATTTTTCCGCACTTACCGAAAGAAGAAGCTTTATTTCGTCCTCGGTGAGTAGTCTCCACTCGCCACGCTCAAGGCTTTTGTCAAGGTCGAGCTCTGCAAAGCGGACTCTTTCAAGTGCAACGCAAAGATTGTCAAGTGCAAGGCAGATGCGCTTTACCTCGTGGAATCTGCCCTCGGTAAGTGTCATATAAGCAACATGAGGGTCCTCCGTGATTTCGAGTACGGAGGGCTTTGTTTTGCCGTCATCAAGCATTACGCCCTTTTTGAGAGCCTCGATATCCGCTTCCTTGAAGGGCTTTTCTGCGGTAACTCTGTATATTTTCTTCTTGTTGTACTTTGGGGAGAGGAGTCGGTGAGCGGTTTCGCCGTCATTTGTGAGAATCAGAAGTCCCGTGGTGTCTCTGTCAAGCCTTCCCGCGGGGAAAAGTCCCTTTGTCATATAGCTTTCGGGAAGAAGGGACATAACCGTCTTGTCGCGCTCATCCTCCGTTGCACTGATAAGTCCCTCGGGCTTATTGAGCATTATATATATGAACTTACTGTAGGAGAAGGGCTTGCCGTCAAAGGCTACAACGGCAGATTTTTCGTCTATCTTCGTATCTGCGGCGTTGATTATTTTGCCGTCCACCGTGACACGGCGGGATTTTATATAGGCTGTTGCCTCCTTGCGTGTGCAGGGAATGGCGTCGGAGATGTATTTGTCAAGTCTTATCAATTTTGATGCCTCGCTTTATATTGCTGTTATAGCATTATTATACTATGTTTTTTCGTGCTTGTCATATTGTCGCACTTTCTTTTTCTCTCTTTTCCTCACTGTCTTTTAAGCGAAAAACTCTTTAATGTGATATTTTCCTTTTCTTCAATGTATTTTTCTATCGCATCATAGTTTTCTTCTACAAGATAATTATATGGAATTTCCAAAAAAGAATTATCGAGCACTATATTGTTTTGCCTTGAATATTCTTCTAACTCTTCAATTTGTTTCCGGAAACAACGTTTTGCTTCATCATAATTTCTCATTTGAAGATGCCAATTCCAAAGATATATTGCATCATGCTGATTATACAGTTTTTCAGCCTCTTGAGCAGTTATATTATTGTTCCAGTATCTTATACGAGCAGTACGGCATTTCTTTTCAAAATCCAAAGCTTCTTGCAAAGACGAAATTTCCAATAGTTGTGGAAGAAGATAACTATTTAACTCATTTACTAATTGGCTTGCAATTTCAGTGTATTTGTTTTTGCGATTAAGCCACGCTTCATTCATTTCTTCTTCCGTTCTAAGCTCTCCCCAAGGAATTGCATATATAAATTCGTCTCGATAGCTTGGAAGTAAATGTGCAATTTCATGATTTTCAAAGCTTCCTGGATCGCGTGTCATACCACCACATAATGGGTAGCAGCCGAATCTAATTGTATAATGCATGTTATTGGAATATATTTTAAAACCTTGAATCACACCATGGATTTGTCGATAAAAGAGGTTAGAATATGATTTGAAGCCAAGCTGTTTCATATTGTCTTTAATTATACTTTTTACTATGCTTTTTACACTTGTATTCATCTTTTCACCTAATCAAAGCATATCCTTTTCATCAAACAAGTATAAACCTTTTTTCATTTTTTCCTCCATATACTCACGGTTTGGAAAGAATTTTCCTGTCTTTTTCTTCAAAGGTGGGAATATCGGTTTTAGAAAAGCTCTCAGTTTTAACGCATCATCAATTGTGTAATCAAGTATGTTTTCTGTACATTGAATGAACACACCATTATCTGTTTTTTCAACACTGTAAAAACCTTGATTTTCTAATTTATCAATTCCGCCAAGAATATTAACTTGCTTGTCAGTTAGAAACATAAGCCAGAAATATCCTCGCACTTGTTCGTTCCAAAATTTTGAAAAAGACCAAGGAGTATGATAGTATTGTCTGTCAAACAAGCCAGCAGAATGGTACATATCTGAACCACCGGTAAAAAAAGAACCAATGCCATTAACTGTAAAACATATTTCTTTGAACAACTTAAGCAAATTCTCAAATTTATTTGTTTCAAACAAATATCTTTTAGCAACTGATATACTGATAATGTCGCAACAACTTTGTACTGGACCTTGTTCTTTGAAGCGATTAGGCACGCCAAAATCTATATTGCACTCAAAAATCTCTTTGTTTACCTCATAGTCCTCATATTCTTCAAGGCTTTGTTTGCCGAAAAATTCTTCCTTCGTAAAATAATCCATGATAGTTAATAGACCTATTTGTTTATCATAGTATTTTTTCATGAATGTATCTATACTTTTCACACTGAATTTTGGCTTTTTGTATCCTTTATTGTCATCGTAACATAACATCAAAGGAGTAGTTATATTATCTTTGCAAAAATCAAATATAGTGTTTAATACTTTTACACCAATCTCAGTATTATCTTTTAAATCGATTCTTGTGCCGATAGAAAAATATATGTTATCTCTATAAA
>JAFYPA010000089.1 GCA_017560085.1 Clostridia bacterium
GAAGTTGTAGTGGTGCATATATCTCTTTGTTTCGTCGTCATCAAGACCGTCGAGAAGCTGAGCGTCACTTACAGGTCCGAGTGTTGCTGTTGTGAGAACCTGAGTCTGACCTCTTGTGAAGAGAGCGGAGCCGTGTGTTCTGGGTGTGATGTCAACCTCGGAAGCAAGGGGTCTTATCTGATCCATTCTTCTGCCGTCAACACGCTTCTTTTCGTCGAGGAGCCATCTTCTTACTACATACTTCTGGAGCTTGTAGAGGCATTCCTCCATCATGGGCTTTCTTTCTTCTGTGTTCTCGGGGAACTGCTCGAATACTTCGTCATATACCTTGCCGAATCTTTCTTCACGAACGAGCTTGTCGTCTGTGTCGAGAGCGTATCTTACCTTTTCGATAGCGAAGTCGGAAATCTTATCGTAAAGATCGTGGTCAACCTCGCAGGAAGGATATGCGAACTTGGGCTTGCCGATTTCGGCAACCATATCGTTAATGAACTTGATTACTGTCTGGGACTCGTTGTATGCAGCCATAATAGCTTCAAACATCTTGTCATCTTCAACTTCCTTAGCACCTGCTTCAATCATTACTACCTTCTTTTCGCTGGAAGCAACTGTAAGCTCGAGAGTGGAAACCTCTCTCTGTGCCTGTGTGGGGTTGATTACGATTTCGCCGTCAACAAGACCTACGAATGCGCCTGCGATAGGACCGTTCCACGGAATATCGGAAATGGAGAGTGCGATGGAAGCACCGATCATACCTGTAATTTCGGG
Source organism: Clostridia bacterium (assembly GCA_017560085.1). Taxonomy (GTDB): domain Bacteria; phylum Bacillota; class Clostridia; order Oscillospirales; family CAG-382; genus SIG622. Next base: position 769 of record JAFYPA010000089.1, read on the forward strand.
AGAGCAATCGGGGTCAACGGAGAGAACGAGGAGATCAACGAGAACATCGTTACGGAGGTCCTTCGGGAAGAGAGGACGAACGGGTCTGTCGATAACTCTGGATGTAAGAATAGCCTTTTCTGTGGGCTTGCCTTCACGCTTGAGGAAGCTTCCGGGGATTCTGCCTACTGCGTAAAGCCTTTCCTCATACTCTACGGAGAGAGGAAGGAAGTCGATACCGTCACGGGGCTTATCGCTTGCTGTTGCTGTAGCAAGGATAACAGTGTCGCCGTACTTAACAAGTGCTGAGCCGTTTGCAAGCTGTGCAACCTTACCTGTTTCTACAACAAGGGGTCTGCCTGCGAATTCTGTTTTGAATACTCTGAAGTTTTCAAACATCTTTTTTACCTTTCCTTTCTTGGGCTTTGCCCAATTACGGTGCGCCAAGCTTTAGCACTTATACAAACGGAAATTCATCAAAAACACCGCTTGTATAAATGCTAAAAATGCACCCGGCGCACTTTTTTAATAATTTTTTGCTGTTTTTTTCTGCGTTTTTACGCATCAAAGGAGCGAAAAGCGGATGCCCTTCGCCCCTATTTGTCAGAGATTACTTTCTGATACCGAGCTTGTCGATGATCGCTCTGTAACGTTCGATGTCCTTCTTCTGGAGGTAAGCGAGAAGGTTTCTTCTGTGACCTACCATCTTAAGAAGACCGCGTCTGGAGTGATGGTCGTTCTTGTTAGCCTTGAGGTGCTCGTTGAGTGTGTTGATTCTCTTTGTGAGTACTGCGATCTGAACTTCGGGAGAACCTGTGTCGCCTTCGTGTGTCGCATACTCCTGGATGATTGAAAGCTTTTCGTCTTTCTGAAGCATGTTTTTTTCCACCTTTACAATAAAATTTTTTTCGTAACGTTCGCCGCAAAACCAAGCAGGGGTCGGTGATAACCTCTTTATCCGTATATCGGCAACCGGATGAGGGATTTTGTCCCGTGCATAGCCATGGGTAGACAATTACTATGACAGTATAACACAATATAATTATTTTGTAAAGGGGTTTTCGCAATTTTAGTAGGATTTATTTTTAAATTTTTTTTGAACAAATTGGTGTTTTCTGTCTCCTCTGCCCTTTTTTGGTGTTTTGGAAAATATATTGACTATACGATATTGAATCAAATATGTTTTTTAAATAGCTTTATAATTCTTGAATAATTAATTTGATTACAAAACATCATTGACAAAATTCAAAAAACATAGTAAAATAACTGTAAGATACCGAACTGAATTTAATGTAATATTTTTTATTTAAGGAGATAGCAGTCATGACCGAAAAATTGAAAATCGGCGACTTGATTATTGATGATACACCGTTAGATATGTCAGATGTTGAACCTTTTTTATCCGAAGAAGATGAAGAAGCATATTGGGAAACAAGAAGAAAAGAATTGGAAGAGTTAAAAAGGCAACAATTAGAAAACAATGCAATAAAATAATGTTGTTGTATTTATGGTACAAAAAGGGATAATCAACATCCAAGGAGGACGCTATGGCAACAAAATCGGGAAGCTTCAACAAAAAAATATTCGCAATGCTCATAGACAAGGCGAAGGGCGAAAGGTCTGTGAGAAGATTCGCATCGGAGTGCGGAATAAGCTATCTTCAGATGCGTAAGCTTCTGATGTGTGAGCAGGAGAATCCGCCGAGAATAAAGCTTATAACCAAGCTTGCGGAAAACAGCGAAAACGGAGTTGAGCTTGAGGATTATCTTTACGCCGCAGGCAAGGTTGAAAATGCAGACACAAACACCGTTGAGCTTACTCAGAAGGAAAAGCATTTTCTTGAAAATTACAATTCTCTCTCGGTAAAGCAACAGAAAACAGTTGAGGATTTTATTGATTTTCTTCTTCGCTATAAGGGAAAAAAGGATAATATGTGATATTTCGGGAGGTTTTACAGCAAAATGAAAATTGTTTACCAGCACGACCCTTATTTTGTTGATTTTTCAAAAGCCGATGACAAAACCGTAATTGATTCGTTTTTTTATTTTTACGATAAGCAAGACATAAAGCCGGATATCATTCTCTGGGAAACCCACAGATTTATCCCGCAAGAATGCGAATGTAACGACTTTGACGTTTACAAAAGCCTTGCTTCACAAGGAAGAGATATGATGAGTCTTGTATTGGCGGAAGCTCGTAAGCGTGGCATCAAGTCATATTGGAATCACAGAATATGCGAGGTAGATAATAACGGAACAGCTTATTTCAGAAAAGGGATTCCGAACGACATTAAGCTTGCTCATCCCGACTGGGTAATAAAAACCTGGTGGGAGGACGGAATGTGGAATCTTGCAAACAGCGAGCTTCGCAAATTCAAGCTTGAGTATATAAATAAAATACTTTCAAAATACGATTTTGACGGAATCTGCATTGACTTTTTAAGGCACACTCCGTGTCTTCCTCCCGGAAAGCAATGGGAGCTTCGAAGCTGTGTTTCCGAATTTATGCGGGATGTAAGAAGGCTTACCACGGCAAATATGAAATGCGGAGTCAAAATTCCCGGTGACGAAAAATCTCTGAGGGTTGACGGATTCGATATTGAAGCGTGGACTTGTGAAGGCTCGGTTGATTTTATTGTTGCCGGCTCAAGAAGTATATCTACCGATGTTGCATATTTTAAAAGCGTTGTAAAAAACAAAGAAATTGAAATATATCCCTGTCACGACACGTGGCACGCCTCCGATGCCTGTCATCACAGAGAGGATGAGTTTTATGCAGGAATATTCAGCAACTGGGCAAAAGACGGCGCTGACGGTATTTGCGGATTCAATTATATGTCGTGTCCCGCAGAGGAATTTATCAAATACTTCCCTTGTGACAAAGACTTCAGACCTTCAAGACCTTTTTCTGATTTCGTACGGCAGATAAAGCTTTCCGAGGACGACAGCTCAAGTAAGATTTTTGCTGTCGAAAGGCGTGGCGGATATCCTTATGGCGAGGGTGCGGGATGTAATAATATATTTGCACAGCTGCCGATTGAATTAAATGCAAATAAAAAAGCAACAGTTACTCTCAAGGCTTCCAAGCAAGGTAACGGAATATTGAATATAGTTTTGTCTGGTCACAAACCAAATATCAAAAACGCCGATATCAGAGTATGGCTGAACGACATTGAGCTTACCGAAATAAGCTCTGACAGATGCTATATTGACAGACAGATATTCTATCCCGAGCCTCAAAGAGCTTCCGGAGCATCTTATTGTTATACCGATACGCCATCAGAATTGTTACTTATAAGTGCACGGGTCGGAAATGCTCCGATAGTGCTCGGGGACAATATTATCACGGTAAAAAGCACTGTAGACCTTAATATGGAAAGAACAGAATTACAGGTTTTATAACAAAAATAACGGGGCTGTGATGCTCCGTTTTTCTTTTTGATATGATTATGATATAATGTAGCAAATATAAAAAATTTCACACCGTAAAACACCAAAAATACATTGACAAATGTGTTCAAATATGGTAAAATAAACAAAATAATTATCCCTTATATAATTATTTAGGAAAATTTTATTTTAGGAGGTATTCCGAATGAAAAAAATCTTCTCGGCATTATTGGCGGCTATGCTTATAATGTCAACCTTCTCCTTCTCTGCATTCAATGCGTTTGCGGCAGGCGGAGAAATCGTTATGCAGGCATCAGAGCTGCAGGGTGTACTTCAGTCCCTCGGCGTTAAAGCTGCGGCCAAGGTTACACTTGTATCAGGCGACGATGCTCCCGACGGCATTACTGCCGCAAAGTTCAACGCAGACACCTGCGAGGACAGAGATCCCATTTACGGCTCCGAATGTGCCGTTGTTGTGGAAAACTATCCCACAGGCAAGGGCATCACTCCTGCGACATACAAGTATGCAAGAATGACATATAAGTATGTTCCCGCAGAGGATGACACACAGTCTTACACTCCCCACATTGAGTTCAAGACTACAGCTACATCCTTTAAGTCCTACAAGGGTACTCCCCTTGAAGAAAACAAGTGGGCCTACATCACATTCAATATTTCCGGTACAAACTATACCGCCGATGAGGTTATAAATCAGTTCAGACTTTACGCCTTCGGTAATGCGGTAGGTACTCTCACATACAGGGACGGTACACTTGATGCAAACAATACCGTAATTGTTGACCCCGACTCTTCTCTTTACATTGCAAATATTGCATTCTTTACGGAAGAGCCCTCCGAGCCTAAAATTACAGGCATCAGCTTCTCCAGCAATACGGCAACTGTTATAAGAGGTAACTCTATTGTTCTTCCTGCGGTAACCGTTGAAGGTACGGGCTCCCCTATCACATCCTACGACCTTGTTCTTTCAGGTCACACAAATGCGGGTACAAAGATTTCCGCTGACGGCAAGTCACTTATCGTTGACAAGGAAGAGGAATCCGACAAGATTACGCTTACTGCAACATCCGTTATTGACAGCACAATTTCCGCTACACTTACAATCAATGTTGAAAATCCCAAGCCCAGAAGCAAGTTCGACGACAAGAACGTTGTACTCAGCTTCGGCGTTGTTTCCGACGTTCACTTCTCCGGCTCATGGAATCAGCCCCGTTCAAAGGCTAAGGGCTCTCACGTTGTAGATGTTTTCCAGAAGCTCGGCGCTGATGCTATTCTCTACAATGGTGACCTTACAGACGCCATCAACTCCGGCGGTAACGTAAACGGCGACGGTCTTCACACAAGCAAGAGCAACTACGGTACTAAGGGCGAACAGAACTTCCGTGAGGTTGGCTACTTTGCACAGTCACTCTGGGGTGCTGACGAAGGCGGCTTCGGTAACGGTGTAAACGACACCACAAAGATTTTCTACTCTCTCGGTAACCACGACGAAGGCGGTAAGGGTGTTTCCACCTCCTCCAAGTCCGGCATTACCTATACAAAGGTTTACTCCGCAGAATACTTTGCGGCTGTTATCTGCGGATGGCAGTATGATCCCGGCTCCGCTGCAGCTCAGGCTGTTGCAGACGGTATGGAGGACTCCTACAGAAGCTATATTGCAGACCTTATAGACTACAACAGAAATTCCGCAACAACGGTTACTGCTTCCGCATTTGAATCCAAGTATGGTGTAACTCTTGCTTCTGCGGATGCAAAGTATGACAAGTACTTCGGTCACGACTCCGAATACTCCTTCACAGAATATGGTCTTTCCTACGGTAACAGACATATGACACTCGATCTCGACGGTGTTAAGGATAATGACTACACAGACGATATTCACTTCATCGCTATGGAGCTTTCCCAGAGCGACAACTCCATTAAGTGGGCTGAAGAAATCATCAAGAAGTCCATCTCCGAAAACCCCAACAAGCCTATCTTTGTAATTTCTCACTACAAGACATCAGGCACAACGGTTATCGGCTCCACCACAACAACAGGTCTTGCAAATCTTCTTTGCAAGTATCCCCAGACATTCCAGTGGGGCGGTCATAACCATTCATTCCTTCACTCCGACCGTGCAATCGACACATCAAATGGTTATGTTGCAACGGACAGTGCGGTAACGGCTTATGCTTCCATGTATAACCTTACAAACAGCAATATGTTCGGTCTCAACAGCGGTACTGAAAAGTATGCACAGAATGCAGCTACAAAGGAAAACCACGCATACGGTAACGGTGCTTTCGTAGAGGTTGACAAGAACTTCAATGTAAGAATCAACAGAGTTGACCTTTACAGATCCTTCTCTGCTGACTACGCTGAAAACACTTCTCTCTTCTCCAGTGCAGAATTTACCGATTTTGCAAACAAGGCTTCCTTCCAGCCAACAGATGAGGCTGTATTCATCAGAACTCCCTGGGATCTTACAGACATCGGTCCCGAAGGACTTCACCTCCAAGATTACACAAAGGCAAGATTCGAGCTTTCCGATGTTCCCTCCTTCCCCAATGCTGACAGCCTTAAGGTTGAAGAGGGCAAGATTGGTGTAATCCCCGTAAAAATGACACTCAATGCGGTAGACCCCGACGGTATGGTTTATATGTACCTTCTTGAGCTCTGCGATGCAAAGGGTGAGGTTCTCCAGCGTTACTACTACACAAACAAGTTCTATGATTATCCGGATGCAAACATCCCCGTAATCACACTTGAGCACTCATTCGCAGGCATTTCCCCCAACACAACATACAAGGTTAAGCTCACTCCCGTTGACGACCTTATGAATCCCGGTGTTGCTCTTACACAGGAAATCACAACAGTTGACGGCGACACAAAGATTACTCTTGAAGACGGTAAGATTGCAGTTCTCGTTGACACAACAGGCGAAAACGCAACATACAAGTGGACAGACGGCAGAACATATGCTGTTTACGGCACATTCGATGATGCGGCTTCCGCCAATGCAGATATCGTTTACATCATCAAGGGTGAAGGCAAGCTTTACTTCAAGGAAGATGACGGCACTTATACAAACCAGTTCAATAACTTCAAGGACAACACAAAGTTCATAGGTCTTGACAGAGACAGCTGTTTCATTAAATACAGCAACAGCTTCACTCTTTCCAAGAATATGTGGTTTGAAAATGTCTCCATCAACAAGACAAAGAGCGATGACTCCGGACTTACACTTCAGGGCAAGACTCTTACACTTGTTAACGTTAAGGCAAGTGCAAATCCTCTTAACATATTCAACACAGGCTGGGGTAAGACCGACCCCTCCGGTACTCTTGTAATTAAGGGTGATACAGGTCTTGTGGGCAATATCTTCCCCGGACCTAACTTCGGTGACAACACAGGCTCCAAGGGTGACGTTAATATCATACTTGAGGGCGGTACTTACACAAGCGTAGGTAGTGCCAAGGCAAGACCCAATAACAAGATTGACGGTAATGTTTATATCACCGTTACGGGCGGTACTTACGATAATATCAAGGCGAGCCACACAAGTGCGGACCACAAGATTACAAAGAACGCTGTGCTTAAGCTTCTCGGCGGTAACTTCACAACCGTTGGTATTGCAGGTACAACAAACGTTCTCGGTAAGGACGTAATCGTTATGACAGAGGCTGTCAAGGCTTCTATCACTACACTCAACAAGGCTGAAAACCAGATTATTGTTACTGTTCCCGACAATGCCTCTGATGCTGTAGGCGATGCAACCTTTGATTCAAACGGTTACATCACAGCATTTGCAGTTAAGCAGATTGACGGCAAGAAGTCTTATGTAAACGGTGAAGCGGCAACAACATTCGCTGTTGAAAACGGCAAGGAATACGCAATCACATACAAGACTCCCAACACAATTGACTTCGACCTTAACGGCGGTGAGGGTGACGTTCCCGCAAGCATTACAGGTAATGCAGGCGACGACGTTACATCTCAGATGCCCGACGGCACGGGGGTTGGTAAAGCCAATCATTCCTTTCTCGGATGGTCTTACAATAAAGACGCTTTGGCTCCCGATACTTCTTTTGTTATCAGCGCTGACGGTACTACTGTATATGCGGTTTGGAAAGCGAAAGAAAAAGTAAAGATTACACTTAATGCGGGTGAAGGCACCGTAAGCACTGCGACAGTTGAAGCATTCTGCGATGTCGAAACAGAGCTTCCCATGGCTTATAAGCCCTACGCTGTATTTGCAGGCTGGGCTGAATCCGCAGATGCAACGGAAGGTAAGTATGATGTTACAGTTCCCTCCGGCACAAGTGATATTACTCTTTATGCTGTTTACGTTGATGTTTACTGTGACCTTATTTACGTTGACGTAAACGCAGAGACAAACGGCGACGGCAGAACAAGCAGAACTCCTATGAACGATTGGAAGGCTGCTATGGAAGCAGGTGACGAAGATGGTACAATCTATGTATTTATGTCATCTGCTGTTGTATCCGAAAGAGCAACTGTAGGTATTGGCTTTGAATCCGCAAAGGGCGCTCTTATTCTCACAAACGAAGACCCTATAACACTTGAAAGATACGATGCTGCGGCTATTCTCAAGACTAACGGTCATTATTCAACCAAGGATGTATCATGGGATATACCGATTGCATCATATGACCACACAGGTATGCATATGAACGCTTGCGGCAACCAGGTTACATTCGGTGCATATGCAACATTCATCCCCAAGGGTGAAATTATCCCCGGCACAGATCTTGTTTGCTCCTCTGTTCCCTACTTAAGAGGCGGCAGAGACGGTGTCAACGGTGAAACAAGCGTAAACCTCGAACAGACAGGCCTTACATTTGAAAATCTCGACGAGGTAGAAAACGCAACCGTATATGTAGGTAACCAGTTCGGAAACAAGGTTGAAAACGCCTATATCGATATTTACAACGGTACTGTAAGTAAGACATTCAATATGGGCAGCGGTCTTGCAGGTGTTGCATCCGTGAATGTATTTAACTACTCTGCAGAGGCTGAAATCGCAATCGACAAGCACGAAAGCTGTGATACTGTTATTTATGTTCTCTCCAAGAATGCAGCAGACCTTGTAAAGGTTCCTTCCGGTGATAATGTTTACATTATCAAGGTATACGGTAGCGGTTACGCTGAAATGACTACTCCCGGTGAGCTTTTTGCATATACATTAACAGACGAGCTTTACATCAACAACGTAAAGCAGGAGACCAATGCCGAATGCATCTACGAAGTCGGCGAGCCCGGTACATACATTGTTTCCTTTGACAACCTTGCAAGAAGCGATGTTAAGTACGATCTTAACGGTGTTGATGGTACAGTACCCGCTTCCTATGTTGCAAAGGAAGGCGATGCGGTTGTACTTCCCGAGCTTGACATTGATATTGAAGGTCTTACATTCATCGGCTGGAACACAGACAAGTCTGCAACAACAGCTCTTGAAAGCCTTACAATGGGCAATGAAGCAATCACACTTTACGCTATCTTCGAAAAGGCAACTTACGAAGTAAGCTTTAACGCAGGTATCGGTAATTCTGTAGGTGAGCTTGCATCCGTAACAAAGACTTACGGTGAAGAGCTTACACTTCCCACAGATTATGTTCTTTACGGAACAGGTCTTGAGTTTGCAGGCTGGTCCGAAAATCCCGATGCTGCTGCAGATGAGGTTGTAACTGCTTATGCAGGTAATGCGGCAACAACATTCTTTGCTATCTACAACAAGATCGGCACAGCAAATGTTACACCCGACATTTCCGACGAAGAGCTTGCAGGTGCATACTTCGTAATCACAGAATCCACAGAAGAGGTTGAAGCACCCGAATTCGATATTCCCGGCACTGCAACCGAAATCGCTAAGTACGACATCACACTTATTGATGCCGCAACAGGCGCAGAGGCTGAGCTCACAACAGAGGTTTCCTTCACAGTTGAGCTTGACGAGGACCTCACAGGCAAGGCAGTAGCTGTATATCACGTTTGTGACGAAAGCGAATTTGCCGATGTTGCCGTTGACGGAAACAAGGTTACATTCTCCGCTTCTCACCTCAGCACATTCGTAATTTACACTGTTGAGGTTGAAGCACAGTACAATCTCGTTGGTCAGTACAACCTTGTAAGCGGAGTTTACACTGTATCTCTCTACTACAACGGTGAAGAGGCTAACGGAGGTTCCTTCGGCTTCGCATACGACAACGGCGTTTACACATTCGACAGCTTCACATATGCTGAAGGCTTCGATGCGGCAATCGGTACTGCTCACGATGAAGAAAATGCTACCGTAACAGGTACATGGTACCCGACAGCAGGTGCATACATCGGTGGAGATGATGAAGATACTCTCATTGGTACATTCACATTCACTTGTGCAAACGAGGATTACGACAGAGACCTTGCTTCCGAAAGATTCTATGAGTTCAAGGCTGACGAGGCTATTGATGAAATCTTTGACGGTGAATATTATCTCTACGCAAAGCACTCCACTTCCAACCTTGCGGTTACATTCGCTCCCGTTATTACAATGAATGTTGTTGACAATGAGCCTATCACTGTTACTTATGTTGTTAGCGGTAAGCTTGTAACAACAAGAGATGACGGCGATGCTCCCGTATCCTTCGCAAAGGCTGTTATCGCAACTGCTAACGGAACAAAGGTTACAGAGTTTGCAATTGAAGACGCTGACACAGATATGGGCACGGTTGAATTCGAATTCGAATGTGCACCCGGTGTATACACCATTACGGTTATCAAGAACGGCTATCTCGAAGAGATAACAGAGTTCACGGTTGCCGAGGGTGACCTTGACATCGGTGAAATTGCTCCCCTTCCCGGCGACATCAGAGGCAATGCTGCTGATGAGCAGGGTGACGGCGAAATCAGTCTCGCAGACTTCGTAAGAGTTCTCAGAGGCTTTGAGTATGAAGAGCTTGCCGCTCACGTTGACATCAACGAAGACGGTATAGTTAATGTAACAGACCTCGGATTCGTTAAGGCTAACTTCGGTCTTACAAAGTAAAATCTTCCTATTTATTATTCATAGGTTAAAATGAAAGAGTTCGCTCCCTCGGGGGCGAACTTTTTTTATGTAAATGGCATTGTGAATAAGGAGTCGGTAAAAGCGCTTGCGGACAATGGGCAGAAATATATGAAAAAAATATTGAGAATATTCTATTTTTATGGAAATTAGTTATTTTTTTGTGTTTTACTATTGATTTTCTTGAAATTGTATGGTAGAATATAATGTAAAATTTTATTATAGGAGGAATTTACCCTATGAAGAAACTCTTCTCGGCAATATTGGCAAGCTTGCTTATATTGTCAACCCTCAGCTTCGTGGCAAGTGCCGCAGGCGACCCCATTGTCGTTTCGCCCTCACAGCTTAACGTCAATGTAGATAAGGATGCGGGTATGACCCGTACAATCACAACCAAGGACGGACTTCCGGTTATCAAGATGGAACCCGTTACATCCAGCGGTGACTGCTTCCGTGTTGACGGTTACAACATCGGCAGCAGAAACGTAACCATCTCTGATTATAAGTATGTTTCTATGGACTACTACTATGAAACATCACTTACAGATTCCGCAAGCAACCCCATTCTTGGTACAAAGGCAGCAATCAACATGCTCCAGCTCAGACTCAACGGCACCAACACATCCAGAGAATTCACCTCTGATGAAGTAATCGTTGCAAACAGATGGGCAAGAGTTACGTTCAACATTGCTTCCATTGCCGCTAACGGTCTTACAAACAACTCCGACGGCAATACTCACAAGCAGTACCACCTCTACCCCCTCGGAAGAAACACCAAGGGTAACACGGCAAACGGTACTATCTACATCAACAACCTCACATTCCACACAGAGCCCGTAGGTATTCCTACAATCACAAGCGTTCAGTTCGCAAAGAGCGAAATTGAAATCGAAAAGGGCTACTCCATGAGCCTTCCCGAGGTTAAGGTTGTCGGCGAAAACGGTCCTATGCAGGATGTTACATACACTGTTGCAGGACACTCTTCCGCAAGCACAATCCTTTCAAACGGCTCTGTATATGTTGGTGAGGATGAAACAGCTACTTCCTTCACAGTTACTGCAACATCCATCGTTGACCCCGACAAGAGCGCTGTTTGTACAGTTAAGGTTAAGAATCCCGCTCCCAGAACAGAATTCGATGCTGACAACGTTGTAGTTCGCTTCGGTGTTGTTTCCGACGTACACCAGAACGGTTACTACGGCGGTGCTGTTACCGACGGCTCTGCTCAGGAATGGTCTCACGTTATTGACGTATTCCAGCAGACAGCTAAGGATGATGGTGCAGTTCTTGACGCTATCGTTATCGACGGTGACATGACCGACGGTATCTCCAACAACGGTTCAAACGTTGGCTCCTTCAACTCTTATGGTGACAAGGCTATGCAGAACATGCGTGAGGTTACCAACTTTGCAAAGGGTGTTTGGGGTAAGAACAACGGTCCTGAATTTACCGAAACAAAGAAGGTTATTGACTCCACAAAGAAGAACGCTACAGGCTACACAACAGCTACAAGCGTAGTTGGTCGCGGTAACGGCTTCGATGCTACAACAAGACTCTTCTACTCTCTCGGTAACCACGACGAATCCGGCAGAGGTAAGTCTACAGCTCCCACAAAGAACATCGACGGCAAGGACGTTAAGTTCTCCGCTGTTTACTCAGCTGATTACTTCGCAGCTATCATCTGCGGATGGCAGCACAACCCCGACAGCGATGAGGCTAAGACAAACTCCATCGGCGGTACAGGTACATATCAGGACGGCTTCGAGCATTCCTACAGAAACTATATCGCTGACCTTATTGACTACAACACAAATGCAAACACAACAGTAACAGCAACAAGCTTTGAATCCAAGTACGGTGTTAAGCTTTCCTCTGCTGATGCTCTCTTTGATCAGTTCTACGGTCACCTTGACCTTGAAACAACTCTTACCGACAAGAACAACGGTCTTTCTCTCGGTAACATGCACATGACAATCGACCCCGACAAGACAAACGGCACAACAGATGACAGACTCCACTTCATCGCTGTTGAGCTTTCTCAGTCCAACGACTCCTGCGCATGGGCAGAAGCAATCATCAAGACTTCTATCGAAGAAAATCCCGCAAAGCCTATCTTCGTATTCACTCACTACAAGATGCCCAATTCTATGTACGGCGGTGATGAGTCCAGCATTACAAGACTTCACAATGTAATCAAGAACTATCCTCAGGTTATCATCTGGGGCGGTCACAGCCATACAACAATGCACAACGACAACGCAATCAACACAGAGCTCGGTTACGTTGCAGTTGAAACAAACACAACAAGATACCTTTCCACATCCAGCGGACTTACACTTTCTTCAAAGTATGGTAAGGCAACAGTTAACAGCAACGCAGACAAGCCTCACACTCCCTTCAACTACTCGGGTCACGAGGCAGCAGTATCCAACGGTATCTACGTTGAGGTTGACAAGAACAACAATGTAAGACTCAACAGAGTTGACATCTATCGTTCTTACTCCACAATGTTTGCGCAGGATACAGGTCTTTACACACAGAGCAAGTATACAAACTTCAATAACCACGCATACAACCCCGAGTTCAAGGCTGTTAATGAAGTTGTATTCATCCGTGAGCCCTGGGATATCACAGATATCGGAACAGGTAAGCACCTCTCCGACTTCAACACAAGCACAAGAACACAGAAGACAGGTAAGCCCTACTTCGAAAACGTTGCAAACACTCTTAAGGCTGAAAGCGTAATCGGCGGTCTTGACGTTACATTCACAATGAACGCTAAGGACGACGGTATGGTTATGCTTTACGTCCTCGAGGTTAAGGATGCAGCAGGTACAGTAGTTCACAGAAGATACTATACAAACTTCTACTACGAATATCCTCAGAACCCCACAGCAACATATGCAGGTAATATGCTTGCTGAAAAGCAGTACACAGCTAACGTAACAGGTCTTAACCCCGCTACAGAATATACTGTTGAGCTCTTCGCAATGGACGACTTCTATGTTGCAGGCGAACCCATTGCAGTTAAGGCTACAACAAAGGACGGTAACACAAAGATTGCTCTTGAAGACGGCAGAGTGGGTGTATTCGTTGACATAACCGGTGCAACAGCAGAATACAAGCACACAGACGGCAAGACATATCTCGTTTACAGCTCCTTCGCTTCCGCAATTGCGGCTGAAGCAGATGTTGTATACTACATCAAGGGTGATGTTCACCTTCAGGATGATGTTGTAAAGTTACAGACTAAGGACCTCGAAATTATTGGTGTTGGTGCAAACAGAACAGATACAATGCTTCACTACCAGTCCTCTGTTTACTGTACCAAGTACAGCCTCACACTCAGAAATGTAGGCGTAAACAAGGAAAACAGCGGTGACTGTGCATTCCATTGTACAAACGACCTTACAATTACACTTGACAATGTACTTGCTACAAACTATGGCTTCAACCTCTTCGGTGGTGGTCACAGCAATGACGCAGGTGGTAACATTGTAATCAAGGGTGACACAGGTCCTGTAAACTCTATTTACACAGGTGTTGCTTCCTGGCAGCAGGGTCACCACGTAGGTGGCGATATTGATGTTATCATCGAAGGCGGTAAGTTCACCGGCACAGTTGGTAACAACAAGAACCAGACAAACAACTACATCGACGGTAACGTAAGAATCACAATCACAGGCGGTACATTCGGCGGCACAGTTGCTATCGGTAGCACAGATGACAACTCCGCAGTAAAGAAGAACGCAGTTCTCACAATTCTCGGCGGTGACCTTACAAACGCAAAGATCGGTAGAACAACATCTGCTACAAAGGTTAGCGGTAAGGACATCATCATCACAACAGCAGAAATCAAGAAGAGTGCAGGCACATTCAACAAGGCTTCCAACGGTATCGTAATTCTCGTTCCCGCTGACAAGACTGATGCAATCGGCGCTGAAACAGTTGACGCTAACGGTTACATCACAGAATACGCTATCAACCAGGTTGAAGGCAAGACATCCTATGTAAACGGCGTTGCTGCAACAAAGCTCGCTCTTACAGCAGGCGAAACATACGAAATCACTTACAAGACAGCAAATGCTATCGAATTCAACCTTAACGGCGGTACAGGTACAGCTCCTGCTACAATCAACGGTAATGCAGGTGACGTTGTAACTGCTCTCCCCGCTCAGGACGGCTTCGAAAGAACAAACTACACATTCAAGGGCTGGGCTCTTACTCCCGATGCTACAGAGGCTGTTTCCTCCATCACAATCACAGCTGAAGGCGTTATCGCTTATGCTGTTTGGGAACCCAAGCCTCAGGCGGTTATTACTCTTAATGCTAACGGCGGTACATCTGAAGCTTCCGTAACTGTATTCCAGGGCGAAGAAACATTGCTTCCCACAGCATCCAAGCCCAAGGCTGCATTCCTCGGCTGGGCTGAAAGTGCAGACGCTACAACAGGTACTCTCAAGTACACAGTTCCCGTAGGAACAACAGCTGTTACTCTCTACGCTATCTACAACGAAGTTGGTATGGATATCATCTACGTTGACACAACAGCAGCGAAGAACGGTGACGGTAAGACAAGCGCAACTCCTATGAACGACTGGAAGAAGGCAATGGCAGCAGGTAGTGCGGACGGTACAATGTACGTTCTTATGACAACTACTATCGTATCCAAGTCTTCCACAGTTGGTAGTGACTTCGGCTCAGCAAAGGGTCCCTTCACTCTTACAGCTACAGACCCCGCAACAGGTGTGGTTTACAACTCCGCAGCTGTATTCAGTACAAACGGTCACTACTCCAAGCAGTCCGTTACATATGATATCCCTGTAGCAGCTATCGACCATACAGGTATGCACATTAATGCAAGCGGATACAACACATACTTCACAAAGAATGCAAAGTTCATCGCTAAGGGTGAAGCTATTCCCGGCCTCACAGAAACTGCTTCCGCTAACATCTACATCAGAGGTCGCGGCGAAAACGGTACTGTAACATCCACATACTATGAATTCGATGACGTTGACGTTGTAACAAACGACATCAGACTCATTGCAAACGGAAGCTCCAAGTCCACAACATCTACTGTTGTTATTAACGGTGGTGCAAACGATAAGAAGTTCAGCCTCGGTTCGTCCAACACATACGGCACACTTAATGTTATCGTTAACGGCTTCAGCGGCACCGGCAAGACAATTACTCTTGATGCTGCTGCAACCATCAATGTAATGAACCTCATTACAAACAACGACACAGCAAACAACATTACATTCAGCTACACAGCTGTTCCCTCTACAACATACATCATCAAGTCTACTTCCGAAGGTAAGGTAATGCCTACTGCAACAGCAGGTACATTCGAAATTACAACAGAAGAAGACAACATCTTCGCTAACGGCGTTAAGCTCACAAAGAGCGCAGACAACCGCTATGCTCTCGGTGCAGCAGGCACATATGTAATCACATATGACCAGACTCCCAGACACACAGTTACCTACAAGGCTAACGGTGGTGAAGGTGCAGATGTAACAGCAACACTCAAGGAAGGCGCAAGCATCAACCTTGCAACAGACGCTGCAGCATTCACAAAGACAGGCTACAAGCTCGTAGGCTGGAACACAGATGCTAACGCAACAACAGCTCTCACAGCTCTTGAAATGGGCACAGCAGACGTTACACTCTATGCAGTTTGGGAAGAAATCAAGCACCTTGTATCCTTCGATGCTAACGGTGCAGAAGGTACTGCTCCCGCTGCCATGAATGTAAGAGAAGGCGCTGAAATCGTACTTCCCACAGAAGTAGAGCTTACAATGACAGGCTTCAGCTTCCTCGGCTGGAACACAGACAAGGATGCTACAGAGGCTCTCTCCTCCCTCACAATGGGCAAGGAAGACATCACTCTCTATGCTATCTGGAAGGAAAAGCTCCACAAGGTAACTTACGACGTTAACGGCGGCGAGGGCACAGCTCCCGAAGCAATCGACGTTCGTGAAGGTCTTGCAATTGCACTTCCCACAGAGGTTGCATTCACAAAGGCAGGCCACACATTCATGGGTTGGGCAGAATCCGCTGATGCAACTCAGGCACTCGCAAGCCTTACAATGGGTACAGCAGACGTTACACTTTACGCTGTATGGGCAGTTGAAACCTACAAGGTAACATTCAACGCTAACGGCGGTAATGTAGCAGGTACACTCGCTGATATGACAAAGACATACGGCGTTGACCTCACACTTCCCACAGACTACATTCTCTACGGCACAGGTCTTGAATTTGCAGGCTGGTCTGTAAATCCCGATGCTGATGCTTCCGAGGTAGTTACTGTTTACACAGAAAACGCTCCCGCAGACTTCTTCGCAATCTACAACAAGGTTGGTACAGACGACGTTACTAACACAGATGAGCTTGCAGAAGGTACATATCTTGTTATGGAAGAGTCCGAAGCAGAAATCGAAGCTCCCGCATTCGATATCCCCGGCACTGTTAAGGAAGTTGCAAAGTACGACATCACTCTTATGAATGCAGTAACAGGCGAAAAGACTCAGCCCGCTTCTCACCTCACCTTCACAATCCACTGTGATGAAGAGGCAGTTGCAGGCAAGGCAGTTTACGTATATCACGTATGCGACGAGCCCGAGCTTCTTACAGCAAGCGTAAATGGTGGCGATGTAACATTCAAGACAGAGCATCTCTCCACATTCGTTGTTTACACAGTTGAGGTTGAGGCTTCCTACATCCTCAATGGTCAGTACAACAATGTAAGCGGTCTCTACACAGTATCTCTCTTCTACAACGGTGTAGAGGCTAACAGCGGTTCCTTCGGCTTCGCTTATGATGCAGATGTTTACACATTCGACAGCTTCGCATATGCTGAAGGCTTCGATGCAGTAATCGAAACAGCATACGACGAAGAGGCTTCCGCTATTACAGGTACATGGTATCCCACATCCGGCGCATATGTTGGCGGCAACGATGAAGATATTCTCGTTGGTACATTCACCTTCACATGTGCACTTGAAGACTACGACATGGCTCTCGCTTCCGATAGATTCTTCGAATTCAAGGATGCAGAAGTTGATGACGAAACATTCAACGGTGAATATTACCTCTACGCTCCCAACAAGGCAGGCGACCTCAATGTAACATTCGCTCCCATCGTAACTCTCGCAGTTGTTGATGCTGAGCCTATCACAGTTACATATGAAGTAACAGCAAGCCTCGTAACAGAAAGAGCTGACGGTGATGCTCCCGTATCCTTCGCTAAGGCAATCATCACAACAGCTACAGGCTCCAAGGTTGCTGAATTTGCAATCGAAGACGAAGCAACAGCTACAGGTACTGTTGAATTCACATTCGAAATGGCTCCCGGTACATTCAACCTTACAGTTATCAAGAACGGCTACCTCGAAACAACTGTTGAATTCACAGTTGCTGAAGAAGACCTCGACCTCGGTGACATCGCTCCCGTAGCAGGTGACATCAGAGGCAACGAAGCAGACGCACAGGGTGACGGCGTAATCGATCTTGCGGACTTCGTAAGAGTACTCAGAGGCTTTGAATTCGAAGAACTCGCTTCTCACGTTGACATCAACGAAGACGGCGTAGTTAACGTAACAGACCTCGGATTCGTAAAGGCAAACTTCGCACAGACAAAGTAATAACAATTAAATACCTAGTATATTGTTAATACATCGCGCACCGCTCAGAAATGGGCGGTGTGCTTTTTTGTAAATATTTTTTATGAGACGGAATATAATATTAGTGTAACAGCATCCTTTTGTACTCTTTAGTTCACTATATGTGGCAATTGCGTTTTTGTGAGATTTGACGTTTTTTCGGTGTGTAATTTGTCGGATTTGGTGATAGAATACATATGCCTTTCTTCTCGCTTCTACACTCGTAATGTTTTTTCTGTTGTTTAGTATACTTTCTTTCGTATAATTCTGTTTTGTGATTATTTTCTTGATTTATTCACAATTGGTATGCTATAATAATAAAGGTTATTTATTTGCTTTTTTTGGAGGTACTATGAAGGAAAGAATTATGACATCGGATTTATTCGATATAGAAAAGACTATTGCGAAGGATATTTTTAACGGTATTACCTATCCTTGGGAGGTACTTCCTCTTATTAAGGATTTTATTCCGAAGCTCGGCGCTGCTCTCCCCTGCGATAAGTTTTATCTTTACAAGGAAAATGTGTGGATTGCGAAAAGCTGTAAGCTTTATCCCAACATTTATATTGACGGTCCTTGCATTATAGACGAGGACACAGAGGTTCGCCCCGGGGCTTTTATTCGCGGCAGTGTTATTGTTGGTAAGGGATGCGTTGTGGGAAATTCCACTGAGCTTAAGAACTGTATTCTGTTTGACAGTGTTCAGGTGCCTCATTTCAATTATGTCGGTGATTCTGTTATGGGATATAAATCTCATATCGGTGCGGGCGGTGTTACATCTAATGTAAAATCGGATAAGTCGCTTGTTGTACTCAGTGTGGGCGATGAGAAAATCGAGACGGGCTACAAGAAATTCGGAGCTATGGTCGGTGACTTTGTTGAGGTTGGTTGCAACAGTGTTCTCAATCCCGGTACGATTATAGGTCGCAATTCAAATATTTATCCTACCTCCTGCGTTCGCGGATTTGTTCCCGAGGGGCATATCTTCAAGGCGGCAAGAGGTCTTTGCAAGAAACACAACTGATTACAAATGCCGATTTTCTCGGCGGAAAGGATTATACATAATGGGTAGACTTTTTGGAACTGACGGAGTAAGAGGAATTGCAAACGGTACGCTTACCTGCGAGCTTGCGATGAACATCGGAAGAGCGGCGGCTTGTGTGCTTACGGGAAATATCGAGCACCGTCCTAAATTTATTATCGGCTCGGATACCAGAATATCCTCAGATATGCTTATATCCGCTATATGTGCGGGTGTTACATCTGTGGGTGCTGATGCTGTTGTGCTCGGTGTTGTACCGACTCCTGCGGTGGCTTATCTTGTAGGCAAGTACAATGCGGATGCGGGAATTATGATTTCAGCTTCTCACAATCCCGCAAGCTTTAACGGTATTAAGATTTTCAGCTCGGACGGCTTCAAGCTTCCCGATGCTCTTGAGGAGCAGATTGAAACTCTTATTATTTACAACAATCTCGGCTCCTCCGTTGTTACTGATGAAAAAATCGGTACTGTTACCTATTCAAGCACCGCTACCGAGGATTATATTGATTATCTCAGAACGACAATCAGCGGTAAATTCGGCGGTCTTAAGATTGCTGTTGACTGTGCCAACGGCTCGGCTTCCGTTACCGCAAGAAAGCTGTTTTCAGGGCTTAGCGATAATGTTACCATTTTCTGCGACACTCCCGACGGTATAAACATTAACAAGGATTGCGGCTCTACACATCTTGAAAAGCTCCGTGATTTTGTTCTTGAAAACAAGTGCGATATCGGTATTGCCTTTGACGGTGATGCGGACAGATGTCTTTGCATTGATGAAAAGGGAAATGTTGTTGACGGTGACTTTATTATGGCTATCTGTGCTCTTGACATGAGAGAAAGAGGCAAGCTTAACAAGAACACCGTTGTAGGCACTATTATGACAAACTTCGGTTTTACAAAATTCTGCGAGGACCAGAACATCAAGTTCATTCCCACAAAGGTTGGCGACAGATTCGTTCTTGAGGAGATGATGCTTGAGGATTATTCCTTCGGCGGTGAGCAGTCGGGGCACATCATTTTCAGAGATTACGCAACAACAGGTGACGGTCAGCTTACAGCGCTTCAGCTTTTATCCATTCTTTCAAGAAGCGGAAAGAAGCTTTCCGAGCTTGCGTCTGTTATGACAAGATATCCGCAGTCAATTGTGAATATTACCGTATCTGCGGAAGGAAAGCTTAAGTTCTATACGGATTCACACATCAAGGAAGCTATTGAAACGGCAAAGACGATACTTTCAAAGAGCGGCAGAATCGTTGTTCGTCCCTCGGGAACGGAGCCTCTTATCCGTGTTATGACGGAGGGTATGGACAAGAAGCTTATCGAAGAAATTGCAAATTCGGTTGCCGAAACAATAAAGAAAAGACTCGGTTGAGATAAAGTCATTTACGGCTTTATCTCATCAAAGAGCCGGCGCCAGACCATTCTTTGGTTAACGAGGCGGAGGTTTATCGAAGCATTCGGCGGGTACCTCCCGGCACATCGGCTGTCGTAATGCAAGGTACAAATACTCGGGTAACCGGGGAACAAAGGCTTTGCAGGGCTGAAAATCAAATAAGGTATTCAAGGGATATGCATAAGTGTTCTATGGCTCTCACTATCGGGTTATGCATACCCCTTTTAAGGTTAAGCTATGTGTGGCATAATCGGTTTTACGGGACAGGAAAATTCTGTTCCGATTCTTATCTCGGGGCTATATGCTCTTGAGTACAGAGGATATGATTCCTCGGGTATTTCCGTTTTCGGTGAGGACGGAATAATTACAAAAAAGGTTAAGGGTCGTATTTCCAACCTTGAAGACAAAATTTTATCGGAAGGAAATTTATATTCTGAGTGCGGTATAGGCCACACTCGATGGGCGACTCACGGCGAGCCCTCGGATGTAAATTCGCACCCCCACTTTACGGAGAATTTATCTCTTGTACACAACGGCATTATTGAAAATTATGCGGTACTGAAAAAGGAGCTTCAAAGCGAAGGGACAGCCTTTCTGTCAGAAACGGACACAGAGGTTGCGGCAAGGCTTATTGACAGAGAATATCTGATATGTCGTGATCCGCTTAAGGCTTTAAATAAAGCATTGAAGAAAATAGAGGGCTCGTATGCTTTCGGAATAATTTTCAGGGAATATCCGGGAAAGATATTCACCGCAAGAAAGAACAGTCCCCTGCTTATTGCGTCAGGTAGCATCGGCAATTTTATTGCATCGGATATTCCCGCAATTCTGAAGTACACAAACAAGGTTATCCGTCTTGATGATTATGATACTGCGGTTATATCAAAGGACAGTGTCGAAATTTATGACAAGGACGGAAATGCTTCGACGAGGGAATTCGAGGAAATAAGCTGGAGCTACGAGATTGCAACAAAGTCAGGCTATGATCATTTTATGCTCAAGGAAATCTTTGAGGAGCCCGAGGCTGTTTTAAAGACAATTTCGGGAAGAATCAAAAACGGAATACCGAATTTTTCCGCTGAGGGAATCAGCTCCGAGCGAATCGAAAAGGTCGGAAGAATTCATATAGTTGCCTGCGGCACCGCTATGCACGCGGGAATAATGGGCAAATACTTCATTGAAAATTTTGCGAGAATTCCCGTTGACGTTGAGATTGCATCGGAATTCAGATACAGAAATCCTATACTGAACAAGGGCGATATGTTTATAGCCTTATCTCAGTCCGGTGAAACCGCAGATACTCTTGCGGCGTTAAGGCTTGCACGCGAAAAGGGACTTTATACCGTGTCTGTTGTAAATGTTGCGGGCTCATCCATTGCGAGGGAATCCGATGAGGTTATATATACTCTTGCGGGACCCGAAATTGCTGTTGCAAGCACAAAGGCTTATACCGTTCAGTGTGTCGTTATGTATTTACTTGCATTGGATATTGCTTATAAGGGTAAGCGTATGACACAAAACGAGGTAATGCTTGCAACGGAGCCGTTAGTGAATGAGGTTTCCATGAGGCTTTCCGATGTTCTCGGATTTTCCGGATATGTTTCGGATATTTGCAGAAGGATTGCGGAATGTGAAAATATGTTTTTCATAGGTCGCGGTATTGACTATGCTCTGGCTATGGAGGCTTCGCTGAAGCTCAAGGAGATTTCATACATTAACAGTGAGGCTTATGCAGCGGGAGAGCTTAAGCACGGCACTATATCACTCGTTACCGAGGGTACAGTCGTTGCGGCAATTGCGACGGACGCCTCTCTTTGGGAAAAGACCTGCAGTAACATAAAGGAAGTTAAGGCAAGAGGCGCTTATGTTATTCTCTTCTGCGGTGACAACATTGATGTTCCCGAGGGAATATGTGACAGTATTATCAAGGTACCGCATATAGACGGCGGACTTTCGTCCTTGTGTGTTGCCTGTGCGTTCCAGCTGTTTGCTTATCACACGGCTAAATTGCGCGGATGCGATATTGACAAGCCGAGAAATCTTGCAAAATCCGTTACGGTCGAATAAAAAATTATATCCGTTCTCAATTTCCGAGAGCGGATTTTTCTTTTAGCATTTTTTTGAATTTTCGAATTAAGCGGGTGATTTTCGGAAATAATCATTCTGTAACTAAAATTCGGAGTTGATATAAATGATTACTAACGGAAAAGTTGAAATCTGCGGAGTGAATACGGCAAAGCTCAAGGTTTTATCCGAGGACAAAAAGAATGAGCTTCTTGCAAAAGTGAAGACGGGCGACTTTGATGCAAGAGAAGAACTGATAAACGGCAACCTAAAGCTCGTACTGAGCGTTATAAAGCGTTTTACCCGTCGAGGGGAGAATCCCGACGATTTATTCCAAGTGGGCTGTATCGGGCTTATAAAGGCGATTGACAACTTTGACAGTGAGGCGTATGATGTGAAGTTTTCAAGCTATGCCGTGCCTATGATTCTCGGAGAGCTTCGGAGATTCTTCAGAGACAACTCGAGTATAAGAGTCAGCCGCTCTATAAGAGACCTTGCTTATAAGGCTCTTCAGGCAAAGGAGGAGCTTTCGAAGAAGCTTGAGAGAGAGCCTACGATTGAAGAAATCGCAAAGGCTCTTGAGAGCACCAAGGAGGAGGTTGCCTCGGCACTTGATGCCATTGTTGACCCTATTTCTCTGTTTGACCCTGTATATTCTGACAATGGGGATTCAATTTATATTATGGATCAGCTGAGTGACACGAAGAACACGGATGAGGCTTGGCTTGAGAGCATTGCACTAAATCAAGCGATATCCACTCTTTCACCGAGGGAGAAGAGAATTATTCTGATGAGGTTTTATGACGGCAAGACGCAGATGGAGGTTGCGGAGGAGATTGCTATAAGTCAGGCGCAGGTTTCAAGGCTTGAGAAGGGTGCACTGCTGAAGATTAAAAAGCAGATTACTTGAATTTCGGGGAGGCTTTTCTCCCCTTTTATTTTTTTATGGCGATAAATCTATTGACAAAAGTAGAATTATTTAGTAAAATAGTAATCGGAATAAAATTACCGAAAGGAATTATATTATGGCAATCAGATTTATTGAAGACAAGAAAATTTTCCGTCTCGATGCGGGAAATTCAACATACGTTATGCAGGTGCGTGAAAACGGCTACCTTCAGCATCTTTACTACGGCGCTTCCGTGCGTGACGATGACCTTGAGTATATCATCACATATCTTATGTGTCCCTTCCATCCCAAGGCTTACGACTCCTGGAACAACAAGGCGTTCTCCACGGACATTCAGCCTATGGAATATCCCGTAAACGGTACGGGTGACTTCAGAACATCCGCATTCTCAGTTAACAGTGTATGCGGCTCCAATGCTACAGAGCTCAAGTACGATTCCTACAGAATCATTGACGGAAAGCCCGCACTTGAAGGTCTTCCCGCTACATATCTTAACGAGGACGACAAGGCACAGACTCTTGAAATTACTATGGTTGACCAATTCTCCGGCGTTAAGGTTAAGCTTTACTACACTGCTTTTGAATCCCTCAATGTTATCACAAGACACTGTGTTGTTGAAAACTGCGGTAACGAATCCGTATTCATCAACAGAGTTATGTCCATGTGTCTTGATTTCAACAGAGTTGAGGATTATGACATAATTCACCTTTGGGGCAAGTGGGCTAAGGAAAGACAACTTGAGAGAGTGAGAGCTCCTCACGGTATTACAAACATCTCCTCCAAGAGAGGCTCCTCCAGCCACTATCACAACCCCTTTATCGCTCTTTGCGACCACGAGGCTACCGAGGACAGCGGTAACGTATATGGTGTTAATCTCGTTTACAGCGGTAACTTTGCGGCTGAGGTTGAGGTGCAGGCTGAAGAATCTATGCGTCTTATTATGGGTATCAATCCGGTTGACTTCTCCTGGAAGCTTGAGGCTGGTGAAAGCTTTACATCTCCCGAGGCTGTTATGGTTTACTCCGCAAACGGTATCGGTGAGATGTCAAGAACATTCCACAAGCTTTACAACAGAAATCTCTGCCGTGGCTACTGGAAGGACAACAAGAGACCCATTCTTATCAACAACTGGGAAGCTACATACTTTGATTTTGACGACGACAAGCTTGAAAAGATTGCTAAGGGTGCATCCGAGCTTGGTATTGAAATGCTTGTTATGGATGACGGCTGGTTTACCAACAGACTCGGTGAGTTCGGCGGTCTCGGTGACTGGGAGGTTGACACTACAAAGCTCAAGGAAGGTCTTTCCGGTCTTTGCAAGAGAATCAATGCTCTCGGTATGAAGTTCGGTATCTGGTTTGAGCCCGAGATGGTTGCTTCCAACACAAAGCTTTATGCAGAGCATCCCGACTGGGTGCTTCACGTTGGTGACAGAACAAGAAACCTTGACAGAAATCAGATGGTGCTTGACCTTTCAAGAAAGGAAGTTCAGGACTATCTCTTCGGAAGAATTTCCGATATTCTCGACCACGCTAACATTTCCTACATCAAGTGGGACTTCAACAGAAACCTCACGGAAGCGGGCTCCGCAATTCTCCCCCGTGACCGTCAGCTTGAGGTATTCCACAGATATGTTCTCGGTCTTTATGCGCTTCTTGAAAGACTTCACAACGCATATCCGATGCTTCTTCTTGAGGGCTGCTCCGGCGGTGGCGGAAGATTTGACCCCGCTATGCTTTACTACTCACCCCAGATCTGGACAAGTGACAACACCGATGCTCTTGACAGATGCAAGATTCAGTACGGCTCTTCCCTCTGCTACCCCGCATCCATGACAAGTGCTCACGTTTCCGCTTCTCCCTGTCATCAGACACACAGAGCTTCAAGCTTTGAAACAAGAGGAAACGTTGCTATGGCGGGCTCCTTCGGATACGAGCTTGACCTCAACCTTCTGTGCGACGAGGAAAAGGCTCTTGTTAAGAAGCAGGTACAGCAGTATCACGATTTCTACAACTGTATTCATTACGGTGACTACTACAGACTCGTTTCTCCCTTTGACAACGAATACTGTGCGTGGAACTTTGTTTCCGAAAACAAGGATGAAGCAATTCTCATTTTCGTTGTAATGCGTGACAGAATATTCCCGAGATACTTTGTAAAGCTCAAGGGTCTTGATCCCGCAAAGAAGTACAGGGATGTAAATTCCGGCAAGGAATATTACGGTGACACTCTTATGAACTGCGGTCTTAACCTTACAAAGGTATACGGCGACCTCGGAAGCGTTATCGTTCATCTTAAGGAAGTTAAATAATTTTTATAATACCGTGGGATTTTCGTCCTGCGGTACTTTTTTTGCGTAAAAAAAGAGCCACCCTTTTGGGTAGCTCGATTTTTATTGTTTGCAGGATGAGTCAGATAATATCCACAATAACACGCTTGTTTTCACGCATTGCGGCAACCTTCATAACGGTTCTTATCGACTTGGCAATTCTGCCCTGCTTTCCGATAACCTTGCCCATGTCGCTTTCGGCAACGGACAGCTCGAGATATACGGTATCACCGTCTTCTCTTTCTGTTACAACAACATCATCGGGGTTCTCAACGATTGCTTTCGCGATATCGGTAAGTACTGTTTTCATCATGATTGCGCACATTCCTTTCGTTGTTGCGTTAATCTACTCGGAAAACTCAATCAGATGATGTTATCCTTCTTGAGAAGAGCCTTAACTGTTTCTGTGGGCTGAGCGCCGTTTGCAATCCACTTCTTTGCCTTTTCAGCGTCAATCTTTACTTCAGAGGGAGTTGTGAGGGGGTTGTAGTAACCGAGCTCTTCGATGAATCTACCGTCTCTGGGGTATCTGGAATCTGCTACTACTACTCTGTAAAAGGGAGCCTTCTTTGCGCCCATTCTTCTAAGTCTGATTTTAACTGCCATTTTTCTTTCCTCCGAAAAAATATAATTTTTTTTATTTATAAAACGCCTTTACTTTCGGCGAGTTTATACTGAATTGGTTTCCGCTTACTTTTTCTTATGCTTTTTAGCAAGCTTCTTTGAGAAGGATTTACCGCCGAGCTTTTTCATAAGTCCGCCGCCGGTGAACTGCTTCATCATTTTGTTGGTCTGGTCGTACTGCTTGAGGAGCTTGTTTACGTCCTCAACCCTCATACCCGAACCCTTTGCGATTCTGATTTTTCTTGATGCGTTGATAAGCTCGGGATGATTTCTTTCGTCCGGTGTCATTGAAAGGATTATCGCTTCCATACGGTCGATTATTCTTTCGTCAATCTTAACGTCCTTAAGGGCGCTCTGATTTACACCGGGAATCATTCCCATAAGCTGCTCGATTGAGCCCATGCCTCTTATCTGACGGAACTGCTCGAGGTAATCCTCAAGAGTGAAGTTCTGCTCGCGGAATTTACGCTCAAGCTCTGCAGCCTGCTTCTCGTCGTATGCCTGCTCAGCCTTTTCGATAAGTGAAAGGACGTCGCCCATACCGAGAATTCTTGATGCCATTCTGTCGGGATAAAAGGGCTCTATCTGGTCAAGCTTTTCGCCTGTACCTACGAACTTTATGGGCTTACCCGTAACGTATCTTACGGAAAGCGCCGCACCGCCTCGGGTATCGCCGTCAAGCTTTGTAAGAACAACGCCCGTAACGTCAAGCTTTGAATTGAAGCTTTCCGCCGCGTTTACCGCATCCTGACCTGTCATTGCATCGACTGTGAAGAGGATTTCGGTAGGCTCAAGGGCTTCCTTGATTTCGTGGAGCTCCTCCATAAGAACCTCGTCTATGTGGAGACGACCTGCGGTATCAAGGAAAAGCATATCGTGTCCGTGCTTGTTTGCGTGCTCGAGTGCTTCCTTTGCGATTCTTACGGGGTCGTTACAGCCTTCTATTGTGAAAACCGGAACTCCTACCTGCTCGCCTATAACCTGAAGCTGCTTTATAGCCGCGGGTCTGTAGACGTCGCACGCCGCAAGAAGAGGTCTTTTACCCTGCTTCTTATACATAAGAGCAAGCTTACCTGTGTGAGTTGTTTTACCCGCACCCTGAAGACCGCACATCATAATAATTGTGGGAGGTCTTGAGGAGATTGTAAGCTTGGTATTTTCCTTACCCATTATGTTGGTAAGCTCTTCATTTACTATTTTAACAATATGCTGTGCGGGCATAAGGCTTTCCAGAACCTCTGAGCCGACAGCTCGCTCGGAGCATATTTTTATAAACTCTTTTACAACCTTGAAGCTTACGTCCGCTTCCAGAAGTGCGAGCTTTATTTCGCGCATTCCTTCTTTTACGTCAGCTTCGGTTATTTTTCCTTTGCTTTTGAAACGCTTGAACGCGTTTGACAGTCTATCCTGAAGATTTTCAAACACTTTCTGTCTTCCCGCCTCCTTTAGTTGTCTATAAGCTGTGAGGCAGATTCGGTAAGCGATTTGATTCTTTCGCCAAGCTCGCTGCCTTCAGCTGCTCTGTCAATATCCGAGAGGATTTTACGGAGCTCCTCGCTCTTTCTTGCAAGTCCGAGCTTTTCCTCGAATCTTTCAAGCTCCTCCTCGGCGTGCTTTATCTGATCTCTTACGCCCTGTCTTGTGATTCCAATGTGCTCTGCGATTTCCGCAAGCGAGAGGTCATCACAGTAGTACATTTCAAGAGCGTAGCTCTGCTTTTCACTGAGTAGTCCGCCGTACACATCGTACAGAGCGGCGTATTTCAAATCCTTTACAGCCATGGTTTTGCTCCTGTTTCTGTAATAGCAATTGCTGTAAAGCAAATTACTTTACATAGTATACACTATATTTTGTTTTTTGTCAAGTGTTTTTGAGAAATTTACGGAAATAATTTTATACAAAAGTACAGACAGACACATACTTGTTTTGTATAATATAACCAACTATATAATAAATAATGTAAATCGCCGTCCGAAGTACAGGCTTCGGACGATCAAAAATGACGGAAAATTTCATGTACTTCACACAAAATATCATCAAATTTTCGTACAGAGTGTATTAACAATTTTGTAATCTAAAAGAAACAATCGGATATTTTTATTTGTTTTCGTGTTAAAATCACCTAAAGTGACAAAAAATTTTATTAAAATTTGTTGACATTCAAGCTTTTTAGTGGTAAAATACAAGTGAAGTTGAGTATCCATATCAATGCTCAGCCGAACGAAAATATTTTTTATAGGAGTGTTTTGACATGAAAAAGTTAATTAGTTTAGCTCTTTGTGCAGTTCTTGCTTCTTCTATGACAGTTATGACTGCATTCGCAGCACAGAATGACAAGGTTGTTCAGGTTAACGTTATGGACGGTCTCTGTACTCTCGTTGACAACGCTGCAACAAATCACCAGGCTTCCAACTATGCTCTTTGCTTCGCTGAAGCATACGGCACAGGCAGAACAACAGAAGATGACGCTGTGTTCTGGGAAAACGTAACATTCGAAAAGGACGTTAAGCAGGTTGCTATCAAGTGTGGTTACAACCTCGGTGGCGACAAGGCAGGCACAAGCACACAGTTCTGGCTCTACCTCGACAAGATCGATGGCGAACCCATCGCTAAGGTTGAAGTAAGCGACGCTGAAACTGCTTCCTCTCAGATTAAGGACCAGGTTCTTAAGTTTGCTGACGTAGACATCAAGGCTGGTACATACAAGGTATTCGTTGTTGGTAAGACAGAATATTCAGGTTCTGTTTCCCAGATCAACTTTATGTACAACAAGATGGACGCTGCTACACTTGCTCCCATCGCTGATACTCTCAGACAGGCTGACCTCGACAAGCTCGCAGCTCGTGCAGCTGTAAAGGCTAACATCGTTCAGGTTAACGTTCTCGACGGTGCTTGCACACTCATCGACAACGCTGCTACTAACCACCAGGCTTCCAACTATGCTCTCTGCTTCGCTGAAGCATACGGCACAGGCAGAACAACAGAAGATGACGCTGTTGTTTGGGAAGAAGTTAAGTTCGACAAGGCAGTTAAGCAGCTCGCAGTTAAGTGCGGCTACAACCTCGGCGGCGACAAGGCTGGTACAGGTACAGAATTCTGGGTATACCTCAACAAGATTGAAGGCGAGCCCATCGCTAAGGTTGCTGTAAACGATTCCGAAACAGCTTCCTCTCAGATCAAGGATCAGGTTTACAAGACAGCTGATGTTGAAATCGAAGCTGGTACATACAAGGTATTCGTAGTTGGTAAGACTGAATACTCCGGCTCTGTTTCTCAGATCAACTTCATGTATGAGCCCGTTGACGTTGCTTCCGAAGACTTCCTTCTCGCTGCAGCTGCTAAGAGAACAACTGACGTTGAAAAGGCAGCTAAGGTAGTAGCTAAGAGACTTGAAGAAGAAAAGAAGGCAAGAGAAGAAGCAAAGAAGGCTGAAGAAGAAGCAAAGAAGGCTGAAGAAGAAGCTAAGGCAGCTGAAGAAGCAGCTAAGGCTGAAGAAGAAGCTGCAGCAGCTGAAGAAGAAGCAGCAGTTGAAGAAGCTCCTGTTGAAGAAACAGAAGAAAAGGCAGGTCTTCCCGTACTTCCCATCGCAATCGGTGCAGTTGTAGTTATCGCTGTTATCGCTATTGCAGTAGTTCTCGGCAAGAAGAAGAAATAAGAATTGTCAAAACATTGTTTGACTAACTCTTAATAAAAAGTCCCGTACTGATATGGAGTACGGGATTTCTTTTTTTAATAAGGGGCTTACCCCGTCATTCATCGCGGCAAGGGGCAGCGAAGCTGCCTGTCAATCAGTGGGTGAATGGAACGTGCCGCCTATAGAGGCGGAGGACATCTTGCTCACATTATATTATTACGGATTCGCTTCGTTTTCTGAAGGTTCCCGGTGAGATTCCGCAAACGTTCT
This sequence comes from Clostridia bacterium, assembly GCA_017560085.1. Taxonomy (GTDB): domain Bacteria; phylum Bacillota; class Clostridia; order Oscillospirales; family CAG-382; genus SIG622. Next base: position 31,139 of record JAFYPA010000089.1, read on the forward strand.
TGAAGCATTGTGAAAAATGTGCAAGCGTTTTAAAGCCGCATTTTACGGCTATTTTTTCAAGGGTAAGGTTGGAGGTTATAAGAAGCTCCTTGGCTGATTCGATTCGCTCTGTTATAAGGAAGCTGTGCATTGTTGTGCCGATGTTTTCCTTGAATACTCGGTTTATGTAGTTAGGGTGATAGTGGAAGACCTCCCCTATTGTCTCAATGTCGCAGGGCTCGGAAATGTGCTCGAGGAGGTATTGCTTTACGGATGCGGCAAGGCGAACCTCCTTTTTTACGGGAGTCAGCGAGCGACGGAGGCAGGAAATCAGAATTCCGCAAAGGATTGATTCTCCCTTTTGTCTGTAGCCGAGCTCGCGCTTCTGGAACTCGGTGAAGATATCCAGTATTCGTTCGGAGACTGATGAGGCGTCGCTTATCACTATTGTGCGTTCAAGCTCGGGGATTCTGTCTTTTTCAAAGACACGGCTTTTATCAAAATTCGAGGAATTATCGGGATGGACGGATTCCACCGTGGGGTCGCACTTTATACAGTCAAAGTTTATGCAGAGTATATCGCATCCGCTTTCGTCAACGGCTGAGAGCTTATAGGCGGTTTCGGGCGGTATCATAACGAGGGAATTCTTTTCAAGAAGATGCTCGGAATCTTTGAAATTTAGAAACAGGCTTCCGCCCATAATATAGAATATTCTGTAGTCGTAGCCGAGCACAAATTCGGGTTCCTTCGGGTAATAGTTGAAAATATTGATAAATCTTATGTGCGGTGAAAGGTTGGAGAAATCCATAATTTTATCCTCATAGGTTTATTTTTTATAAATTTAAGTGTGTTTTTAGTATTTATTATATCAGATAAATGTGATATAATGAGAATGGTATGTAAACATTTTTGCGAAAGGGAGGATTTTATGAAATTCAATGTCGGTTATCAGCTGCTTGAGGACGAAAGTCTTATTGACGGTATAATCGCACACAAGGATGACATTTACGAGGTTTACTTCTCCTTCGGTGATTTTCCCAACGGCAGAAACAATCAGCTGAAAAGTGAGATTTTCACGCCGTACGAGGCTCAGGAAAAACAGCTTTCCGATCTTGAGAAGCTTTCTAAGGCAGGTCTTCATTTCAATCTTCTTTTCAACGGAAACTGCTACGGCAAGGACAGTCTTTCACGGGCGTTCTTCTCCAAGGTCGGAGACACGACAGACTATCTTATGAGAAAAATCGGGATAAATTCCGTCACTGTCACCTCCCCCGTTATTGCGAAGTTCTTCAAGGCGAATTTCGAGGAGCTTGAGGTAAGGGCTTCCGTCAATATGGAGATTGGCTCTGTTGAGGGAATGGATTATATTTCGGATGTGTTTGATTCCTATTATATGAAGCGCGAGTACAACAGGGATTTCGGTAAAATCCGTGAGCTTAAAAAATGGTGCGACGACAACGGCAAGAAGCTTTTCGGTCTATGCAACAGCGGATGTCTCAACAACTGCTCGGTACATAATTTTCACGATAATCTTGTGGCTCACGAGAGTGATATTTCCGCTATGGACAACGCTTACGATTTCAGAGGCAAGTGCTGGGAGTATCTCTCGAAGGGTGACAATGCGAAGTATATGATTCAGCGAAGCAACTACATTCGTCCCGAGGATGTTCATCTTTACGAGGGTCTTTTCGAGGCTCTAAAGCTCGCTACGAGAATCAATGCATCTCCCATCAAGGTAATTCACGCGTATACCTCGGGCAGATTCTACGGCGGTATAAACGAGATTCTTGAGCCCAATCATTCTTCGGTAATTGCACCGAATTTCCTTGACAACAGCAAGTTCCCCAAGGACTTTGCGGAAACTGTCGGTAATTGCAGCAAGGACTGTCAAGGCTGTAATTACTGCACGGAAGTATACAACAAAATTCTGACTAAATTAAACGGAGGTTATATTTATGCTGACAAGCAAAATGATTAAGGAAGCAGCCCTTGCGGCAGGTGCCGACAAATGCGGTATTGCTCCTATGTCCAGATTTGCGGGTGCACCGGATGAAATGAATCCCGCAAAGCTTTTCCCCGAAGCGAAATCCTGCATCGGCTTTGTTTTCAGAATCCCCAGAGGCGTTCAGAGAGGTATTGAGGAAGGTACACAGTTCTATCAGTATCCTTCTATGGCCTACGGCGGTATCAATGAAATTTTCGCTCCTGCGGTGCTTTATCAGGTAGGCAGACTTATTGAGGACGAGGGCTATGAGGCTTTCGTATACAGAAATACAGGTGCGAGAGGCGTTGTTTCCGATATGGATGGGTCAGAGGGTAACACACTTTCTCCCGAAGAACAGATTGAGGTTGAGGAAAACGCAAAGAAGTCCACGGCTCACCACAGAAGCGTAAGCTTTACAAGACCTACAAGAGAAGGATATACAGCTCCCGACCTTCAGTTCCAGTTCAGACTTGCGGCTGTAGCCTGCGGTCTCGGTGAAATCGGCTGGAGCAAGATGCTTCTTACTCCCGAATTCGGTCCTCTTCAGAGAGTTGCGTTCCTCTTTACGGATGCAGAGCTTGAATATGATGAAATGTACAACGGCGAGCCTCTTTGCCGTAAGTGCGGTGCCTGTGTAAGAGAATGTCCCGGCGGTTGTATTCCCGCTATGAATTCCGGAAAGACAATTACGGTTGACCTTGCGGGCAAGATATGTGAATGGGGCGACATTGATATGTGGCGTTGCTATGCGTTCTACACACACGCGGGCAGATACTACAATCCCTTTGTTAAGAAGGAAGTATTCGACAAGAACGAGGACGGCGCTCTTGACCTTCTTGAGGGTAAGACAGATATTGCAAACGAGCAGGAAATTATGAAGGTATACAATGCACTTCAGAAGTACTTCCCCTCTTGGGTTGGTTACAATATGGCAAAGTGCGGAGGATGCATCAGAGCCTGCGTAAGCATGCTTGAAAAGAAGGGCGGATGTATGGAAGAAAGATTCCACGCACCTCTCAGAACAAAAAAAGCATGGAAGCTTGACAGATAAGGAGGAGCACAGAATGATTACAAGTAAGCTTATAAAGGAAACAGCAATCAAGTACGGTGCCTCCAACTGCGGAATCGGTACTCTTAATGCATTTAAAGGTGCTGACAAGCAGCGTGACCCTTATATGATTCTCCCCGGTGCAAAGTGCATTATCGGCTTTGAATTCAGAGTTCCCTCGGGACTTTACAAGGCTATGGAAAACGGAAATCAGGTATTTTCATATACAACCTTCGGCGTTAAGAACTATGACGAGGAATTTGCTGAAATATTCCTTCTTCGTATTGGTGCTCTTATAGAGGACGACGGCTGGGATGCTTGTCTTCAGCGTTCTTATGCTAATCTTCGCACCAAGGGTGACACAGACACAAATCCCGAGGTTATGGACACATATGTCCTTGACTCGGATGCGGTTGAGGAAGGTAAGGCATGCCCCGACGTTGTAATTGATTTCGGTACTGCGGCAAAGGCTTGCGGTCTCGGTGAGACAGGTCTTTCAGGCAAGGTTATTTCCAAGAAATACGGTCCTTACGTAAGATATGCGTTTATTATTACGGATGCTCCTCTTGAAACAGATGCAGAGCTTGATGCTCCTCTTTGCGACAACTGCGGCAAGTGCATTGCGGCTTGTCCCGGTAAAGCTATATCCGACAAGGGTTTTGACACATGGCAGTGCTCTGTTTACTACAGAGGTGCTCACAAGTCCAATCCCCGTATGACGGATGACTTTTTGAAGGACGATCCCAACAGAGAAGCTATTCTTAACGGTGACTACAGATTCGATGCGGAAAGTGCGAGAAAGATGTACAAGAAGCTTGACTTCCTTCCCGAATTCAAGGGCTATGCACCCTGCTTCTGCGCAAAGAAGTGCGACACTGTCTGCTACAACCACTTAAAGGAGGTCGGAAAGATATGACATTCACGGAAACACTCAGAAAATTCGTTCTTGACGTTGCAGGTGCCGACCTTTGCGGTATTGCTCCCGCTTCCCGTTTTGACAAGGACGACCCTATATTCAAGATTTATCCCGAGGTTAAGTCGGTTATCGCTATCGGCTTCAGAATTCTCAGAGGTGCTGTCAGAGGTATCGAAGAGGGTACTACATATTATCAGTACACAACTATGGCTATTGAATGTCTTGAGGAAACCGTTATGCCCTGTGCCGCAATTCAGGTTGCAAACTTCCTTGAGGATAACGGCTATGTTGCTCTTCCCCAGAGAAAGCATCAGCATTTCACTGCTGAGACCGAAGAGACAAATCCCGAAATTCTTCACGATTACATAAGATACGGCGAAACAGCCGAGGTTCAGATGAATGTTGACGATGCGGCTGTTAAGTGCGGTCTCGGTGAAAAGGGACTTCACGGCAGAATACTCTGTGATGAGTTCGGTCCGCTTCTCCGTTATCAGTTTATTCTAACAAATGCAGAGCTTGACGCCAACGAAATGTACACGCCTCATCTTTGCGACAAGTGCGGTGAATGTGTAAAGGCTTGTCCCGGCAAGGCTATCGCAGAGGACGGCAAGGTTAACACATGGCAGTGTGCGGCTTATTATGCAGGTGCAAACGGCACGAAGAATCCCTTTATGCAGCCCACTGCATATGCGGATTTTGACAACAGACTCGACATTATTGCAGGTGAAGCGAAGGTTGACAAGGAGCTTTGCGGAAAGATTCTTGACGCAACGGTATTCTATCCCCCCATCGGTAAGGGACACGCATACAGATCCTCTATCTGCGGTAAGGCGTGCGACACAGCCTGCTACATTCATCTCGAAGAAAAGGGAGTACTTACAAAGAAATTCAAGGAAAAGTTCAGAAAGCGTCCCGAGTGGAAGTTTGATATTTCCGATTTCGATGTAATAAAGAAGTAAGATATGAATGCTATAATTTATTTTACAGACAAAGAAGTAAAGACGGTTGAGCTTACAGAGAGCAAATCCGGAAACAAGACCGTACTCACACTTCCCCTTTCCGCTTTTGGTGGAAAGCAGGTTGAAACCGTTGACTTTGCAAAGGAGCTTTTCACTGCAAAGGTTGGTGACGAGGGTTATGCGGTTGTTCCCAGCGGTAACACGGGTACACTTCTTTGTGAATTCAACGAAAAGGCTGAAGGCGAGCACACCTCAACAGGTGCTGTTATGTCCTGCTTCGGCTTCAGACACTGCGGTAAGGCTACTCTTGCTATTTGCAAGGGATGCGAAAACGACCTTAAGACAAAGCTTGTTCTGAAGGACAGTATTTATTCTCTTTATGCACACTATGTGTTTGACAGCTTTGTTCCTTATGAGGATATCACGGTTGAATATATTGACCTCGGTGATGCTGATTACTCCGATATGGCTCGTGAGTACAGACGCTATCAGATCGAGGAAAGAGGCTGTGTTCCGATAAAGGATCGTGCAAAGGTACAGCCCGAGCTTTCAAAGAATGTTGACTCTATTGAAATCAGAGTTCGTCTTGCGTGGAAGCCTGCGCCCTCACCTTATGCTCATCAGACAATACTCAACGAGCCTGATATGCATGTTGCTCTTACCTTTGACGAGGTTTACGAGCTTTGTAAGAAGCTCAAGGACAATGGTGTTGAAAAGGCTGAAATCTGTCTTGTAGGCTGGAATATGAAGGGACACGACGGAAGATGGCCTCAGTGCTTCCCCGTTGAAAAACAGCTCGGCGGTGAGGAAAAGCTCCGTGAGCTTATAAAGAATGTAAAAGAGCTCGGATACAGCATTGTAGGTCACACAAACCACAGAGATATGTATCAGATTGCAAGCAACTGGTCGGATGACGATGTATCGGTAAAGCGCGACGGCACTCTCAACGACCACCCGATTTTCTGGAGTGGCGGACAGCCCTTCGTTGCTTGTCCCGATGCATCTGTAAGATATGCGGAGGATATTCTTCCCAAGACGGCAGACCTCGGCTTTACGGGGCTTCACTACATTGACGTTCTTACGGTTCTTCCGCTTCATATGTGTCACAGCAAGGTGCATCCCGCATCTACAGGTGATACCGCTAAGGCTTACGGCAAGATTCAGGAGATGTCCAAGGATTTGTTCGGCGGATTCGGCTCCGAGGGTCCCTATGACTTTGCGGCGAAGGATCTTGACTATGTTCTTTACACAAGCTTTAATCTTATGGACAACAAGCCTGCTCTGTGCGACGAAATAATCCCCTTCTGGCAGCTTGTATACCACGGCATTATACTTTATAACCCCGGCACGGAAACGGTTAATTACGCCATTAAAAACGAGCAGAATAAGCTTAAGTTCCTTGAGTTTGGCGGAAGACCCATTGCTTACGTTTACTCCAAGTTCCTTTGTAACCACGACTACGAGGTTGACTGGATGGGTAGCGAGGACTTCACACTGAGAAACGAAAAGGATACCGAAAGAACGGTTTCAGGCATTGCAAAAATGTACTCCGATTACAGTACGCTTTCCGCTCTTCAGTATGAGTTTATGGAAAAGCATACCAGGATTTCCGACGGTGTATATGAGACTACTTATTCCAACGGAACTGTTGTTACGGTTGACTATAACAATCTCAGCTATACAATCAAGTAAAAAAATTGCCTCCCTTTTCGGGAGGCTTTTGATTTATAATATAAAAAACAACTCCCGATTTTTACATCGGGAGTTTTGATATTCAGCTTTTGCCGATTATTCAGCTTCGGTTGCTTCAGCTTCTTCTGCAGGAGCTTCTTGGGCTGCTTCTGCGGATTCTTCTGTAGCTTCTGCAGCTTCCTCTGTTGCTTCTTCAACAGCCTCTTCTGCTTCCTCTGCTACTTCCTCGGATTCCTCTTCGGCTGCAGATTCGTCTTCCTCAACGGGAGGCTCGAGACCTGCCTTTCTGCCGTAGGGGTAAGATACCATCATGTTTCTTACGAAGTTACCGTAAGGAGTACTGAAGTTGTACCAGATGTGTGTATCGAATGCGAGGTTTTCGTTTACATTGCCAAGCTTTGCAAGGAACTCGTCATATCTTTCAGCGAAGGGACGGTCGCCTGTACCTGCAAGGAAGTCTGCGTAGTAGTCTCTTGCGATTGCTACCATTTCTTCCATTTCAGCCATCTTGTCCTCTGTGATGTCGTCGCCTGTAGCGGAATCGATGAATTCGGGTCTGTAGCCGTTGAATGCGCCTACCCAGGATTCAGTGTTCTGAATCTTCTGACCCTCGAACTCGTCGGGTGTACCGGAGAGTCTGTACTTGATGTACTTGTTACCTGTGTGGTTGTTGTTCATCTTGTAGCCGTTACCGTCGTCGATAAGAACTACTGTCTTTTCTTCATCGAGCTTATAGCTTCCTTCAAGGGGCTCTTCAGCGCCTTCGGGAATGTATGTGGACTTGCCGTCCTCAACACCCCACTGAAGGAGGTTTGCGAGTGCGGGTCTTACATTGAATGCTTCGATGATTTCCATTGCTCTGTCCTTGTTGTAAGACTTTGCGCTGATGGAGAACACGCCGGAGAGAACTTCCTTGTTGTCAAACTTGGGGTACTTGTAGGTGATGAAGATGTAATCTCTTTCGTCCTGAGCCTCAAGTGCTTCCTCTGCCATTGTGGAGCCTTCGATGATCTGGATTGCGTATCTTGCGTTGTCAGCGGCATTTTCATCTGCGATGTAGCCTGCCTGCTTGTAGTTGTAGATTGCTTCGAAGTGAGCTCTTACTGTATCGTTGTGATATACGGAGTAAAGTCTGTCGTGCCATTCTGTGCTTTCGAATACAACACCTACGGGAGAGCCTTCTTCAAGATAGAACTCTACATTTCCGGGAGAGGTTGTCTTGTTAAGCGGAATTACGTTGGGCTCGTTAGTCTTAACAGCCTTGAGGAACTCTTCGAACTTGGGGAATGTATTGTAGTTTTCAGCAACGTACTTTTCGAAATATTCATCGTAAAGCTCTTCGGACTTGAAGCTGTCCTTTGCCTTGGGAGCTGTGATGTACTTTTCTGCAAGCTCCTTGTCGATTACGATGTATTCGTATGTACCGATAGGACCGTTTACGGGAATACCGTATGTGTTCTTACCGCCAAGCTTTGCAGCTTCAAGGTAAGAGGGATAAATGTAGGATGTGAGAATCTTGCTTTCAGCCTTGAGGTAGCTGTCAAGAGGAGCGAGCTTTGTGGGGATATCCTTGCCGTCCTCGTCAACACCCGGATATGCGTATTCATAGTACTTGTCGTAGTCGTTGAATACGATAATGTCAATCTGGGGAACCTCGGGGTCGATGCTTATACCGTTCTTACGCATATCGGTATAAATTTCGTCGAGAGAAAGGCTCTTTTCGGCTTCTTCTTCCTCTTCAGCCTTCTTGTCCTTCTTGCCCTTCTTATCTTCCTCTGCCTTTGCTTCCTTTTCTTCCTTCTTCTTGTTTTCCTTTTCTATCTTCTTTGCTTCTTCGTAAGCATCGATATCTGCAAGGGTCTGCTCGATTGTTGTCCAGTACTCTTCTTCCTTAAGGAAGTTAATGTTGAGCTTTGTCTTGAGATCCTTGATTGTGATTTCGTTGATGGCAATTTCAACAGCCTGCTTCTGCTCGTCTGTTGTTTCGTCGTCTGTTACGATGAACATATTGAGAGTGACAAGCTTGAGGTTCTGGTCGTCTGCCTTTTCTTCATCCTTTTTTTCGCAGCCTGTAAGTGCTGTGGTCATAAGCATAACCAGGCAAAGCATAAGCGAAAGAAGCTTTGTGATTTTCATGTTTGGGTCCTCCTGAAAATTTGCTAAAATTATAATTCAGTATATTATACCTCAAATTATTGATTTTGTCAATAGTGCTGAATCGAATTCGTCAAAACAGTATAAAAAACCTTGAAAATTTGTGCATTTCTGCTAATCATTTTCAAATGCATTTTCTGAGGAATTCCGCAGAATCCGAAAGAGCCTCTGCAAGTGTCTTACCCTCGGGCACGCCTGCTTCCACGGAAACTCTGCCCTCGTATCCGAATTCCTTCAGGGAAGCAAAGAAAAGGCTGTAGTCGTTTGCGTCGGATGCGGCGGGCATTACTCTGCCGTCGGGGTTTGCAATATGGGTATGACGAAGGTCCTTACCTGCGAGCTTTACGTTTGTGTAGGGCTCGCTTTCAACGTCCATATGATAGCTGTCGGCAAGGCACTTTACATTTGCAAGTCCGAGCTTGTTTACGAACACCATTGATTCCTCAACGGAATTGAATATGTTGGTTTCCTTTTTGTTAAGAGGCTCGATAACAACGGTAATGCCGTATTTTCTGCCGATGGGGTCGAGATATTTTACGCATACGGTTTCAAGCTGACAGAGAGCCTTTTCGCGTGTTATGCCCTCCTGAATGAATCTAGAACCGCCCGAGCCGAATACGACAGTGTCAACTCCTACATCCTTCGCTCTTGCAAAAGCCTTTTCGAGGTATTCCTCCACTGCCTTCTCGTCAAGAGTCTCGGCACAGAGCTTGATGCTTCCGGGAAAAAGACAGTTTGCCGCCTCGCAGGGGATGTTGTTTTCCTTGAGTGCCTTCTTGAAGCTTTCGCATTCCTCGTCCGTGCAAACGGCGAAGCTGTTGAGTGCGACCTCTACATAGTCAAAGCCTGCCTTTGCACAGAGTGCGATTTTTTCTGTGTCCTTATATCCTACCGTACATCCGATTTTCATTTTGTTTTCTTCCTTTCGGTATTATTTTTATTATTAGTCTCTGTAAAGAAGTCCTTTGTCCGCAAGCTCTATGTATTCCTCGAAAAGCTTGCCCTTGTCCTCAAGCATATCAAAGTTATGCTGACGGAGCACCTCGTATGCGGCTATCGCTACGGAGTTTGAGAGATTGAGGCTTCGAAGATTCGGTATCATCGGGATTCTCACGCATTTATCAAGATTTTGGCGGAGTATGCTTTCGGGGATTCCCGCGGACTCCTTACCGAATATGAGATAGCAGTTGTCGGGGTACTCTGCTTCCGTGTAGCCCTTGGGAGCCTTTGTTGTGAAGTAGAAGTAGTTACCGCCCTTTGTCTCTTCGTAGAATTCCTCAATATTTTTATAACGCTTTACACCGAGATATCCCCAGTAATCAAGTCCCGCTCTTTTCAGGTGCTTGTCGTTTATTTCAAAGCCGAGCGGATCTATAAGGTGGAGATTTGCTCCCGTGCAGGCGCAGGTTCTTGCTATGTTTCCGACGTTGGGGGCAATTTCCGGCTCAAGGAGTACTATGTTCAGATTTTTCATATCAGTATCCGAGTTCCTCTGCCACGAGAATTACCTTTACTCTGCCCTTTTGTACCTGTCTTGACATTATAACTCTGTCGGCGCAGATTCTGTCCTCGCTTCTGCAGTCCATACAGGTGCCTACCTTTGTGCAGGGTGTGTTTCTGCCGAGTCTTACGCAGTTTGCGGGGGCGGCGATTGTTTTTACTCTCTGCTCGGCTTCCGCAAGGTCTCTTACGATTTTATTACAGCCTGCAATTACGATTACGCTTTTGGGTCCGAAGAGCATAGCGGCTACTCTGTTTGCGTTGCCGTCAACATTGTAGAGCTCGCCCTTTTCCGTTACGGCGTTTGTAGATGTGATGAACACATCGGTAAGAAGAGATTCGCGGAGCTTTTCCACCATCTGCTCTCTTGTGAGTCCTTCCTCATATCTGTCAACGAAGTCGTAATCTCCGCCGCGAAGAAGATTTATTATTCCGAGCTCGTTAAGGGTTGCGGAGCCGCCTACGCCTACCTTGTCCCCCTTGTTCATAAGGCTGATAAGCTTTTCTACGGCTTCCTCCTTGGTTTTTACGCAGTATGCGGAGAAGTTGTTCTTTTCGAGAGCCTCTGCCGTTGTCTGCATTTTAAGCTCATATGCTTTCTGCTTGTTTACGTCCATAATGCACCTTCCGATAATCATTATTATACAAGTTTAATTATAAAACAAATAAAGCCTGTTTTCAACCTGTAATTGTTAAAAATAAGCTTTATCGGAAATATTATTGAATTATGATATTTTACGGCATTTACACCGAGAAATAGATTATTTTCGCACGGTATCGAATCGAACTCTTGCCTTGACGGCAATTCCGTTTTTGAATTCTCCAACCTCGCCTATTGCGAAGAATTCGCCGCTGTTATCGTAAAGTCTCACCTTTTCGGAAAGAGAAAGCTCGGGATTGCCGATTTTTGAAAGATAGATTTCAAGGCCGTTTTTGCAGAGCTTGGAGTAAAATTCGGGAAGCTTTAATACCTTCAGATGTGAGAATGAAAGCTCGGTTGGAAGAAGAAGATTTTCGACAGCCTCACTTCCCTTTTCCTCGGAAAGCTTCTGAAGCTCCTCGATGGTATGGGAATTGGTCTTGTTGAATTCACCGCAGACGGTTCTTTCAAGGGAAAAGAGCGTTGCACCGCATCCAAGCCTTGTGCCTATGTCCTCGCCCAGTGTTCTTATGTATGTGCCCTTTGAAACGGAGAATTCAAAGAGATAGTCGGTATCGTTTATTTTTTCAAGAAGCCTTGAGGAATATACGGTTATATCTCGCTCCTCACGCTCGACTGTGATGCCTTCTCTTGCAAGCTCATAAAGCTTTTTGCCGCCGATTTTGATTGCGCTGTACATCGGAGGCACCTGCTTCATTTCGCCTACAAAGGATTCACCGACGGATTTTATTGCTTCGTAATCGGGGATATTGTCGTGTGTTTCAAGTGTTTCGCCCGTAATGTCGCCAGTATCTGTTATAATTCCGAAGCGGATGCCCGCAACATAGGTTTTGTCGTGCTCCATAATGTAGTCCTGCGCGGCACAGGCGTTGCCGACAAGCACGGGAAGAACGCCCGTTGCCATAGGGTCGAGAGTTCCTGCGTGGCCTACTCTTTTGGTACCTGAGAGCTTTCTTATTTTATATACCACATCGTGGCTTGTTATGCCTTTGGGCTTGTAGATGTTTATTATTCCGTTCATTGGTATTTTCCTTAAATTTTTATTTGTTCGTATTATTTTATCACACTTTTGCGTATTTTGCAAGAAAATTTTTTCTGCGCTTTTTGTCCATTGTTATTGATATATTCATTGACTTTTTGCGCATTTAATGATAGAATAATACAAAACCCGCACCGAAAGAGGTGATATCTTGCAAAAAGTGGATTTTTCGGAAATACAGAGCCTTCAGTTCTATACCAAAAATATAGTTGCGGATTTTCAATGCTGGAACAGACTCAACAGCTGGTGTACTCCCGACAGCGGAAGAATCAACAACGGAATTATGCTTGTGCTGTCCAAAAATGCGACTTACAGGCTTCACAGCGGCGAGCTTGTCTGTGCTTATCCCGGAGACATTTTACTGCTTCCGAAGGGGGCTGTGTATTCCTGCACCTTTGAGGATAGCGAGGATGTCATTGATTTGTCCTTTATGGGTATCAGGCGTTCCTGCCTTTTTCTGGGGTTTGACCTTTTTGACGATGATTTTTCGGAAATTGCTTTTTCCGGAAAGCCACGGATTATTCTTCACGACAGAAGCACGGAGCTTGTACGCGGATTTGAGCGTATTTGCAAGATGCGTCACCGCCCCGATTGTAACGGCACTATGCTTTGTGCGGAAACAAGCTTATTTTTGCTCTCGCTGTGTGCGAGGATAAATTCCGAAAAAGCCAAAAATTACGGTGATGATATGCTTTCCCGTCTTACGGGCTACGTTTATGACAATTCGGACACGGTTTCAGTTTCTGAGCTTGTTGAAATGTCGGGAGTGTCGGCTTCGTCGCTGAGGCGTAAATTTGTATCGGGTCTTGGTATTACGCCCATCAATTATATAAATTCCGTGAAAATCGAAAATGCGAAGTCTTATTTTGAAAGCGGAATTACAAAAATAAAGGATGTAAGCAGGCTTTGCGGAATTGATGATGAGTTTTATTTCTCAAGGCTGTTTTCAAAGGTTGTGGGGATGTCACCTACGGCGTATCTCAAGAAAATAAAAAATCTTAATAAGTAATATAAAGGAGTTTGTTATGAAGAAAATACTTGAAAGCGGAAAATTTTCCTACGGTGTGAATTACTGGGGCTCAAAGTACGCCATTGAAATGTGGAGCAAATGGGATATTGAGTCCATCGAAAACGATCTGAAGGTACTTGCGGAAAACGCCGTTGATACGGTAAGAGTTTTCCCCACCTGGAGCGATTTTCAGCCTATCTGCGCTCACTTTGCTCACGAAAACTTATTTGTGGAATTCCGTCACGGTGAAGAGCCTCTTCCCGACACGGAGGCAGGTATGGCAGGCGTTGACGAAAAGATGATGGAAAGATTTGAGATTTTCTGCGATTTGTGCGACAAGTATAAGCTCAAGGTTGTGGTTTCACTTCTTACGGGCTTTATGTCGGGCAGGATGTTTGTTCCCAAGGGACTTGAAAGGCTCGGACTTATTACCGATGCTACAGCAATACTCTGGGAGGTTAAGTTCTGCAAGTATTTTGTTAAGAGAATGAAGCACAGAGATTGCATTATTGCTTGGGAGCACGGAAACGAATGCGTAAACTTTGAGGCGGGAATTACGGATGATCAGTTTACCCTCTGGATGCATATAATTGCCGATGCCATAAAGTCTCAGGATATCGAAAGACCTGTTATCGGCGGTCTTGAATATTCCAAGTATTCCAATAATTTCGAAATAGGACAGACTATTGATTTTTCAACCGTTCATCCCTATCACATTTTCTATCTTCCCAACGAGCCTACTGATGCGGTGACCTCTACATATTATCCTGCGGCACTTGGGGCATTTATAAGAGACCTTGGCGGAAAGCCTACCTTTGTTGAGGAGGTCGGTGCTATAGGCTATATGAACTGCGGTAAGAAGGCTGAAGCCGACTATATGAGAGGTATTCTGTGGAACAGCTATGCAAACGAGATGAGAGGGCTTTACTGGTGGTGCGCCTTCGATCAGGGCTTTATTGACAGAACACCTTACGACTGGAACACAATCGGCAGCAACTACGGTATTGTTGACAAAAATATGAATCCGAAGCCTTGCGCGATTGAGGCAAAGAGATTTATGGAAACAGTTAAAGGATTCCCCTTCGGTGCTTTGCCAAAGGCTGAGGCTGACATCTGCATTATATTGCCCTCGGGAATTTCGGCAGATCTTCTCAGGAACATTTCTGTTATTTCATTTATACTTGCGCGTCAGGCGGGTCTTGAGCCTGTATTCTGCGATGCAAATCTCAATGCACTTCCCGAAAGCAAGCTTTATATTTTCCCATCTGTGACGGGCAACAGACATATGCCCAAGCACAGGATGGATGTGCTTATGGACAGAGTTTCAAAGGGTGCAACACTTCTTGTTACCGCAGGTGACTGTCTTATGCGTGACTTTGAGGAGCTTACGGGTATTGAGGTTGATTCAAGATATGCTTACGGCAAAAATACAGAGATGGATATAGAAGGAAGCAAAATCACTGTATGTCCCGTATGGAGCTACAAAGCTGACAGTGTTGACGGTGAAATTCTTGCAAAGGATTCGGACGGTAATCCTCTTTTTGTAAAGCACGGCTACGGAAAGGGTACGGTTTACTTCCTTGCCTGCGATATTGAGATTCAGCTTGCAAAGCATAAGTCGCCCTTCTACAAGGAGGACAGCGAGGACTATTACAAGCTTTATTCTCTTGCGGGAAAGGATATTATTGAAGGCAAAAACGTTGTTTCAAATGACAGATATATCAATGTTACGGAGCACAGAATTTCAGATGATGAGATTATTATTATTGCTGTCAATAACGATATGAAGGAACGTAACTTCCACCCCGAAATCCGCAACGGATTTGAGATTTCGGAAATTTTCGAGGGCAATATTGATGCAATTGAAAAGAACGGTGCTGTCGTATTCAAGATTTCAAGAGGTACAAAATGATATACAGACTTCAGGAAAACAGAGCCTTCAGAAGCTATATCGGAGGCGGAAGAATAGACAAGCTCCGTGGGAAGGGAATTACGCAGAGCGGTAACTTTCCCGAGGACTGGACGGCGTCTACCGTCCGTGCGTTCAATCCCGGTCGCGAGGATATAATTGAGGGCTACGGAAGGACAGTTGACGGAGATTACATAAAGGACCTTATCGGCAAGGATATGCCCATTCTCGTAAAGCTTCTTGACAGTGATGAAAGGCTTGTTATTCAGGCTCATCCCACAAGGGAATTTGCGAAGGAGCATATGAACTCAAACGTCGGCAAGGCTGAATGCTGGTACTTTATTGATACCGACGAGGATGCTCACGTTTATGCGGGCTTCAAGGAAGGTATTACAAGGGAAAAGTGGATAGAGATGTTTGAATCGCAGGATGTTGAGGGAATGCTCGATTCCTTGCACCGCTTCAATGCAAAGACGGGCGATTGCATTTTTATTCCGGGCGGACTCCCCCACGCTATCGGAGGCGGTTGTCTTATGGTAGAATTGCAGGAGCCGTCAGACCTTATGGTAATTCCCGAAAGGGTTACTCCCTCGGGAAGGGTGCTTGCAGAGGCCAAGCTTCATTGTGGACTCGGATTTGAGAAGATGTTTGATGTATTCGACTATTCGGGATATGATGAAAAGGGCATTCGTGAAAGGCTTATGCCTAAGAGGAAGGCAATTTCGGAAAATGTGTCCCTGATTGTCGGAGAGGGTACTACGGATATTTTCTCCATGTATGAAATAAGCGGTGATGCGGAATTTGAGCTTTCCTCGGAATTTGCGGTTATGGTCGTTGTTGAGGGTGAGGCTTACATTGACGGCGAGCTTTACCGCAAGGGTGAGACTCTGTTCGTAAAGGACGAGAAGAAGCTTTCCTTCAAGGGTGAAAATTTTGCTGTTGCATTATGCGAATAACTGTGATATAATAGTCAAAACACTTGCTTGAAAAGGAGTTTTTGATATGAGCAGAACAAGTGAATTTCTTAAAAGAATAGGTCTTGATGGGATAACTGTTGAGAACAGCCTTGAATTTCTCGGCAAGGTACAGAATGCGTGTGTGCTTACCATACCTTACGAAAATCTCGATATACTTGCGGGGATTCCCGTGTCTCTTAAGGCTGACGATATATTCGAGAAGATTGTTACAAACCACAGAGGTGGTTACTGCTTCGAGCTTAATGCGCTTCTTCACGCAATGCTTTCCGAAATGGGCTTTACCGTAAGAAGCCGTTTTGCAAGGTATCTCCGTGGCGAGAGCACTGTCCCCTTCAGAAGGCACAGAATTGTTATTGTGACTCTTGACGCAGAGGATTATCTGCTTGACATCGGAGTCGGTCAGATTGCTCCGAGATTTCCTTTAAAGCTTTCGGAAAATCTTGTTCAGGAGCAGGGTGATGAAACATACAAGTTCGAAAAGGATGATGAGCTCGGATGGATTCTTTGCGATATGTATAAGGGCGAGTGGAGAAGATACATCTGCTTTACGGACGATGTTCAGTATGAGGTAGATTTCGAGCCTGCTTCCTTCTGGTGTGAAAAGCATCCGGAATCGCCTTTCAACAAGGCTCCTATGCTTGCAATAAAGACGGAAAAGGGCAGAAAGTCCGTTGATGTTGATGTTTACAAGGTCTTTGAGGGTGAAGCACTTACAGAGATAAAGGAAAATCTTTCGGAGGATGAGCTTCGAAAGATTTACAGAGAGCATTTCGGAATTTCACTCTGACAGTAAATAAAAGTATAACCGTGTCGGGAAATAGCCGACACGGTTGTTTTTGTCAGTATGTAATTACTACAGTTACTTCGCTTCGTTCTTCGCCGTATTTCACCTTGTAGGATGTACCGTCGAAGATTGTAGTTGCTTCCTTGCCGTTTACCTTTACGGATGAGGGCTTGGTGTCACTGTAGAAGATAAAGTCGCCGCCCTCGGAAAGAGTGAAGGCTGTGCTTGTTACATTCTTTGCGGTGAGTGTGGAGATAAACTTTTCCGAAAGTCCGCAAAGGGCAAAGCCTTCCTTAACGGGAATGAATTTAAAGAGGCGGAATTCGTCGTTGTGCAGGAGGGAAAGATTCAGCTTTTCGTCCTTGCCGATTACATAGGTTTTGCCTGTGAACTGTTCTACAACGAAGTACCTGTCGGATTTATCACATTCGGGGATGTCCGCATCGGAAATGCAGATGCTTCCGTTTACAGTCTTGTTGGATGTTGTGATATTGAAGGCGGCAAAGTAGTATGTCTCCCCTGCTTTTGACCATACCTTGAAGGGAGAATCCGAGGCTGTGGGGTCTGTGAAAATGCAGTCAAATGTAGGTGTTGCGGGGATATCTGTACGAAGAATTTTACCATCGGAAAGACAGAGCGGCATAAGGATTTCCCTGCGGCTTCTTCCCGAGGTATCACTGACGTATATGGGGCCGCCCGAAATTGCACGGAGCAAGGAATTCTTGGTAGCCTGACCGTCATCCGTCCACCACATATCCCAGTCGCACCAGATGAGCTGTCCCTGTGTCAAGCAGTTATATGCACACTGTGTTATATGGTTTGTAAACCAGGGTCTGTCCTCCGGCTGAAAGTCGTTGGAGCATCTTGCAATGGGGGTTGCGGGTCTGTTCCACATATTTTCGTTGGACATACACATACAGTTTATTACTCTGCCGTCGAAATATTTATATGCGGATTTTTCAAGCACCTCATGCATATTTGAGGCAATTTCTCCCGCAGGAGCAACACCCTTGTACCACCATTCGATACAGCTCTGATTGTCAACCTTTATAAAGTGTGCGCCCGCCTCGCTTATAACCTTATGGAAGCCCTCGTAAATGACCTCCATCTGTTCCTTTTTAACGCCCGGCCAGTAGTACTGACCTCTTTGGATAAAGGCGTCGGGGTGGTCACGCATAACCTCACCGTCGGGATTTACGCCCTTCCAGTATGCGGTTGCGGGATGCCACACGCCTACCTGCATACCGAATTTTTTAATTTCGTCTATACAGTGCTTAAGGCCGTTCGGGAATCTTACGGGTGAAGCATTGAAGGAATAGAGTCTGCCCGTGTGGATGAGCTTCATCATTTCCTCGCGGCTGCTCCAGTCCTTGCCGTCAAATTCCTTTATATCTGCGTACATATCGTCTATTATCGCCCATCTTACGGGGATATCCTTATCACGGAATTCACGGCACTTGTCGAGGATTTTGTCCTCGGAGACCTTAACATAAAAGGCATCGCAGGTACACCAGCCGAGGTATTCGAATATTTCGGGGTACGGTCTTTCCTCGCGCATTTTGATTTTGTCACCGAGCATTTTAACGGTGAAGGCGTAGGCTCTGTGAAGAAGCTCGTAAGGATTCTTGCCCGTGCCTCTTACAAAGGCGAGGGTTTTACATTCGGAGAGCTTATCGTACCAGCTGTAGACTCTTGCCTGAAGTCCCCATTTATTACCGTAGAAGGTACACTTGTACTTATCCCCTGCCGCCGCAACAAGTATTTCATAAAGTCCGTCTGTACGGCGGATGAGAATTGTCTGCGTTTCGGCGGGGATTTCCTTTACGTCCTTGCCGAAAAAGGGCTTACACCAGAAGAGTGAGTATCTGTAGCTTGCGAAGTAGTCCTTTACGTTATTTATGTCATCAACCGTGATTTCGGCGGCACAGTCTGCGGAGAAAAATTTGCCTTCTTCGGCTTCTGCGTCTACAAATACGGCGGTCATATTTTCGAATTCGGGGTGAGTTTTTTCGATAATATTTGTTTTTGTTCCGTCGGTTATTATTTTGGCTTTGATATTCATTTTATACCTCCGAAGAGTTTTGTGATTAGTGTAAATATATCACATATATACATCAATGTCAAGTCGGTTTTTGCTTTTAAAATAATTATTTTAATTTATTTGAATGTAAGTATTGAAAAAGCGGAAAGCTTGTGCTATAATCAAGAAAAATACAACAAGGACGGTATTTATTATGTTTCGTGACAATGATGTAATTTGTTTCCTCGGAGACAGTATAACGGCGGGCGGTCTCTGGATGGGCGAGGCTTATCAGGAGCTTCGCAAAAAATATAAGGTAAGATGCTTCAACTGCGGTGTTTCGGGCGGTGCCGCAAACCGTGCGGTGCGTTATCTCCACGCAAACTGTCTTATTTACAATCCCGATTACGTTGTTATAAATTTCGGCGTAAACGACAGCGGAAGATGGCTTCTTTCAAAGGCACACGAACATATTACGGACAAAAAAGAACAGCTTGACAAATTCTTTAATATTCACAAGGAATGCTACGAAGGTATGGTCAAGGAATGCACCGAGAGAGGCGTGAAGGTTATTATTGCTCTTCCCGTGCCCTATGATGAAATTTCCGATTTTGAAACGGAAAATCTCAAGTGTCAGTTCTTGCTTGACAGAATGGTGGAATTCCAGAAGGAGCTGGCGGTAAAATACAACTGTGCCGTTGTTGACTTCACAACGCCCTTCAAGGAAAGACTCGGTAAGGAGCCTGTTATCCGTGAGGACAGAGTACATCCCACACCCTATGGTTATCATGCAATGGCTCAGATATTCCTTCGTGACACAGGTGAGATTTCCGAGTGTGATTTTGATACTCCCTTTGAATTTGAGCCATGGAATCTTGAAAGATACAATGTGGAGCAGATTCTTCACAAGATTAACTATGTTGAATTCTGTGATATATTCGAGCTTGGCTGGGCTAAGGGTACTTCAAGTGAGGAAAAGAAGAAGATTGCCCGTGAAAGATATGACAGCCGTGAAATCAAGGATGACTTTATTGCCCTTGCTTATCTTGAATACATTGATAAGATTGACAACCGCGGAAAAATTCTCGGCGAGGTTGTCCGTCTTACAATCTGATATTTGTATTATATAACGGAAAAATACCGTATGTGCCTTTGTCTTTTGTCTTTTTGTACTATTGACAAAATGTGCATTTTTGAATATAATTAAGTATTATATATAGTATAAAAAGGAGTAATTTACCATGACAAAGTTAAGAGCAGGCATTATCGGTGCAACAGGTATGGTAGGTCAGAGATTTATCACACTTCTTGCAGACCATCCTATGTTTGAAATCACAGTTCTTGCGGCAAGTGCAAGAAGCGCAGGCAAGACATACGAGGAAGCACTCGGAGGCAGATGGAAGCTTGACATTCCCATGCCCGAAAAGGTTGCAAAAATGACAGTTCTCGATGCTACGGGCGATATCGACAAGGTTTGCGAAATGTGTGATTTCACATTCTGCGCTGTTGATATGAAGAAGGACGAAATCAAGGCTCTCGAGGAGGCTTACGCAAAGAAGGAAACTCCCGTTGTTTCCAACAACTCCGCACACAGATGGACAGAGGATGTTCCCATGGTTGTTCCGGAAATCAATCCCGAGCATCTTGAAGTAATCGAAGCACAGAAGAAGAGACTCGGAACAAAGAACGGCTTTATCGCAGTTAAGCCCAACTGCTCCATCCAGAGCTACGTTCCCATGCTCACTCCCCTTCTCAAGTACGGCATTGACGAGGTTATCGTTACAACATATCAGGCAATCTCCGGTGCAGGTAAGACCTTCAACGAATGGCCCGAAATGATTGACAATCTTATTCCCTTCATCGGCGGCGAAGAAGAAAAGTCCGAGCAGGAGCCTTTAAGACTCTGGGGTAAGGTTGAAGATGGCAAGATTGTTAAGCGCGACGACATCAAGATTTCCGCTCAGTGCTACAGAGTTCCCGTTACAAATGGTCACACAGCGGCTGTATTCGTAAAGTTCAAGAACAAGCCCACAAAGGAACAGATTCTCGCAGACTGGAAGGAATTCAAGGGCGAAGCTCAGGATCTTAAGCTCCCCAATGCTCCCGAACAGTTCATCACATACTTTGAAGAGGACAACAGACCTCAGATCAAGGACGAGAGAGAAATCTACGGTGGTATGGGTATTACTGCAG
This sequence comes from Clostridia bacterium, assembly GCA_017560085.1. GTDB lineage: Bacteria > Bacillota > Clostridia > Oscillospirales > CAG-382 > SIG622. Next base: position 51,963 of record JAFYPA010000089.1, read on the forward strand.
GCAGACTTCGTGAAGATACAATCTTCGATTACAAGTTCGTTGGTATGTCCCACAACACTCTCAGAGGTGCTGCAGGCGGTGCGGTGCTTATTGCTGAGCTCCTTGCGGCTAAGGGATACATTATTGCAAAGTAAACTTTGCTCAAGTGAAAAATGAAGAATGAATAGTGAAGAGTTGATGTTGAAAGCTTCGCTTTCTTCGTTTAATTAAAAATTAACTCGGCTGAATTGGAGGTGTTCCGTCAGCCGAGTTTTTGTTTTAGTCTTTTGAGATGAAGTGAAGGATTTGATTTGAGTTTTGCGTTATGTGTGGGATGAGTTCTTTTGGGTATAATGGAATTTGGTCGAGATTCTCTATTGGAATCCAGCAAAATTCTATGCTTATTTTTTTATTGTCGTATTCGTCGAAGCCTCTAAAGCTTCCGTCCTTCGGGATTTTGGAATTTTCGGGAAGATGTGCGTAAAAGTATAAGCCTATTTGCTGATAGGCAATACCGTCCCACGTGAAGAAGGTTTCGCCTACTGCACACATTTCACCGATTTCAAGCTCCGCTCCCGCTTCTTCGAGAAACTCTCTTTCAAGGGTGTCCTTTGCAAGCTCGTTTTCCGCTATCTGTCCGCCAATAAAGGCGTATTCACCATTAAAGCATTGCAGAAGTGCTTTCCCGTTCTCAATAATTACTGCGGCGGCACGAAGTGAAAAGCCGTAGTCGTTTCTTCTGAAAGATATATCTTTGCTCATTATTCTATTGTTATCTTTCTTCTGTAGTATTCGTCGTAAGGATATTTCTTATCATCGAAGCCACAGCCCTTGCGGGGGAAGTAAACATAGAATTCCTTTCCGCATTCTCTCATATCGTCGGTGCAGTCGCCGTCGGTGGAGATGAAGAAGGAGTAAGGATTCATAAGCTTTTCGTCGTTTTCGTCGATAATAATAAAGTCATCGAAGTGCTCGCCGTCCTGTGAAAGATATGCTACGAGCTTACCTACAGAGCCTGTCTGCATTGTCATAAGGAATCTGTCAAGAGGCTTTACATATACGCCCTTACTGTGGGAATCGTTTCCGATGCCTTCGATAATGGGAAGGATGCTTGCGCCCATTTCGTCAAAGGGATGTGTTTCCCATCTGCCCGTACCGCTGTACTTACGCACCTCGGGAAGCTTGCCTTCTCTTACTGCGGCTATGGTTTCGGAAAGCTTCATTCTTGCGGCGGAAATCCACTTCTTTGTTCCGTCCTTGTCGTGGTCATTGAAATAGAGATAGATATAGTCATCCTTTACGAACATAGGAAGACCGCCCATATTTCCGACCTCCTGAGTTGTACCGTTTCTGGGTGTACCGAGAATATCTCCGAGGTATTTCCAGTTGTCACCGTTATCATAGGAAACTGCGATGCCGGAAAGGAAATAGTTACGGAAGAAGGGGTCTGTTCTTGAGAGAAGCTCTCTGTGGCAGAAGCAGAAAATCATACCGTCGTCGCACTTATACGCAGACCAGGGCCAGATTCCGCTGGGGTATGTGTCCCAGTGACCGTTGGCGTCCATTGTGCAGAAGCCGTGCTTTGCGAATACGTCCTCGGGTGTGCCTACGAACTTATGGTGATAGGGCTTTTCACCGAGGTCGCAGGTGATGAAATTCCATGTGCCGTCGCTGTTTTTAAGGGGTACCATTGTACCGTCAAGTGTTATAGGCATATCCTTATCTTCAAGAAGGAATTCTCTTTCGCCTATGTGAATTCTGTCTGTGATTTTGCTCATATCTTTATCTCCTTAGGTTTCATTTGGGAATTTTCTACATTTTAACATAACAGAATCTTAAAGTCAAGGCGGTTTGAACAAATAATTGTCGGATTTCTCAAAAAAAGACTGACAAAAAGCAAAAATATACTTGCATTTTTCCAAATTTATGTTAAAATAGAGTTGTGTAAATTTAATTATCCGAAAGGAATTTTACTATGGATATGCTAAAGCTTTCCGTAAGAGGCTTTTTAGGTGAAGAAAAGGAAGCCTTTGACGGAGTTAATCTCAAGTTTGCCGAAAAGGACGGCTTTACCGCGGTATTCGTCAAGGGTGATTCGGGTGATAAATTCTTCAGCGCAAGTCTCGGTGCGGAAATAAAGATAGAGCAGCCCGAGGAAATGGCTGAATATCTTGCGGTGCACAGACCCGGTGAATACTGGTGCTCGCCCGCATTCTCAAGGGATTTGAAGGAAGCTCCTCACGATACTCAGATGCTTCTTATGAAGAACAAGGACGACACTTACACCGCTGTTCTTCCCGTGTGCGGTGACAAGTACACCTGCGTTCTTGAAGGAAGAGAGGACGGCTTTTATGCTAATGTTCTTTCCTGGTATTCGGAGCTTAATACGGTTGATACTCTTGCATTTGTTTACGGCACCGGTGAGAGTCCCTACAAGCTTATATACGAGCTTACCAAATATGCAACCGAATGCCTCGGTGACTACATTGTTATGCGTGACAAGCGTCCCTACCCCGAGGTTTTCGAGTATCTCGGATGGTGTACGTGGGATGCATTCAACATTAAGGTTTCGGAAAAGAATGTGCTTCGCAAGTGTCAGGAATTCAACGAGAAGAATATACCGATAAAGTGGGCGATTTTCGACGATATGTGGGGCGATGTGCGAAGCTTTGTAGGTAAGCCGCAGAACACAATGCCCGAAATTCACGCACTTCGTGTGCAGGGTGCGCTTGATTCCTTTGAGGCGTGTCCCGTAAGATTCCCGAACGGTCTTAAGGTTTGTGCAGACAAAATGAGAATGCACGGTGTTGACCTTGCGGTATGGCATCCCGTTCAGGGGTACTGGAAGGGCATTTCACCCACGGGCGACATTGCAAGAGACCTTCCCGATGTGCTCTGCGAAAGGGATTATCAGGGCGGAATGCGACTTGCTCCCGGTATTACAAAGGAAAAATTCAGGAAGTATTTCGATGCATACCACAAGCATATGAAGGAATGCGGCTCTGTCTTTATGAAGGTAGACAATCAGAGTACAATCCGCACCTGGTACAAGGGTATGGCTCCCGTGGGAGAAATTGCGAGAAATATGCACGAGGCTCTTGAAGAGACGGTATTCAAGTATTTCGACGGTGCACTTATCAACTGTATGTGTATGGGTCAGGAAAACGTATGGAACAGACAAAAATCCGCCATCTGCCGCTGCTCGGGTGACTTTATGCCTGAAAACAACGAATGGTTCTCGAAGCATATTCTTCAATGTGCGTACAACACATTCTATCAGGGTGGCATTTATTGGTGCGACTGGGATATGTGGTGGACAGATGACAGCAATGCTTACAAGAATGCGCTTATCCGTGCGATTTCCGGCGGTCCTATTTATGTATCGGATACAGCTGAGAGAAGTATTGCTTCGGTGCTCGCTCCCCTCGCCTTCTCGGACGGCAGAATTCTTCGCTGTGACAAGCCCGGTGTTCCCACAAAGGACTGTCTTACAATCAATGCGAAGGAATCGGACAAGGCTCTTAAGATATTCAATAATTGCGGTGATATTTACTATGTTACGGCGTTCAATCTCAACGAAAAGCAGAAGCCCGTTTCCGTATGTGTTGACCTTGCGGGAATGGAGGTTAAGCCTCTTTGTGAGAAATATGTTCTGACGGAAAGATTCACAGGCGTAAGAACCGTTATAACCGAAGAAAACGGCTACAGCTTCAATGACACAGTAAAGAACATAGATGACCTTCGTCTTTACACTCTCGCTCCCGCAATAAGCGGATTTGCCTGTCTCGGTCTTTGCGAGAAGTACATCGGGGCAAAATCCGTTACCGATGTCACAAGACACGGCTTTACTCTTATTGAAAAGGATGACTGTGAGTTCTACAGTGAAAACGAGGTTAAGAAGGTGCTTGTTGACGGAAAGCCTGCGGTTGTTGCAAGAAACGGCAATTTCTACAAGGTTAAGATTACAAGCGAAGCAAAGAAGGCTTCGGTGGCAATTATATACGCAGAATAAACTGAAATTAAATTTGTAAAATATATCCACGAAAGGAAAAAGATTATGGATTCAACATTTTTCAAGGCTCTCGGCTATCTCGGAGCTGACAGCGAGGTATTTGACAAGGTAGAGCTTGTAAGCTGTGAAAAGGACGGCTTCGGTGCGATTTTCGCAAAGGCTGATGCGGGAGACAAGTGCTTCAACGCAGAGCTTGCGGTTGCAATTGAAATCAAGCAGCCCGAGGAAATGGAGGCTTTCGTTTCCGTTAACCGTTACTCTACATACTGGTGCCGCCCCAACTTCGGTACAGACCTTAAGGAAAATCCCCACGACACACAGCTTCTTCTTATGAAGAACAAGGACGGAAGCTTTACTGCTATTCTTCCCGTGTGCGGTGACAAGTACAAGACTGTTATCGAGGGTGACGAAACGGGATGCTATGCTAAGGTATTCTCATGGTACGACGGACTTTCCACCGTTGACACACTCTGCTTTGTTTACGGCACGGGCGAAAATCCTTATACACTTGTTCACGACCTTACAAAATACGGCGTTGAGCTTCTCGGCAACTACATCAAGATGCGTGAGGACAGACCCTACCCCGAAATATTCGAATATCTCGGCTGGTGCAGCTGGGATGCGTTCCAGATAAGAGTTACAGAGTCCGATATGCTCTCAAAGTGTAAGGAATTCCGTGACAAGGATATCCCCGTAAGATGGGCTATCTTTGACGATATGTGGGGCGATGTTAAGAATTTCGTTGGCAAGAAGTATGCAAACGGTGGCGAGATGTACAGACTTATGCACTCATCCGCACTTGACAGCTTTGAGGCGGCTCCCGAGAGATTCCCGAACGGTCTTAAGCATTGCATTACCGAAATGAAGGACAAATATGACATCATCACGGGTATGTGGCATCCCACAACAGGCTACTGGAGAGGTGTTACTCCCGAGGGTGAAATCTATAAGAATTATCCGGAGCTCTTTATTACAAGACATATTGACGGTATGGACAGACTTGTTCCAGGTACTACCAAGGAGCAGTTTGCGGGCTTCTTTGATGCATTCCATTCCTTCCTTAAGGATTGCGGAGCAAAGTTTATGAAGGTTGACAACCAGACCTGTATTTCCATGTGGTACAAGGGCATCGCTCCTGTTGGTGAGATTGCGAGAAACCTTCACTACGGTATTGAAAGCTCACTTTACAAGCATTTCGGCGGCGACCTTATCAACTGTATGGGTATGGGTCAGGAAAACATCTGGAACAGACCCTCGACAGCTATTTCCCGTTGCTCAGGCGACTTCCAGCCCGAAAACAGAGGCTGGTTTATAAACCACATTCTTCAGTGCTCCTACAACTCCTTCTATCAGGGACAGCTTATCTGGTGCGACTGGGATATGTGGTGGACGGATGACAGTCAGGCCATCAAGAACTCTGTTGTAAGAGCTGTCAGCGGCGGTCCCATCTACGTTTCCGATACTGCAAAGCGCTCCAATGCTCCCGTGCTTAAGCCTCTCTGCCTCTATGACGGACGAATTCTCAGATGTGATATTCCCGGTATGCCTACAGTTGACTGTCTTACGGTTAATCCCGAGGAAGCAACGGATGCATTCAAGATATTCTCCAACACAGGCGACACATACTACATTGCCGCTTTCGACATCAACAAGGCCAACAAGAGTGCAAATATGAAGCTTTCTCTTGACCAGATGTTTGTAAAGCCCGTATCCGACAAGTATGTTGTCAAGGAATACTTCTCAGGACTTCGCACGGTTGTATGCAAGTGCTGTGACTACACATACGAGACAGTTCTCAAGAATCAGGACGACTTCAGACTTTACACATATGCTCCCGTTAAGGACGGCTTTGCATACCTCGGTCTTTGCGACAAGTTCATCGGCGGTATCACAGCTGAAAACATCACAAAGGACGGCTTTACTCTCCGTGAAAAGGGTGAGTTCGAGTTCTACAGTGAAAAGGCTGTAAGCAAGGTTACGGTTGACGAAAAGGTTGCAATCTTTGCAAAGAACGGCAACTTCTACAAGGTTAAGCTCGGCAATGAAAAGAGAAGTGCCGAGGTTAAGATTGAATATTGATTCGGGTAGAGCCGATGTCAGTAAAAAAAGATCATTTCTGCACCTGCCGTGACAGAGAATGTCCTCACAATCCGAACAACAGCGATGAAAAATGCTGCAGCTGTGATGCCTGCGTTGCAAAGAATCTGGCACGCGGTGAAATTCCGAGCTGTTTTTTCAGAAAAGTTAAGGATGACCTTTCTTCCCTTTCGGAGTTTACAATTGAAAGCTTTGTGAAATTCTGGAACGAGAACAACGGCAAAAATTAAATAAAACAAAACCGGGTGCGTACAAACACCCGGTAATTTTTATTCAAATAAGCGACTCCAATCAAAAAGCTCACCGGGGTCTGTTTTCAGAGGATTATACTCGTCGTGACCGAGGATGTGCTCTTTATCAAATGGAATTCCGTTTCTGTCGCATATGTCCTTTACAAGAAGCTTTACACTTTCGTACTGTGCATCGGTATAACCGATAAGGCTCTTATCAATGACAGTGTATTCGGACTCGGCAAGGTACTGCTTCATATCGCTTGCAGAGCCTATTGCAAGCATTTCTATGCCTATGGAATACTTATTCATAGCATTTGTCAGCTTTTCAACACCGAGGTATTCGCCCTTGCCCGCGTGCCAGGCGACTCTTGTTTCGGGGAGCCAGCTGTGGATATTGCCTTCCCTGTCGATTATGTAATGGATGCTCAGGGAATTGTCCTCGAAGATTTTTCTTACACTTTCGAGATTATATGGGTTATCACGAGAAGCAACAACATCACTTGTAAAATGAAGCACCACATATTCGGGCTTTTCTGTCATCTCCCACGAGAAATCGTCGAGAGGCTCAAGGTAGTTTACTGTCGATGAAAGCGGTGAAGTAAGAACCTCGGGTGTACTTATGTCCTCCGTTATCTGCTGTTCGGCGGTGTAATTATCCCGAACTTCTGCACTCTCGTTCGGAAGCTCTGATTTACCGCAGGATGCAAGCTGAACGGCTACCAAAAGAGCGAGGAGCAATTTTTTATAATCCATAAACTTCTCCGAATATCCAAGAAGAACCTCCCGGAATAATCTGAGAGGTTCGGCTTTGTTTTATAATTACTTCTTTGCGGCGATTGCCTTCTTAGCGGTTTCAGCGATATTCTTTGCTGTAAGACCGTAATATTCGAGAACTTCCTTTGCGGGACCTGAGGAGCCGAAGGTATCCTGAACGCCTACTCGAAGGACTGTGCAGGGAGCTGTTTCGCAGATTGCTTCACATACTGCGCTTCCGAGACCGCCGTAGATGGAGTGCTCTTCTGCTGTTACAATAGCACCTGTTTCCTTGGATGCCTTGCAGAGGAGCTCTGTATCGATGGGCTTGATTGTGCAGATGTTGATTACTCTTGCGCTGATGCCTTCTTCTGCAAGCATATCCTTTGCCTTCATAGCCTCTGCTACCATAAGACCTGTAGCAACGATTGTTACGTCCTTACCGTCTGCAAGAACATTGCCCTTGCCGATTTCGAAGTTGTAGTCCTCGCCGTACATTACCGGTACACCGAGTCTGCCGAAGCGGAGGTATACGGGACCGTCGTGCTTAACAGCTGCTTCAACGCACTTTCTTGCTTCTGTGTCGTCTGCGGGGTTGAGAATTACCATACCGGGGATTGTTCTCATAAGACCGATATCCTCGTTACACTGGTGGGTTGCACCGTCTTCACCAACGGAAAGACCTGCGTGTGTTGCACCGATTTTTACGTTGAGGTGAGGATAACCGATAGAGTTTCTAATCTGCTCGAATGCTCTGCCTGCTGCGAACATTGCGAAGGTTGATGCGAATACAATCTTGCCTGTTGTTGCAAGACCTGCGGCAACGGACATCATATTTGCTTCTGCGATACCGCAGTTGATGAATCTTTCGGGGAATTTCTTCTTGAATGTATCTGTCTTTGTGGACTTTGAGAGGTCTGCGTCCAGAACAACGATGTCATATTTTTCACCGAGCTGTGCAAGTGCATTACCGTAGCTTTCTCTTGTTGCGATTACGTCTGCCATTTTACTGTACCTCCCCTATTACTTTGCAAGGCATACGGATACTGCTTCCAGCTCCTGCATTGCCTGTTCGTACTGTTCCTTGTTGGGTGCGCTTCCGTGCCATTCTGCCTTGTTTTCCATGAAGGAAACGCCCTTACCCTTTACTGTCTTTGCGATGATTGCAAAGGGCTTATCCGACTTCTTTGCCATTTCAAGAGCATTTGCGATTTCGTCAAAGCTATGACCGTCGATTACCGTTACATTCCAGCCGAATGCCTTGAACTTTTCGTCAAGGGGTGTGGGGTTCATAACCTTTGTAACATCGCCGTCAATCTGGAGACCGTTAAAGTCGATGAATGCTGTCAGGTTATTAAGTCCGTAGTGAGCGGCAAACATAGCTGCCTCCCATACCTGACCCTCTTCGCTTTCGCCGTCGCCGAGTACTGTGTATACTCTGTAGCTCTTTTCGGAAAGCTTAGCCGAAAGTGCCATACCGCAAGCAGCGGAGATGCCCTGACCGAGAGAGCCAGAGCTCATATCAATACCGGGGATATGCTTCATATCGGGATGACCCTGAAGGTATGCGCCTGTGTGACGGAATGTAACAAGGTCCTCTACGGGGAAGAATCCTCTGTGTGCAAGTGTTGCATAGAGTGCGGGACATGTGTGACCCTTGGAGAGCACGAATCTGTCTCTGTCCTCCATCTTGGGATTCTTGGGATCAACGTTCATTTCCTCAAAGTAGAGGTAAGTGAGAATCTCGGCAATACCGAGAGAGCCGCCGGGATGACCGGACTTTGCGGAATAAACCGCCGTTACTGCGCCTTTTCTGATTTCGTTGGCGTAGAAGGAAAGCTTGTTCTTATCCATCTTTTTTCTCCTTTATGTTGGTTAATTGTTTACTGTATACTGTCGGTTATATTAACCGTCGATTTCCTTTTCAATTCTGCCGATAAGGTCTGCGATTGCACCGCTGTCGTTATCGCAAAGCACAAGGATTCCGGGAATTTCCTTGAGATGAGGCATACCATTAAGAGGTGTTGCGCATCTGTCTGCCATACGGAGCATCTGCTCGTCGTTTTCGTAGTCACCTACTGTGAAAACGGTTGCATTCGGCTTTCCGATGACACTCTTGAGCTTTTCGAGCATTGTTCCCTTGGTGCCGTTCTTGGGCATAATTTCAAGCACGGTGGGATGAGCATAGATAAACTCGAAGGGTAAGTCCTTATCAAGTGTATCAAAATACTCTCTTATGTGGTCTACCTGCTCCTTTGTGCCCTCAAAGAGGATTTTGTGCCATCTTGAGGTATCGGAGATTTTATGTATATCACCGATGTGAATTCTGTCGTTAAATATTCTGTACCAGTTATCACCCTTGCTCTCGGGAAGGAAGCGACAGTACATCTGTCCGTCGGAGCTGACTCTCATCCAGAGATTGGGCTCAAGCTCGGCTGTTTTGTCAACAATGGGCTTTACCTTTTCGTAATCAAGGAAAACCTCGTGCTTGATGCTTCTGTCGTTCATATCGCAGATATAAGCACCGTTACAGCCTATAATCGGAATATTTACTATTTCATGGATATTGGGAATTGAGGAAAGGATAAGATAATCCTCTCTGCCCGTTGCGACGGCAAAGCTGCCGCCGTTCTTTTTGAAGTATTCGATTGCCTCAAGATTTTCGGGGACCATTCTGCCTTTTTTGCCGAGGAAGGTTTCGTCTATATCCGAGACAATGATGATATTATCGAATTTTGCCATTTTTTCACCTCTGTGAATTACGTCTGAGTTTTTCTACTACCTCAGAGAAATATGCGGGAAGCTCGGAGGAAAACTCCATATATTCCCCGCTTATCGGGTGTACAAAGCCCATTACCCTTGCGTGAAGTGCCTGCCCGACAATTCCGAATTTGTTCTTTCCCTCCTTCGGAGCATAGAGCGGGTCTCCCACAACGGGATAGCCGATATAGGACATATGGACTCTTATCTGATGGGTTCTGCCGGTTTCAAGCTTCATTTCGCAAAGAGAAAATTCGCCGAAATCCTCAAGAACCTTGAAATGCGTTACCGCGTTTTTTGAATTTTTCTCGGTAACTGCCATTTTTTTTCTGTCGTTGGGGTTTCTGCCTATCGGGGCATTGACCGTTCCGCTGTCATTTTGGGGATGACCATAGAGAAGTGCGTTGTATATTCGTGTAAAGGAATGCTCCTTGATTTGCTCTGCAAGTCCTGCGTGGGCTTTGTCGTTTTTTGCGACAACCAGAAGACCGCTTGTGTCCTTGTCTATTCTGTGGACTATACCCGGACGAATTACGCCGTTTATACCTGAAAGTCCATCCTTACAGTGCCACAGAAGGGCGTTTACAAGTGTTCCGTCGGGATTACCCGGTGCGGGATGCACTACCATTCCTTTAGGCTTATTTACAACAAGAAGATGCTCATCCTCATAGACTATATCAAGCGGGATATCCTGCGGTAATGCGGTACAGTCCTCGGGCTCGGGAAGCTCAACAGTTACCGAATCTCCGCTTTTAAGCTTACAGCTTTTCTGGGTAACCGTTTTACCGTTTACCGTGACAGAGCCGTTTTCTATGAGCTGCTGTGCACTGCTTCTTGACATATCGCAGTTTTCCGCAATCGAGCTGTCAAGTCTTGAGGCGGACTCTGCCGTGAAGGTAACAGCCTCGTTTTCGATGACTTCGTTTATTTCTTCGGTGGGGAAATTATTCATTACTGTCACCGCCTCCGAAGGTATTCAACGGCTTGTCATCCTCTTTTTCCTTTTGGATTTTTCCGTCTATGAAAATGATATAGACAAACAGAAGTGAAGTTCCTACGGTCACTGCGCAGTCTGCAATATTGAAAACGGGGAAATCAATGAACGCCGCTTCAATAAAGTCAATCACCACGCCGTCAAGGGCTCTGTAGCCTTCACCGAAAAGCTTGCACGCACCGTCGAGAAATTCTTCGGTATAGAAAAGTCTGTCTATCATATTTCCTATTCCGCCGCCGAGAATCAGTGCAAGCGGAATTTTCATCATTATATGGGAATCTCTGTATTTTGCGAGAATAAAAATTATAACCGCAATTGCAACAGTAGACATTATCAGGAATATCCAACGCTTATCATCAAACATTCCCCATGCGGCTCCGTCGTTTCTTATATAGGTGAAATTAAGAACACCGGGAACAACATTGAAGGACTGATGAAGCTCCATGTTGGCATTTACGATAAGTTTAGTTACCTGGTCAAGTATAACAACCAGTACCGCAATTAAAATTACCGCCATTTTTACCTCGCTTAACTAAAATATCCGTACCGTAAATCCGAGTCTACGGCACGGATATAATATTTTATTTTATGCGTTTGTTCCTGTTACAGCCGCACATCTGGGACAGAGGTACTGACCCTCGCCGATGTCCTTGGCATCCTCGGAAACGAACCAGCATCTGTCACACTTGTGACCCTGTGCTTCGCTTACAACAACCTTGATTCCGCTTTCGGTTTCTGCAAATGCGTTTTCGGGCGCATTTTCACCGAGGTGGAGGTTAACCTTGGAAACGATAAACACTGTCTTAAGGTCATCACTGAACGCCTCAAATGTCTTCATTGCGTCGTTGTCTGCATCTGCATAGATATCGATACAAGCATCAAGGGATTTACCGATAAGCTTTTCAGCTCTTGCAATTTCAAGTGCCTTCATAACATCGTCACGAACTGCGAGAAGCTTTTCCCATCTTTCCGCAACATCTGCGAAGTTATATTCATCGCAGAATTCGGGCATATCGTTAAGGAATACGCTTTCTGCCTTTTCGCCGTCAAGGTGAGCCATATAGCTCCATGTTTCTTCTGCTGTGTAAGAAAGGATAGGTGCGAGAAGCTTTACGATACCGTTGAGAACGATATACATAGCTGTCTGCGCGCTTCTTCTCTGAACGCTTTCCTTTTCTTCGCAGTAAACTCTGTCCTTGGTGATATCAACGTAGAGCTTAGAGAGCTCGTTTGTGCAGAAGTCGTGTACCTCGTGGTAAATGATGTGGAATTCGAAATCGTTATATGCCTCGCGAACATTTGCAACGAGCTTATTGTATTCGCAAACAATCCACTTGTCAATCTCGTAAAGCTTATCCACGGGAAGCATATCCTTGTTTGGATCGAAATCTGCTTCAGGTGTACCGAGGTTTGCAAGGAGGATTCTGATTGTGTTTCTGATTTTTCTGTATGCTTCGGAGAGCTGCTTGAAGAGTGCATCGGAGCATCTTACGTCAACTCTGTAGTCACTGGAAGCAACCCAGAGTCTGAGGAGGTCGCCACCGTATACCTTGATAACATCCTCGGGATATACAGAGTTACCGAGAGACTTATGCATTGCCTTACCTTCGCCGTCAACTACCCAGCCGTGTGTAAGAACGGTCTTATAGGGAGCACCCTGACCCTGAGCCGCAACAGCTGTAAGGAGAGAGGACTGGAACCAGCCTCTGTACTGGTCTGCACCCTCGAGGTACATATCAGCGGGCCAGTTGCCGCCCTTCTTAAGGGAAGCGAAGTGTGTGGAGCCGGAGTCAAACCAGCAGTCGAGTGTATCTGTTTCCTTGGTGAATTCGGACTTGCCACAGTGAGGACATACGAATCCTTCGGGGAGAAGCTCCTTAACGTCCTTGTCAAACCAAGCGTTGGAGCCAAATTCGCCGAACACCTCGGAAATCTTTGCAATTGTTTCGGGAGTACAGATGGGCTTGCCGCAATCTGCGCAGTATACTACGGGAATGGGAAGACCCCAATGTCTCTGACGGGAAATACACCAGTCCGCTCTTTCACGGATCATGGATGTCATTCTTTCCTTACCCCATGCAGGAAGCCAGGTTACGTCGTCACAAGCCTTAACAGCCTCATCCTTGAATGCATCAACGGAGCAGAACCACTGAGGAGTTGCTCTGAAGATGATAGGATTCTTACATCTCCAGCAGTGAGGATACTGGTGAGTGATTTCCTCGGATGCGAAGAGTGCACCGGACTCTTTCATGTCCTCAAGGATTGTTTCGTTGGACTTAGCATAGAACTGTCCTGCGAACTTGCCTGCTTCCTCGCCCTGATATCCCTTATCGTCTACGGGAACGATGATGTTCATCTTATAGCGCATACCTGTGTGGTAGTCGTCGGCACCGTAGCCGGGAGCTGTATGAACGCAGCCTGTACCGCTTTCCATTGTAACATATTCGGCAGTAACAAGAAGGCTGTCTCTGTCAAGGAAGGGATGCTGTGCTGTCATATATTCGAAGTCGCCGCCGGCAAATGTTGCAACAACCTCATAGTCGCACTGCTCAAAGCCTGCCATAAGCATTGTCTTGGCAAGAAGAGCCTCTGCAACGATATAGTTTTCACCGTTCTTTGCCTTTGCAACAACGTATGTTTCTCTGGGATGTACGGCAATAGCCATATTTCCGGGAAGTGTCCAGATTGTTGTTGTCCAAATTACAAAGTAGGTCTTTGCAAGGTCAACAATGCCTGAAAGCTTGCCCTTATCGTCCTTAACCGCAAACTTAACATATACGGATGTACAAGGATCGTCGTTATATTCGATTTCAGCCTCAGCAAGAGCTGTTTCGTCGGCACAGCACCAGTAAACGGGCTTAAGTCCCTTATAGATGTAGCCCTTCTGATACATTTCGCCGAATACCTTTACTTCCTCTGCCTCGAATTCGGGAGACATAGCGAGGTAAGGATTTTCCCAGTCACCGAGAACACCCAGTCTCTTGAAGGAGGTTCTCTGGATGTTTACGAAGTCCTGAGCGAAGTCGTGGCACGCATTTCTGAATGCGGAAATGCTCATGCTCTTTCTGTCAATCTTGTTCTTCTTGATAATGGCAGACTCGATAGGCATACCGTGGTTATCCCAGCCGGGAACGTAGGGGACCTTGTAGCCGCCCATGGATTTTGATTTGTTTATGAAGTCCTTGAGAACCTTGTTCATTGCGGTACCCATATGGATGTTACCGTTGGAGAAGGGAGGTCCGTCGTGGAGAATAAACAGGGGCTTGCCCTCGTTATTTTCAAGCATCTTGTGGTAAATGCCTTCGCTCTCCCACTTTTCAAGCGTCTTGGGCTCGTTCTGGGGCAGATTTGCACGCATGGGGAAATCTGTCTTGGGGAGATTAAGTGAATTAGAAAAGTCCTTTGCCATTATCTTTACTCCTTAATTGATTTTCTACTTTATATAGTTACGGAATCTGCCGCAAATAAACACGGCAAAATCCAAAACAAACCGGGAAATCCCGATTTGTTATTTTGCTGATTTTAATAAGGTAAATGCTTACTGCTCGGAAGAGCCCGACATCTTTTCCTTGAATGTCGCAGAAACCTCCGCTCCGAAGTTTACACCCGAAATATCCTCAGATGAGAACGCGGGGAAATTCTTCTGAATGTCGGCAACATGGCTCTTGTAAGCCTCAAGAAGAGTCTCTCTGAACTGCTTTGATTTTTCTTCAAGAGCGAGGAATTTGTTTTTCTCCTCCTCGAATGCCTCTGTATAGGAAGCAAGCATTTCGCTGCAGCTCTGCTTCATAGCGCTTGAAACCTCGCCCACCTTCGACTGAGCCTCGGAAATAATTCTGTCGGCTTCCTTGTTCGCGTCGGCGATAATTGCTTCGGACATCTTCTTTACATTGTTCATTGCTTCCGATGCCTTTGCGCTTGTTTCCTTGTATTTTTCAACAACCGCCTGAAGCTTTTCTTCTGTTTCGGCATTCTTGAAGTAAAGCTCTCTGTACTCATTTATGAGCTGATTTATGAAGCTGTCTACCTCACGAGGATTATATCCTTTGAACCCCTTTGAAAACTCGGGGACCATTATTTCTTCGGGTTTAAGCATTTTTCCTCTTTTCCGCTGTATTTTTGTATTGCAGACCTCGCCCTGCCTACAGCCGCAAGCGGCGGGGTCAGATGTATTTTTGAACCTCAAACCTGATTCTGCCCTTTCGGTTTGTGTCGCCTATATTCGAAAGTCTGTACTTACCGTAGCCTCTTACAGTAAAGACATCCCCCTGAAGGACCTCTTCGCTTTTCTCGGTAACGACCGCGTGATTAATACTCACAAGACCTGCCTCGGTAAGCTTTACGGATTTATCTCTTGAAAGATTCAGCACCTCGGAAATGAGCGCGTCTATTCTGAAGCTTGCAACGGTGCCCGTTATAAGCTCGAAGCTACGCTTTATCTCAAGGGCATTTCCCTGCGGGCATTCGGTAATCTTTATACCGTCACGACCTATGAGTCTGAGATTTTCCGTAATAAATCCGACTATTCTTTTATGAACGAACACGGTTGCCTCATAGCCATTATCGCCGACGATGATATCGCCGATGACAAACCGTTCTATTCCGAGACCGAGAATTGAGCCGAGATAGTCTCTGTGGTTATGCTCACGGAAGCCCGAGCACTGTATTTTCAGTGCGGTAATGGGGAATTCGGCGTACAGCTCCTCCTTTTCGAGATAGGCATAGTATTCGGGAAAGAAGCCTGCGACGGTTCGCTCTGCGTCCTCATAGCCGCCAAAGACGGTAAGGGAATCGAGAGCTCCGATTTCCGCTGCCTTTTCCGTTATAATCTGCTTTTCTCTGTCGGACAGAAATTCCGTAAATACGGGAACGCTGTTTTGTCTGCACCTTTGCAGGAGATCCTCCGCTCTTGCCGCAAGAACCTTTTCCTCGTCATTTAAAATGAGCTTGCCCATAGTTCACCTATATAGCAACCGCGGGAAGCAGCTCGCCGATTATCATAAGCGCAAAATATGTACAGATATACGAAATATCTATCGGCAGGGACGAGAGAGTCTCGCTCCTTTCGACCAGCAGTCGCATAGGATACAGAACAGGTGCGCATATCATATCCAGAAGACGAATAAAGGGACTGTCCTCGTTCACGGGAAGCCACGAGGTAATTGCGTAAACAAGCAGTGCAATCTTCAGAAAGCCTATAAGCAGATGCACCGTGCTTACTGTTGCGTAGAGAAAATAGGACATGAAGCGAATCAGTTTTCGAATGCGGATTCTTCTTCTGCAACCTCGGCAGAGCCGGAAACATCAACATTGTGGGGAGTAGCAACAAAAGTCTTCTTGCCAACCTTTTCGATCTTGCCGTCAACAGCGTGTACTACGCCTGCGAGGAAGTCGAGAAGTCTTCTTGCGTCCTCGAGAGATGTGGATTCGAGGTTGAGAAGAACTGTCTTTCTGTCAAGAAGAAGATCGCCGTACTGCTTTGCTTCTTCAATCTTATAGGAAGTGGGCTTAACAACCTTCATTTCAATTGTTGCACCGCTGTCTGCGCCTGAAATTTCTGTCTGTGATTCGTTTGAGCCGTAATCAAAGCTTGCTCTGTCGTCGTATACGTTTTCCATTTCGTCATCATACTCGGGAGAAATAACCGTATCTCCTCCGCCGCGCTTAAGAATATCCTTCAATGCCATAACTTTACCCTCCGTTTATTTAATAAATTATTTATAAATTCTTTCGCCGAAAATTGCTCTTCCGGGACGGACGATTGTTGCTCCGCACTTTACAGCCTCGCAGTAATCCGCCGACATGCCCATCGACAATTCTCGCATAATAACATTATCTACATTTTCATTCAATATGTCAAGTGATAATTCCTTAACTTTTTTGAAATAAGCCTCGCAATTGTAAACTTTCTGTGAAACACCGTCGGAAGATTGGAAATCTGCGGGCTTTGCGGGAGGAATTGTCATAAGTCCGACGATTTTTATACCGTCAAACCGAGCTGCCTCCTTTACGAAATCAACGACGTCCTCGGGCATTACTCCCGACTTTGATTCCTCGTGTCCTATGTTGACCTCGACAAGCACCTCCATAATCCTTCCGATAGATTTTGCTCTTTTGCTTATTTCCTCGCAAAGTCTCAGTGTGTCCACCGACTGAATCATATCAACCTTGTCTATGATGTACTTTACCTTGTTTGTCTGAAGCTTTCCGATAAAGTGAATTTTGAAGCGCTTATCAAGAGCATCGTATTTTTCCAGAAGCTCCTGAACTCTGTTTTCGCCTATGGTATCTATTCCGCAGTCAAGAAGGAGATTTATTCTTTCCGCGCTCACGGTCTTTGTGGCGGGGACGATTTTTATTTCCGCTTCTTCCCTGCCCGCTTCCCTTGCGCACTCGGAAATCTCGCGCTTTATCTGTTCTGCATTGAATATCAAAGAATCTGTCATATGTCAATACCCTTTTTCTGTTTGTGCTTTTTTCGGTATTATTCTATTTTCATACCGTCGTAAAGATTTTTGCCGTCAACAACCACCGTATCGTAAAGGAACACCGATCTGTAGTAGGTTACGGTTTCCTTGCCCTCTTCGTCAACGGTTCTTGAGCGGACATACTTTTTCTCGTATTTCGGAGAGTCCGCATCGGCTTCGATAATGTAATAGTCGTCAAGACTGTATATTTCCTCGGCTCGCTTGAATTCAAGCACGGCACCGCTGATTACGTACACGCCCTTTATATCATCCACAAAGCGGATTGCCTGCTTCGGAACCTTAAGACCGCTGTACTTCTTGTGTATTACCTTGATTTTCTGATTGCGTGTGTATTCGAAATCCAAAGGCACCGTATTCGTTGTGAATACAAGCACGGCGGAATCAGTCTTGCTGTCCGATGTCTTTGAGTAGAGCGTCATATCAAGGACTGTGCCGTAGTTATAGGTGAATTCGATACTGTATTTGTTTCCCACGTCAAAAAGGCGTGCGGTTTCCGTGCTTACGGGACAGGCAATATACCAGTTGTGGTCGGTTACGATTTTGCCCGCGCTCTTTCCGATATACTGCTCGGGCTGACTGTTTATCATGGAATTCAGCTTTTCAACACTGAGATCCTTGATGTTTTCCGAGGAGAAGATGCTTTCGTAGCCGTCTACCGATGCGTAATAGTATCCCGAGGCGGGAGCGATTATTGCCGTTGAGCTTCCTGTAAGCCTTGAGCGGTATGCACTGCGCTCACGCATAAGCTCCTCTATTTTGTCCTCAAAGCTTTTGCCGGGATGGGAAAGAAGCCATCTCTTGTTCATCTTGACAAGCAAATCCTCCTTGCGGCTTATTGCTCCGACAAGGTCGTTGTCTGCGGTATAAACGAGAGTTTCCGAGAGGAGCTCGGCTATCTCGTCGTCCATTTTATTCAAATCCGCGGAAATATATGAGGTATCAAGGGAGCTCTTTTCAAGAACGGAGATTTTCTCGTCCGTTTCTCTTATGTAATTTTCCGTGGATAAATCGTTTTCCGTGTAGTAAATTCTTACAGCCTCTCTGTCCTTGGAGATTCGCTCGCCGTCCTTTACGGCGGCAAGCATTGTACCGCCCGAATCCGCAAAGAGAACCGTTTCCCGTCGCATTATGTAGCCGTCCATTTCAACAGATTCCTCCATGGTTACGGCAAGAGCCTTTTCGGTAGTAAGTCCCGAATTTACAAGTCTTACAAGCTGTATTGCCACCGCAACAACTGCCACAACACAGACCAGTGCGATAACGATTTTTTTCACTATCTTTTCCGGCGAAAAAAGCTCGGACATTTTATCAGCTCCGTTTCCTTCTAAAGTTCACTCTCCGAGGAATTCATCGACATAGCCCGATGCCGTGGCGATTATTTCCTCAGCCGTAATATCATCAAGGTCAATCCATTTGATTTTGGGGTTTCTCTTAAACCAGGTCATCTGACGCTTGGCGTATTTTCTTGATTCCTGCTTGAGCTTTTCCGTGCATTCCTCAAGGGTCATTGTGCCGTCGAAATAAGGATAGTATTCTTTATAGCCTATTGCCTGACCTGCTGTTACGGTGTCCTTGATTCCCATCGAGATAAGCTGTTTTACCTCGTCGAGAAGTCCCATTTCCAGCATTATATCGACGCGCTTGTTTATTCTTTCGTAGAGTCTTTCTCTGTCGTTATAGCGAAGTCCTATTATAAGGCTTTGGTGCTTCGGAGGCTCAAGCTTTGATTCGGCATTCCACTCGCCGAGGGTTTTGCCTGTAAGCTCGTACACCTCAAGAGCACGGATTACTCTTTTGGGGTTATGTCTGTCCACCGTGTTTTCGGGATCAACCGAGCACAGTCTTTCATACATTGCGTCTATTCCGACCTCGTCCAATTCCTTATAGAGTCTGTCACGAAGCTCGGGGTCATTTTCAAACTGGCCGAACTTTATGCCGTCAAGGAAGGAGTCCACGTAAAATCCCGTACCTCCGCACATAATTGGGAGCTTTCCGAGATTTTGTACCTCCTGCAC
Organism: Clostridia bacterium; assembly: GCA_017560085.1. Classification (GTDB taxonomy): domain Bacteria; phylum Bacillota; class Clostridia; order Oscillospirales; family CAG-382; genus SIG622. The sequence continues at coordinate 71,294 of JAFYPA010000089.1, forward strand.
TTCCCTGTCACATCTTTCGCAGAAGTCGGACACGGAGAAGCTTTCGGTGATATCGAGAATATCAATCATTCTGTGGGGGATGCCGTCCCGCTCTGCCATGTCGGGCTTTGCCGTACCTATATTCATACAGCGGTAAAACTGCATTGAGTCTGCGGAAATTATTTCGCCGCCGTATTTTTTTGCAAGGGCAATACTCAACGAAGTTTTGCCCGAGGCTGTCGGGCCTACTATTGCGATAACCTTACTCATCTTTTATCCTTTGAACACCTGATTTTTCATCTAATTCTTTTTCTTTTTCTTCGCTTATTTCGAAGTTAATTCCCCACTCATGACCATAATCGTAAACGCCTTTTGTGATTTTGGAAATTTCGTATTTTTCTTCGGGCATCCACATATGAATGAAGTTATATTTGTCGCCGTAGGCACCCTCAATAAAGGTTGTGGAGCCGTCATATCCCAATCTTTCATCGGGATGCTCTGTGGGAATTGACCAGAATTTATTGCTGTTAAAAAGCTTTGTAATCTTTTCTGTCTGCTCGGCATTTAAATCTACAGAGCTTTCGGAAAGCATAATGCCACGGTCTTTGTATAAGTATTCATGGCTAAAATATTTATACGTCATTTTGCCTTTTCCGTCGGGGTAAATCTTGACGTTAATATACCTGATTCCCATGAAGCTCATACTTTCAAGAACTGTGAAATCGCCGATGAGCTCTTTCTTTTCTTCGGGCTCATTTTCATGCATTATTTCTACAGATCCAAGATACCAATCGGCAGTATAATCATCTGAAATTCTGTCGGAATACGGGAGCGGTGAAGCAAGCTTTGAGACGGTGGTTTCGGACTTTCCTCGACAGCCCGCAAGCGCAAGGGCAAGGCTACTTAAAGCGAGAATAATACAAAGTGTGATTGATGCTCTTTTGAAGTTGCATTTTTTCATTGCGAAATCCACCTTTCAAAATTGATTAAACTTTCCCATTTTCCAATGGTAAATATATTATAATACAGATTTTTTATTATTTCAAGACAAATATATTAAAGAAGAAAAAACTTTGAATTTTCCATTATTATTCGGGCTTATTAAGTATTACAAAATTTCGGGAAATACAGTATTTTGATACAATTTTACCGAAATAAATATGTTTTTTACTTGCAAAAACAAATATATTGTGTTATTATAGGCTTAAAGTAAAAATACAGCTTTGAAAGGAACAGATTATGAAGCTTTGGAACAAAATCGAGCACAAGACATACACGGCTCTTATTTCCGAGCCCGAAATTCATATTGACAACAAAAAAAGAGGAAGAAGCGGTCATATGTCGCACGCAATGACTGAATTTCTTCCCGACACGATAATAGACTTCAACTCCAATTGCTCGCCCATAAGATGCTCGGGACATTCGGCTTACGGATGGATAGAATACAAGATTTCGACGGATGCGGGTGTTACCTATTCCGAGTCCCGTGATTTCCGCTATTCGGTGAAGTCTCTTGAGGACGGAATGTATACGATTTCCGTTGAAAAGGCTGTTACCTGCGATGACGGTACGGTTGTTGCGTTCTGCCTTAAAAACGACACGCTGTTTGAGATTTGCTGTCAGCCGTGGTTTACTCCTTGTGCTGTCAGAAGTACAGACGGATGCAAGAGCTGGGAAGAGCCTGTTGAGGTTTCCCCCTTTGACGGAAGAATTTATGATGCGAGATATCACGACGGAGTAATTTACGCATACGAATTCTGCAACAGCTCAAGAAACGATGACGGTACAATGGGCAACTGGACGGGAAACAAGCCCGAGCATTTATACAGAATTTTCACAAGCACGGACAGCGGTAAGACATTTAACGAGCATTGTGTTGTTCCCTTTGACAGTACATTCGGCAGGGCTTACGGAGCTATGATTTTCGATGATGACGGAGTTCTTCACGCTTATGCGTATGACATAAACAACGAGGAAAATATGGATCACATCATTTCCCGTGACTGCGGAAAGAGTTGGGAAAAGTCGCAGAAGTGCTTTGTTGCGAAGGGTATAAGAAATCCTCAGGTGAACATTATTGACGGTGTATTTGTTCTTCAGGGACGAGGAAGCAAGGGCAAGAGCTTTGTTTTGTACACATCTCTTGACGGACAGAACTGGGATGAGGGTATTTACCTTGAGAAGGAAAAGGGTGCTTGCTACTACTCCAACAGCATTGTTCTGAACGACCCCGAGGGTGGAAAGAGGTTGCTTGTGCAGTTCTCCGATACCTTTGAGGCGGCGAGAGTTAATGTTATGCATATGTGGGTGAAGATAAAGAAGTGAACAGTGGACAAGGGACAGTGGACAGGGAAGGTTGATTGCTTCGCAATCTTCATTGGGATTTTAATTGATTTGGTTAGTGAGGTGGATTTATGAAAATCTGGAATAAGCTTGATCATGAGAAATATGCGGCTGTGATGTATGAGCCGGAGATGTATGTGGATAATGAGGCTCGCGGGAGAAGTGGGCATATGAGCCATGCGCTTTGTGAGATTGCGCCGGATACTATTGTGGATTTTAATTCCAACTGTTCGGCGGTTAGATTCAGAGGGCATTCGGCGTTCGGTTGGGTGGAATACAGGATTTCGACCGATGCGGGAGTTACCTATTCGGAGCCTTGTGTTTTTTCTTTTTCCAAGAAGGCTTTTGAGGAGGGTATATTCAGCGTTTCCGTTGAAAATGCGGTTTGCTGTGATGATGGGACTGTTGTTGTAACTTGTCTTCGCAACGATATGCTTGGAGCTATCTGCTGTGAGCCGTGGTTTACGCCTTACGTTTGCAGAAGCACGGACGGATGCAAGACATGGGAAGAGGCATACGAGCTTTCGCCCTATGCGGGAAGAGTTTATGATGCTGTTTACAAGGACGGTGCGATATACATTATACTTCTTTGCAACGATGCGAGAAAGCCCGAAAGACACGAGGGTGGGCTTACCGAGTCCTTCTGTGCTTCCCGTCCCGAAGACGTTTACAGAATATACAAGAGTACGGACAGTGGAAAGAGCTTTTCTGAGCTTTGTGTTGTACCTATGGAAAGCACCTTTGGAAGAGGGTACTGTCAGCTTAAGTTTGATGAAGATGGCAAGCTGCATTTCTTCTCTTACAACAGCTTAGATGAGGTGAATATGGATCATCTCGTTTCGGATGATAATGGTGCGACTTGGGAAACCGTAAAGCCCTGCTATCTTGAAAAGGGCATCAGAAATCCGCAGGTCAACATCATTGACGGCATATGGGTGCTTCACGGCAGAGCGAAGGGATTCAAGGGATTTGTATTCTACACCTCCGAGGACGGATACACCTGGGACGAGGGTGTTTATCTTGAGACGGAGAAGAAGCAATGCTATTATTCTAACAACATTGTAGTTAAAGACCCCGACGGTGGCAAGAGGCTTCTTGTTCAGTTCTCGGATGCATATGAGGAAGCTCGTGTCAATGTTATGCATATGTGGGTGAAGATAATGCATAATGCATAATGCATAATTCATAATCGGAAGTTGATTGCTTCGCAATCTTCAATTTTAAAAAATTTATAAAGGAGATATAGTTATGATTAACGAGGTTGTTTATTTGAGAGATGAGGATAAGAGTGTTACTCTTGAGACTTATGTGGCTACGGATATTGATCACAGCAAGAGAAGTGCGGTTCTGGTATTTCCCGGTGGCGGGTATTCTATTTGTGCTCATCATGAGGGTGAGAAGATTGCGCTTCAGTATTTTGCTGCGGGTATCAATGCGTTTGTGCTTAAGTATTCCGTAAAGAGCAATAATCCCGATATGAAGTATCCTATGCCTCAGGTGGATGCTTCAAATGCTATGAAGTACATTAGAGACAATGCGGAGAGATTCAATATTGACAAGGACAAGATTTTTGTTCTCGGCTTCTCTGCGGGCGGTCATCTTGCAAGTACTATGGGTACTATCTGGCATAGACCCGAAATTTACGAAAAGGCACAGCCTATGGAATACGGATACAACAAGCCCTCGGGTATGATTCTCTGCTATCCCGTTATAAGCTACAGCAACTTCGGTCACAAGGGCTCGTTCCACAATCTTTGCGGTGCGGGACTTCCCGTGGAGGAATATCAGAAGTACAGCTCCGAGCTTAATGTTGACGAGCGCACCTGCCCCGCTTTCCTCTGGCACACATCCAACGACGGAGGAGTTCCGGTTGACAATTCGCTTGTAATGGCACTTGCCCTTAAAAAGCAGGGAATCAAATTTGAAATGCACGTATACCCCGACGGCAAGCACGGACTCGGACTTCCTAACGAAGATGAGCAGAATATTCCGATGATGCACATATCCGAATGGATGGAAAACTCTATAAAGTGGGTTAAGAGTTTTTAAGAAATGCGAAATTATAAATATCTGCCGATTTGATACGGCAGCAACAGCAAGGAGACATATCTATGGTTAACGTAAATAATTTCAAAGGATGCAATGACTCGGAAATAATCAACAATGCGATAAAAGGTCGACATTCGGACGGAATTGTGGTTATTCCTCCGAGAGAGCAGGAAAACGACAAGGAGCGTAAATTCTGGCTTCTCGATTCTGCGATACTTCTTCCCGAAAACACGGTGGTAATTCTTCAAAATTGCAAAATAAAGCTTTCCGACAGCTGTCGTGACAACTTCTTCCGCACGGCTAACTGCGGTATGGGAATTGAGTTTCCCGAGAGAATAAGCAACGTACACATAAAGGGCGAGGGGCTTTGCATTCTTGAGGGTGCGGACAGACCTCGTGCTACAGGTGACAGCTCAAAGCTTATTCACGCTCCCTGCCCTCACCAAAAGGAGGACCTTTGCAAAATTGCCGATTGGATTCCCGAGGAAAAGAGAAAAGCAGGACAAATTGATTTCTGGGATATACACGACCATTCCTACGGAACGGATGCGGGAAAGCCCGAAGAATCACAGTATGGTGACTGGAGAGGCATTGGCGTTCTGTTTGCTTGCATCAGCAATTTCTCCATTTCCAATATCAGAATCGTAAAGCCTCACGGCTGGGGGATTTCCATCGAGGACGGAGCAAACGGCATAATCGAAAAAATCGACTTTGATGCTACCATGTACAAGGAAATTGACGGAATGCTTATGAATATGGAAAATCAGGACGGCATTGACATTCGAAACGGCTGTCACCATATTACGATCTCCGATATTACAGGTAACACCGGCGATGATGTTATTGCCCTTACCGCAATAAAGAAGGGAGACTACAAGCCGGGCGGATCTCTTCGTAACACTCACGTTATGCACAATGACTGGACAAAGCGTGGTTGCGACATTCATGATATTACAATCCGCAATGTTTGCGCTCACTCTTATCTGTGCTATCCTATACGACTTCTTCCCGGAAGTACACATATTTACAACGTTATAATTGACGGAATCACAGATCCTGCACCCAATTGCTACACGATAGTTTGCGGAACTTTCGGCACTTACGGTGATAACTTCACGGATGGTCTTCGTAACATAATAATTACAAACGTCAACTGTCACAGCAAAGCTGTAATGGGAGTTCACGGATATCTTTTGGACTCTGTTGTTTCCAATGTTATAAACAAAAATCCCGAGGGTAAAATCTTTGACGCGAGATACGAGGATTCTATTAACAATGTGCAGTGTATAGGATGTATCGAGCACTGCTGAACAAAAATTACGGCATACCGCTTTATTGGCGGTATGCCATTTTTATATGCAAAAGCGGAGAAGATGTTCCCTTCCCCGCTATATTTTTTCATACGAGCTTATAAGGCTTACCCGTACCGATTTTGATTCTGTTGGCTATGCAGTTAATGAAGTTCCAGCCGTCAACCACGGGCTGAAGGAAGTCCTCGTTTCTGAAGCAATAGTCGTATGCTCTTGTGCGGTATTCCTTGGACTTTTCAATGTTGCCGTCTATGTTTTCTATTATTGCTCTTGCAAAATCGCTGTACATATCGCCGTGGAGCTCAAGGTATTCCCAGGATTCTCTGTGGGCTTCGTTTTCGGTGTTTTTGTACTTTTCTATTGTCTTTTTGAAGTTATCCATAAGCTCGATACAGTTTTCCATAGCGGCACGCATTTTGGAGTTGTCTATTGTTTTTTCGAGCTTTATTGCCGCAATATCGAAGGCATCGGAAAGTGTGGAGAAATAGCTGCAAAGCTCGTCTACGGCTTGCGCTCCGAAGGAGTCTGCATAAAGCTTTCTTCTGACAGAATCGAAGTCGACGTCCTTATTCCAGAGTGTTCTTGCCATTGTGGTCATAGCAACGGATGTCGGGAAGAAGTTTCGCTGAATCTGACAGCTTACAAGTCCGTTCATACCGAGACCCTTCATATGCTTTATGTCTGTATGAAGCACCTTTGCAATTCGCTCGCCGCCTGCGTCAAGCATATAGTCCCACATAAGGTGGTAGTCGAAGTCGATTGTATCACCGTTGTAGATTTGTCTCCAGTTGTAGATATAGGCAAGATTTTCGTCAACGCCTGAGGGCTTTGCAAAGCTGTTGGTTTTGTATTCGGGGATGTCCTTGATTTTATATTCCTCGGGGAAGACTTCACCGTAGGTTCTTGTTATGGGTGCAAACATCATTATCGCCTTTTCGGGATGCTTGATTCTCTCCTTTTTCGGCGGATGCATACTGTCGAGGTAGATAATGAATACAAGCTTTTGCTCTATTCCCTCCTCTACCATTTTATCGGTAATATCGTTTACAAGTCTTATATAGTGGTCGGAGTAATAGTCCTCAAGACAGCCCTCGCATTCGCAGGTATTAAGAACCGCATCACCGAGCCAGAACTGGAAAACATCGCATTCGGGCTGATTCTTGCAGGTTTTAATAACCTCCTCGACAAGTTTTTCACGCACAAGAGGATTTGAATAGCAAAGCTGTGTTTCAAGCGGAACCCCGTTCCAGCATTTTCTTTCACCGTTTACAAGGGCACATACATCGTGGAAGGATTGCGGGATATCGCTCTCATCGAATTTTGTCCAGCCGTTATCCGGCATACCGAAGGCACGGCAGTTCCATCCGTGACCGTATCTGTGGAAAACAAGACCTCTTTTTTTGATTTCGGCAATAACCTTATCGGTGAACATTATAGCCTTGTCAACGGAAAATTCCTCCGGCTCTTTAACGGTGCTGAGCTTATGCTCATACCAGCGCTGATAGAATTCGTAGCCCGTGGTAAACTGAATGAAATATCCGTTAAGACCTACCTTCGGAAGCCAGTCCACCATATCAAGCACATTTTCCACGGAGCAGGCACCCTCGATGCAGACTATGCGGTGACGAAGGCTTGCCTTTTCGAATATTTCCACATCCTGAGCAAGGCATACCTCGGGATAGCTTTCACGGCTTGCTCTTATCCAGCCTATACCCCATTCCTCAAGGAATCTGTAAACACCTATGAGGACGCTTCGCTCGTTTGAGCCTGCAATATAGCCCTTTTTGTTCTTGACTGAAATTGCGATTGCATCGTCCTGCTCCTTGTCGGGAAGCTCCATATTTATGTTGAAGTCCTCAAAAAGTCCGAGGGTGATATTCGCCTCGACTTCGAGATTTTTGAGATATTTTGAAAGCTCGCTTTTTGCGAAATCAATTGTGATACCGTTCATAAAAAAATCCCTCCGTATTATATGATTTCTCTTTTACTGAAAAGAATATTTTCACAAGAAGATTTTACCATATATACGGGGGAATGTCTTTATCAAATTTTATTTACTATTTATCATTTCTTCCGATTTGGGCTTATTACGGTTATTCTCCATAAGTCCGTCTATTCCCGACATAAATACCGCGGCAAGGATGAGAAGTGTACCCGCAACGAATCTTATGCTGAGAATATCGGTGCCGATTGAGATGGATACTACGCCCGTCAAAACGGCGGAAAGCGGATTCAGAAGCGTTACCTTTGCGGGGCTTATGTACTTAATTGCTTCGGTACGCATAAGCCAGCAGAGTCCTACGGAGAAAAGTCCGAAGAGAAGAAGTGCTATGAAGATTACGGGGCTTGCGGTGTATCTTAGGGGCTCAAGCGGAATTCCGTTTGTGTCGGTGATGGCGTTAAGTCCTATAGTCATAACGAGCGAGGTGAGGAAGTATACCGACATATATATTGTCATATAAAGGGATATATCAAGCTTTTTGACATAAACGCCCGTGAGACAAAGATTTATACCGCCCAGTATACCTGCGAGAGAGCAGAGCATCTCCCCTATTCCGAAGGTGAATCCGTCGGTAAATGCACCGCTGAAAACAAAGCATCCGACAAGGCAGAAGGCTGATGCGACAATACGAAGAGCGGATGGCTTTTTCCTTGTGAGGATGTAAAGGACTATGGGGACAATAACTATGCTTAATCTTTCAAGAAAGGCATAATTTGCGGGAGTGGTATACTGAAGTCCGATTCGCTGACTGAGGTTTGCAAGGGCGCTGAGAAGTGTTATCGGAAGGGCTATTTTTACATAGTCCATATTGAGATTTTTCAGCTTCCTTGCGGACATAATGATAAAAAATACCGCAGAGCCAAAGGTACATATTGCACTTACGAGCGAAGCCGAATAATACTTATAGAATGCGGAATTTACTATCGGGTCAAGTCCCCAGGTGGTGATTACTGCGCCGAGGAGAATATAGTAAAAGGCTATGGAATGCTGTTTCTTTGTTGACATCGGAATACCTCTTTGGTTTTATTACTGTAAAATAATACCACAGACTACATCATTTGTAAAGAGCCGATTTGTATTTTCCTGTGAAATTTTTCTTATGTATACAAAAATCGGACGGTGGATATAAAATCCTTTGCCGTCCGAAAATTTATCAGATTTGCACGGTGCGGTCAATTACCGTCCTTTTCATTTCTTCCGAAAGTGCGTTGAAGTACTCGGAATATCCGCCTGTGCGGACTATGAGGCTTTGATGCCTTTCCGGGTGGTCGAGGGCGTCTATCATATCCGCTCTCGAGACACAGTTTATCTGCATCTGCATACCGCCTCTCTGAAAATAGGTTTCCACTATCGGCTGAAGTGCGGTGTCGATATGCTCGGGCGAAAGGCTTAAATTAAGTACCGGTGTACCCAGCGCCTTTGAAAGCTTAAGCTTTGTTACGCTTCCGAGAAGTGCTGTCGGTCCCTGCTTGTCGTTTCCGTGTATTGCCGCTATACTGTCGCAAAGGGGCTCGCCCTTTCTTCTGCCGTCGGGGGTAGGTCCGACCTGTGCTCCCGCGTCTATATAGGTTATGAACTGTATGGATGCGGGAAGATAGCATTCGCCGAATTTGGGCTTTCTGCCGTCAAGGAGGGAGAAGAGTCTGTCGGAGAATTCTTCCGCAATGCTGTCCGCTGTCTCGTTATCGACACCATAGTGCGGACATTTTTTCAGCTCACGGTAGAACTCCTCATCCTCGCAGTCGAGAAGCCTTACGAATTCCTCTGCGGTATATTTTTTCTTTTCGTATACAAGCTCTCTGATTGTGCAGAGCGAGTCTATTACGTTAATCATACCCGCAAAATTGATTATGCTCCAGTTGTATCTTGCACCGCCGGAGTTGAAGTCCTTGCGGTTATCTATACAGTCATCCACGAGAAGTGTACGCATCGGATGAGGAATACTTGACATTCTGACGCTGTAAATTGCGGAGAGCTTTTCGAGGGTATCGGTTACTGCAATTTCGAAATTTTTGAAAAGTGCTTCGTAGAATTCGTCGTAGGTTTTACAATTACAAAGGCTTTCGGTTATTGTATCTCTGAGCACAAGGGCGGTATTTATACCCGCATCGGTAGAGCCCACTCTTGACACGCCCGCAAGCATTGTTTCGGTACATCCGCCCCCGTTGAATTTTATAAGGTCAGCTTTGGGGATATTGGGGAATTTCTCGGCAAGTTTCTTCTGATAAAGCTCCTCGTTGTACAGTGCGGGAGAACCTCCGCCACCCTTTATTGCATCAATTGCTTCGTTCCAAATGCTTTTCGGCATATCGGGGGTTACACGAAGCTCTATAAGAGGTCTTCGCATTCCCTTGCAGGCACGGAGAACCTGTACGGTAAGGTCGTTATAATCGGGACCTATTGCGGATGACCAGCCGTTGTTGGCGTCTATATTACGGAAGAATTCACGAAGGATTTCAGTTACGTCCTCGCCCTTGTAATATTCGATAAGCTCCGCATCCAGTCTGCCTGCTTCGTCGCAGAAGTCAAGATAGAAAACGAAGTTTCTGCAGACAATTGCCTCGTAAAGTGTTTCGCAGGGCTCCATGGGGACTTTTTCAAGGGCGGATATAAGCTCGGCGTCCGCATTGCTTTCACGGAGCTTTGCAACGCATCTGTCACGGAGCTTTTCTATTCCCGCTATCATACAAAGAAGTCCGTCACGGAAGTCATCCTCGGGGAGCTTCATTATGCGCTCCTTGTATGAGTTGAAGCCTTCCTTGGCGATTCTTCCGTAATTCGGGAAGGAATGCACCCAGCCGTAACCGCCTATTGTGTGCGGAGTGGGTAGCCTTATCAGGGTGTTCATATCCTTATCCACGAACTGCGCGAATTCCTTTTTGCATTTCTCTCGGAATTTCGGGAAATTGATTGAGTAGGTATTGCAGTAATCGGGCTTTACGGTATATTCCGTGCCGAGTGCTATTCCGTAGGGGTAAAGCTTTCCGCCGTTATATTCGGGAAGGGTGCAGTTTTCGAAAAATCTTTCGTATGCTTTTGAAAAGCGGTAGAATTTTGTTCGCTCAATGTCTTCGAAAAATCCTTGTGCGAAGGGCTCGTTTATGCTTTTAAAATATTCGGAAACTATATTGCTCATAATATATCTCCTGTCAAAAGTTCAAATATTATGATTGAATTATACCACGGCAAGTGATAAAATAATAGTAAATTTATGCTATTATTATGTAAAATACAGTCATTGTTGTGAGGTGAAGGTCGAAATGGTAGATGCCATTATGAATTTCCGCTCCGAGGAATTTTTTGATATTAAGAATAAAAATTACGGACTTGCGCTGACATTCGAAAGCTACAGCTTCTGTCCGCACACTCACGAATTCACGGAAATCAATATTGTTTACAGCGGAAGCGGATTCCACACATTGGGAAATACCCGGATACGGGTAAAGTCGGGAGACATTTTCGTTATTCCGTCGGGTACTGTGCATTCGTATGAAAACGAGGATAATCTTTGTGTATATCACATAATCCTTTGCGATGAATTTATGAAAAAATACAGAGATGAATTATCCGAGTCACCGGGCTACAGTGTGTTTTTTGATATTGAGCCGAGCTTCAGAAGCAACACGGCAGACAAATGGTTTCTTAATGTAAACGGAAGCACTCTCCGATATATTGAGAGCGAAATCCGGAAGTCTTGTCGGGTGACATCCGAAAAGCATTATGTACTTAACAATGTGATTATACTGAATCTGATTTGTTTTCTGTGCGGAGAAATGGACAGCCATATCTCGGGAAACGGTAGGACTTTATCCGATTCGGGCTTGTCGCTTATCCGTGCGATTGAATATATTGATAAGAATATTTCGCAGAAGATAACCGTTGATGAGCTTGCGAGGATATCCAATATGTCGGCTTCCACATTCTGCAGGCATTTCAAGAAGCATCTCGGAATTGCGCCTGTTACTTACATTATACAGAAGAGGGTTAATCTTGCAAAACGACTTATTTCCGATGGAACAAGCACTAAAACGGAGATTGCGCAGATTTGCGGGTTTTATGATTCTTCGCATATGGATAAATATTTATAAAAGGCAACAAAAAAACCGCCCTCCTGCTGAAGGGCGGAATTTTATTACAGTTTTAAGCTATGGAATAAAACTTATGCAAGTTCAGCGAAGTACTTGATTGTTCTAACCATCTGGCTTGTGTAGCTGTTTTCGTTGTCGTACCAAGAAACAACCTGTACCTGGTATGTGTCGTCGTCGATCTTAGCTACCATTGTCTGTGTAGCATCGAAGAGAGAGCCGTATCTCATACCGATAACGTCAGAGGAAACGATTTCTTCTTCGTTGTAACCGAAGGATTCGGAAGCAGCAGCCTTCATAGCAGCGTTGATGCCTTCCTTTGTTACGTCCTTGCCCTTAACTACAGCAACGAGAATTGTTGTAGAACCTGTGCAAGTAGGAACTCTCTGTGCAGAACCGATGAGCTTGCCGTTGAGTTCGGGGATTACGAGGCCGATTGCCTTTGCTGCACCTGTGGAGTTAGGAACGATGTTCTGAGCACCAGCTCTTGCTCTTCTGAGGTCGCCCTTTCTGTGAGGACCGTCGAGGATCATCTGGTCGCCTGTGTAAGCGTGAACAGTTGTCATGATACCGCTCTGGATAGCTGCGTAGTCGTTGAGAGCCTTAGCCATGGGAGCGAGGCAGTTTGTTGTGCAGGATGCAGCGGAGATGATCTTGTCATCAGCTGTAAGTGTGTTTTCGTTAACGCTGTAAACGATTGTCTTGAGGTCCTTACCGGCGGGAGCAGAGATAACTACCTTCTTTGCACCTGCGTCGATGTGAGCCTGAGACTTTTCGAGAGAGCAGTAGAAGCCTGTACATTCAAGAACAACGTCTACACCGATTTCGCCCCAAGGAAGATCCTTAGCGTCCTTTTCAGCATAGATCTTGAGTGTCTTGCCGTCAACTGTGATTGTGCCTGCTTCATCATCAGCAGAAACAGTGTGGAGGTTTTCGCCGAGAGTGCCGCAGTAGCCACCCTGAGCTGTGTCGTACTTGAGAAGGTTAGCAAGCATAGAGGGCTTTGTGAGGTCGTTGATAGCAACAACATCATAACCTTCTGCGCCGAACATCTGGCGGAATGCGAGACGGCCTATACGACCGAAACCGTTAATAGCAACTTTAACTGACATTTTAATGTCCTCCTGTAAATAAAAATTTTTTACTCTTATATTTTAATACAAATTTCCGATAAATGCAAGAGACTTTGGCAAATTTTTCACATTTTTAAAAAATTCATCGGTATATACATATTCCCCGATTATGCTCCGTAATATTCTTGCATTTTAAACAAAAAAATTGAACTTTTCTCCCAAATAACAACTATTATCTGTCGTGTGAGAGCTCGGATGTACCCGAAACGGGGATTGCTTCGCCGAGGTATGTGGGTTTCACATTGAATAGGTTGTACCAGAAATCCTTGAAAATCGCAAGGGATTCACGGAATTTATAGTAGTACATTCCTGGCCATTCGTAATCGTCGGATGCTACACCGTATGCCTCTATCCCCTGCCTTCTTGCGTTGTATACGGCTCTGTACAAGTGGTATTTCTGCGTTACGAAAACTGATTTTTCAACCTTGAAAATGTATTTTGCTCTGTATGCAGTTTCATAGGTGGAGAATCCTGCGTGGTCGAGGAAGACATTTTCCTTTGTTATATCACATTCACGCAGGGCGTAGTCCATCATATTGTTGACCTCGTCGTAGTTTTTTCTGCCGTGGTCACCGCTCATCAGCATTTTGTTGCTTACGTCTTTATTGTAAAGCTCGATTGCGGTATCAAGACGGCTTTCAAGCATATATGAGGGATTGCCGTCATTTTTGACGTGCGCTCCGAGGACGGTGATACAGTCTACATCTTCAAGGCTTGAGGCTTCTTCTGCGGTTATGATGTATTTTGAGGTGTATGAAATAACATAAATATTTACGGCTGAAAAAACAGCAATTCCGACTGCGGCAAGAATTGAAAGCCACAGTATGACTTTTTTTATTATCTTTTTCATTTGTATCTCCTTATGCACATTTGTCTTGTTTATTTACATCGAGTTCATTTAATCAATCATTTTCAATGTTAAAATCAAGAAAAAATGAAAGGTTTGCTTTATGCTTAATGGTTGTGTAAATGATAAATATTGCATTACAGCTGTTTTCTATAGATAACATTTCAAAGGAACAGGGTCTTCGTGCGACACTGAAGATGGCGGCAGAGCTCGGCTACAACAGCGTTGAGTTTGCGGGATATTTCGGGCTTTCAATCGAGGAAATCAAGGCGGAGCTTGAAAAGAACGGGCTTTCCGTAACGGGCGCTCATATGAGCTACAATGATATTATAAGCAATTACGATGATTGTGTAAAGGGTCTAAAGCGTCTCGGAGCATACAGCTTATGTGTTGATTACCACGTTACCAATACAGCCGAGGGATGGGTTGATTTTGCCAACAAGCTTAACGACCTCGGAAAAAGACTTCGTGCCGCCGGAATTCTTTTCGGATATCATAACCACGCACACGAATTTGTTGAATACGACGGCAAGAGAGCCATTGATATTATTTTTGATATTTGCGAGCCCGAAAATGTATTTTTCGAATTTGATACAAGGCACTGTGCCATTGCAAAGGTTGACCCTGTAGAATATGCAAGAAAATACAAGGGCAGAATTCCCGTACTTCACGCAAGAGATACCGATATGACCGCAGATACGGCTGTAGGCTCAGGTGTTGTTGATTTCAAGGCTGTTATAGAGGCTGCCGAAGGAATCCGTGCATTGGTTGTTGAAAACGGAAACATCGGTAAAAATATCGAGCAGCTTCGTGAAAGCTCGGCGTTTCTTAAGTCTATCTTATTATTAATTTACGGTAATATCTTAAGTTTCATAAAATTACGAAAGGATACCTTTAAAATGAGAAGCATCGCATTACAGTTATTTTCCATAAAAGACATTTCCCACGATCCCGAGAAGGGACTTCGCGAATCGCTTAAAAAGGCTGCGGAGCTTGGATATAACAGCGTTGAGTTTGCAGGATACTTCGGTCTTACAATTGATGAAATAAAAGAGGAGCTTAAAAAGTACAATCTCTCGGTTACGGGAGCTCATATAAAAATCGAAGAATTCGAAAACAATTACGAGGAAACCGTTGCGGGACTTAAGGCTCTCGGTGCTTACTCGGCTTGTATACCTCACGCAAAATTCGAAAGTGCCGAGGAATGGGCAGATTTCGGAAAGAGACTTGACGTCATAGGAAAGAAAATGCGCAAGGACGGCATTCTTTTCGGATTCCACAATCACGTCATCGAATTTGAAGAAATTGACGGCAAGAGAGTGCTTGACATCATTCTCGAAAACTGTGAGCCGGAAAACGTATTCCTTGAGTTTGACACAAGACACTGTGCCATTGCAAAGGTTGATCCCGTGGAATACGCAAGAAAGTACAAGGGCAGAATTCCCGTGCTTCACGCAAGAGATACGGATATGACAAACGATACCGCTGTCGGCTCGGGTGTTGTTGATTTCAAGGCTGTTGTGGATGCGGCTGAAGGCATCTGTGCTTTCGTTGTTGAAAACGGAAACATCGGTGAAAACCTTGACCAGCTTCGTGAAAGCTCCGCTTTTCTTAAAACTCTCGCTTAAAAATTTTCCGCTTGTCTTACGGCAGGCGGATTTTTATTTTAAAAGGTATTCGCAAAGTGCTTCGGGTGTTTCGCATACAGCGATTGCACCTGCGTCTTCAAGCTCCTCCCTTGTGCCGTAGCCGTAGAGGACTCCGACGGTGGGGATATTGAACTTTTTTGCGCCCTCGACGTCGTGGTATCTGTCGCCTACCATTATGCATTCCGATGTGTCGGTTATATTACATTCGGTAAGGCAATATTCTATTACCTCGTCCTTTTTCATTCTGGTGCTTTCGTCCATACACGCACCGCCTATGAAGGTGAAATATTTTGCAAAGCCGTATCTTTCGAGTATTTCAGCGGCGAATTTTTCGGGCTTGGATGTGGCGAGTATCAGCTTTTTACCTGCGGAATGAAGTGTGCGGAGAAGGTACTCAACTCCGTCATACGGTGTGTTCTCAAGTATGCCCTTTGCTTCGAATCTTTCACGGAAATACTGTATTGCCTTGGAGGTGTTTTCGGGATTCATTCCGTATTTGTCGCGGAAGGCCTCGTAAAGCGGAGGACCAACGAAATATCCGAGGTTTTCCGCCTTTTCGTGTATGCCGAATTTCTCAAGGGCATATGCCACGGATTTTGTGATACCCGGAGCGGAATCGGACAGAGTTCCGTCAAGGTCGAAGAGGATATATTTAAAGCTCATTTTATTCTCCTTTCGGGTGGTTGATTATATTATATCATCCGATGCACCATAATTCTGTTTTATGTGATTGTGGGATTGTAAATATTGAGTTAATGCTTTTAAAATCCCAACGCCGTTCAAAGATTTTAACGCAAATTAACATATTATGATTGACATTTTAAATTTCGGGTAATATAATAATTATGTATGTAAAAATTTCCACAAAGATATTTTTGTTTTTATCGGAGGTTTTCTCTTGGATATAAATTTTAAGGGCGAAATGCTCAGCCTCAATCTTTCCGACACGGGAAGCGGAGATGCTGTTTTGCTTCTTCACGGATGGGGCACTACAATGGCGGTGTACAAGAGTATAATTGATTATCTTACACCGTACAGAAGAGTCATTTCCTATGAAATCCCGGGCTTTGGCGAAAGCTCTGCTCCGTCCTTTGCTTTTTCTACGGATGATTATGCAGACCTTGCTCTATCGGTGCTTGAGGCTCTCGGAATAAAAAAGGTTACTCTTATAGGTCATTCCCACGGGGGAAGAACTATTCTTAATCTTGCATCGAGGAATACCGATACGGTTGAGATTGAGAAGATAATTCTTGTTGATTCGGCGGGCATAGTTCCGAAGAAATCCCTTATGCACAAGCTGAAGGTCAAGAAATACAAGCTCGGTAAGGCGATTCTTTCAAGCGCTCCCATGAAGAAGCTTTTCCCGAATGCTATCGAGAATTACAAGGCTAAGCACGGCTCTGCTGACTACAAGTCTGTTTGCGGTACCGTAAGAGACAGTCTTGTAAAGGTTGTAAATGACGACTACAAGGAAAGAATGAAAAATGTAAAGCCCTCTACCCTTCTCATCTGGGGTACGAAGGACGATGCAACTCCTATTTCCGATGCTGAATTTATGGAAAAGACCATTCCCGATGCGGGTCTTGTCAGAGTCGAGGGTGCTGGTCACTACAGCTTCCTTGATAATCCGGGGCTTGTAAAGAGAGTTATTTTTTCATTCCTTGCCATCACCGAATAAAGAAAGGATATTTTTATGCTTGATACAGTTATTTCGGTTGTGTTCAGACTGACTGCCATTTTCGGCTATGTTCTGGCTATGACCTACTATATGCATATGTTCCAGCTGAACTCATATCACGCAAATGTGCAGATGAAGTGGCTTCGTGAGAACTTTGTCGGAGGGTATGCTGTAAGAGTTGCGCCTGCGATTATGTCGCTTGTGCTCAGCTTCTTCGGAAGCATAGGTCTTGCGGTTGGTGTTCTTGCGAACATTGCTTATCTTATAAGACATCTTCCCGTCAAGGCTAAAAAGCCGCTTGTGTTTACCGCAAGAGTTAAACGGATGATTGTTTCCTTTGTGGTGCTTTCGCTTGTGGTTATTATTCCCGTTGCGTATTTTACGGGTATGCATTTTATTTACTCCGTGATGCTTTTCCTTCCCTGCTTTATGATTATTGCGGCTAACTTCGTAAACAAGCCCATTGAGAAGGCTGTGGGAAATCACTTCATTAACGAGGCAAAGACGAAGATAAACGCACTTCCGAATCTTATTGTAATCGGTATTACGGGAAGCTACGGTAAGACAAGCACGAAGTTCTATCTTCAGAAGCTTCTTTCTTCAAAATACAATGTACTTATGACCCCCGAAAGCTACAACACAACAATGGGCGTTGTAAAGACCGTAAGAGAACAGCTTGATGCGACATATGACATATTCATCTGCGAGATGGGTGCGAAGAATGTGGGCGAAATCAAGGAGATATGCGATATTGTAAAGCCGAAGTACGGTATTATTACCTCTATCGGTCCTGCTCATCTTGAGTCCTTTAAGTCCATCGAAAACATAATCAAGACTAAATTCGAGCTTTGCGATGCTCTTCCCGAGGACGGTGTTATCTTCCTTAACGGGGACAACGAATATATTGCAAAGCATACGCCTTCAAGAAAGGCTGTTTACTACGGTACTGAAAACAAGCAGCTTGAAAAGGTATTCGGTGACAATCTCGGTGTTTCCGACAAGGGTACATCCTTTACGGCTCATACGGAAGAGGACAGCTACGACTACGATACGAAGATTCTCGGAAAGCATTCTGTTGTGAATATTCTCGGATGTATTGCAATGGCAAGATTCCTTGGATGCGATGCAAAGCAGCTTGTGCTTCCCATAAAGAGACTTGAAACCGCTCCCCACAGACTTCAGCTTCGCCTTGGCGGTGAGGTTACCATTATTGACGATGCGTTCAACTCGAACCCCAGCGGAAGCAAGGCGGCTCTTGATGTTCTTTCTGCCTTTGACGGTGTGAGAATTATGATTACTCCCGGTATGGTTGAGCTTGGTGACAAGGAAGAGCAGTACAACCGTGAATTCGGTGAGTATGCCGCAGACAAGTGCGATTATGTTCTTCTTGTGGGTCACAGAATCACAAAGAGCATAGCCGAGGGACTCAAGAACAGAAATTATCCCGATGACAGATGCTACACCTTCTCAAAGGTAACGGAAGCAATCGCTTATGCAAACTCTCTTGAGGCAGGCAAAAAGAAGTATGTGCTTCTTGAAAACGACCTTCCCGACAACTATTGATATATTTATTGAATTTATATTGAAAGGCTGATACAGATGATACTTAAGACAAAAATCGGTGTCTTCTTCGGAGGACGCTCAACGGAGCACGAAATTTCAGTCATTTCCGCTATGCAGGCAATTGCCGCATTTGACAAGGAAAAGTATGACGTTATTCCCGTTTACATTTCAAAGGACTGCAAGTTCTACACGGGCGAGGCTGCAGGCAGAATCGACAGCTACAAGGATATTCCCGCTCTTATAAAGACTCTTACGAGAGTTACTCTTGAGGGTGAAAACGGAAAGCTCAATCTTATTGCTTATCCTGCTCCCACCTTCGGCAAGGGACTTGTTGATACTATCGATGTTGCGTTCCCCGTAGTACACGGCACAAACGTTGAGGACGGTACTCTTCAGGGCTATTTCCAGTCCTTCGGCATTCCATATGCGGGATGTGATGTTCCCTCCTCTGCTCTCGGTATGGACAAGTTTGCTTCCAAGGCTGTACTCAAGATGTGCGGTCTTCCCGTGCTTGACTGCGTAAGAGTTCACGCAAACGAATTCACACTTGACGGTGACAAGATTATTGATAGCATTGAGGCACAGACAAGATATCCCGTTATTGTAAAGCCCGTAAATCTCGGCTCAAGCATCGGTATCAAGAAGGCTGACGACAGAGATGCTCTTAATGAGGCACTTGAATATGCATTCGGATTTGCTAATCTTATTATCGTTGAGAATGCCGTTCAGAATCTTCGTGAAATCAACTGCTCGGTTCTCGGCAACAAGGACGACTGCAGAGCTTCCGTTTGCGAGGAGCCTCTCAATGCCACAACAATTCTCACATTTGAGGACAAGTATATGGCAGGCGGTAAGAGTGGCGGTGTTAAGGGCTCAAAGGGTACAAGCGCAGGTATGGCTGACACAAAGAGACAGTGTCCCGCAAACATTCCCGATGAGCTTCGTGACAAGATTCAGCAGTACGCCATGAAGACCTTTGAGGTACTCGGCTGCAGCGGAGTTTCAAGAATTGACTTCCTTATGGACAATGAAACAAAGGAAGTATGGGTAAACGAAATCAACACCTGTCCCGGCTCGCTTTCCTTCTATCTCTGGGAGGCTACGGGTATCAAGTTTGCAGAGCTTCTTGACAATATCGTTAAGATTGCACTTACAAGAGCAAGAGAGGAAAAGAATCTTACCTTCTCCTTTGACACCAACATTCTTCAGGGAATAAATCTCGGTGGCGGTGCTAAGGGTGCGAAGGGTGCAAAGGCTTAAGCGAAAATTCCGTACATCTTCGGTGAAAAATTGAGTATTGACAAAAAAGAATTAAAGTAATATAATAAGACAGTAAATAACAGAAAGGACATATACTTATGAACATTTTAGTTACAGGCGGTACCGGTTATATCGGTTCCCACACTTGCGTAGAGCTTATCAAGGCAGGTCACGACGTTGTTATTGTTGACAACCTTTGCAACTCCAAGATTGAGGTTCTTGACTACATCAAGGAAATCACGGGCTACACATGCAAGTTCTATGAATGCGACATTCTTGACAGAGAAGGTCTTCAGAAGGTATTCACGGAAAACAAGATTGATTCCGTAATTCACTTCGCAGGTCTTAAGGCAGTTGGTGAATCCTGCGCAAAGCCTCTTATGTACTACAGAAACAACATCAGCGGTACTGTTATCCTTTGCGAGGTTATGGCTGAATTCGGTGTTAAGAGCATTGTATTCTCCTCCAGCGCAACAGTTTACGGTATCCCGAAGGAAGTACCTCTCAAGGAGGATTTCCCCCTTTCCACAACAAATCCTTACGGCTCCACAAAGCTTATGATTGAGGGTATTCTCAAGGACCTTTACAACGCAGATAACGAATGGGACATCACTGTTCTCCGTTACTTCAACCCCATCGGTGCTCACGAGAGCGGACTTATCGGTGAGGACCCCAACGGTATTCCCAACAACCTTATGCCCTACATAACAAAGGTTGCCTCCAAGCAGCTTCCCTGCCTCGGTGTATTCGGTAACGACTACCCCACTCCCGACGGAACGGGTATCCGTGACTACATCCACGTTGTAGACCTTGCAGACGGTCACGTTAAGGCGATTGACCATATGGACGGCTATCAGGTATTCAACCTCGGTACAGGCGTTGGTTACAGCGTTCTTGACCTTGTAAACGCATTCATCAAGGTTAACGGCGTTGATGTTCCTTACGAAATCAAGGACAGACGCCCCGGTGACATTGCTGAAAACTTTGCTGATGCTACAAGAGCAAAGGAAGTTCTCGGCTGGACAGCGAAGTACGGCGTTGAGGATATGTGCCGTTCCTCCTGGAATTTCACAGTAAAGGCACTTGAAAGAAAGTCTAAGTAATTTCAGATAAAATAAATTTACCGTGTATCCGATTGGGTACACGGTTATTTTTTGCACAAAAAGAAGGACGACGCACCGAATTTGGTACGTCGCCTTATGTAATTATTTAATTACTTCTTTGCGCCGAAGAGGTCTTCGAAGTCCCAGCCGTCGTTTTCCTTGATGGGAGCGGGTCTCTTATGCTCTGCGGAAATTGTTCCACTGTCGCCTGCGGACTTAACAGCTTAGCCTACCTGGGAGTCATTGTCAAAGCCTGTAGCGATAACGGTAACCTTCATTTCGTCGTCGTAGCTTTCGTCGAATGCAACACCCCAGATGATGATTGCATCAGGATTTGCTTCGCTGGAGATGCTTGCTGCTGTTGCGTCGATATCGTCAAGACCAATGTCGGGAGATACGGTGAAGTTGATGATAAGACCCTTAGCGCCTGTGATTGCTGTTTCAAGAAGGGGGCTGGAAATAGCGGCTCTGGATGCGAGCTCTGCCTTGTCCTTGCCCTTAGCTCTGCCGATACCCATATGAGCAAGACCTGCGTTGGACATAATTGTTGTAACGTCGGCAAAGTCGAGGTTGATCATACCGGGAACATTAATGAGTTCGGAGATGCTCTGTACACCCTGACGGAGAACGTCGTCTGCTGTTGCAAATGCGTTCATCATTGTAATCTTGTTTTCTGTAACGTACTTGAGCTTTTCGTTGGGGATAACAACGAGAGAGTCAACGTATTCTCTGAGGTTTTCGATACCCTTAAGAGCGTTCTGCATCTTAACATTACCCTCGAATGTGAAGGGCTTTGTAACGATACCTACAGTAAGGATACCCATATCACGGGCAAGCTTTGCGATAACGGGAGCGGAGCCTGTACCTGTACCGCCGCCCATACCTGCGGTGATGAAGAGCATATCTGTGCCCTGAAGAACCTGTCTGATATCCTCAAGGTTTTCTTCACAAGCGTTCTTACCTACGTCGGGATTTGCACCTGCACCTCTGCCGCGGGTAATCTTTTCGCCGAGAAGAATCTTTGTGGGAGCTGCGCACTTACGAAGTGCCATTGCGTCTGTATTAACCGCAATGAATTCAACACCCTTTGTATTATTTTCAATCATTCTGTTAACTGCGTTTCCACCTGCACCGCCTGCGCCGATTACTTTAATGGAAACTATGTTTTCGTCCATATCCATGTTAAAGTTATTCATTTTATATATCCTCCTTGTATTTTTACACATTTATTTTTTATATAATTAACTTATTATATAATACAACATTACTTTTGATTTTGCAATAGACTTTATAAAACTTTTATAATTTTTCAAAAGATTATTTTCTTTCTCGCCCATTTCCGACACTTCAGCTCCTTGAAAATACCGCATTTCGTATTTCTCCGTCGGAAAAGTCGATTGTTCCGACATCCTGAGGGTCAAGCTCCTTAAGGATTCCGCAGAGGATTTCAAGCTTGGTATCACACTCGAGAATGTTTCCGAGCTTTACCTTGTACTTTATGCCGTGAATAAGCTTTATGTCGAATTTGTCTCTGAAGTCGATTTCGGTAATATCATAGAAAAGCTCGTACTTCATAAGGCTTTCGCTCAGCTGCTTTACCATTTCGGGGATATCGGGGTCGTCGGTTACTATTTGCTCGCCGATTATGCACCTTGTTACATCGGGAAAATAAACTCGTTTGAGTCCCTTCATTTCGGCGCCCTCGATTGTATCGAATCTTGATACAACACGAAGGTTATTGTCAAGCGAGTAATAGCTTTCGCCAACGGCAAGGAACATTATTTCCTCGGTTTCCTCGACTTCCAGAACCACTGTCGAGGGTAGCTTTTTTCTTATGCGCACTTTTTCTATGGCGGGAAGCTCATTACGAAGTCGCTCTTCTATATTGTCCGAGCCGAGGGTGATTATGTTTTCCCCCTGCTCTATTCCGGAGGCTGCAATTATTTCCTCGGGACTGTAAAGTATGCTTCCGACAGCCTCAACTGTTTTAACCTTCAGGAAAAGTGTTAGCACAAGCACCAGAAGCACTATTGCTGCAACAATAATGAATACGGCTATATACAGGTGTCTTTTTTGCCTTTCCATTATTGCTTTTCTTTTGGTAAGCGAAATTTTAATTTCGCCCTTCGGAGTCGCGTTTGTATTATCCTTATTCATTTTTCACTCTCCCATCCGCAAAGACTTAATCAGCCTTCGTTTTTTGAGGGAAGAAGCTCTTTTATTACCTTGTCTACCCTTTCAAGGCTGTCCTCAACGGCAAACTGTCTTACGTTTGTCTTTATGGAATCCAGCCTTGCCTTGTCGGAAATAAGGCATTCAAGCTCCTTTGCAAGAACCTCGGGAGTGAGATTCTTTTCCTCTATAAGCACCGCCGCTCCCGCTTTTGCGAGCACGGACGCGTTCTTGAACTGATGGTTGTTTGTGACATTGGGTGAAGGAATCATCACCGCAGCCTTACCCATTGCTGAAAGCTCTGCGATTGTCATTGCACCCGCTCTTGAGATTACTATATCTGATGCAGAAAGAAGCACGGGCATATCGTAGATATACTCTCTTACGGTTACCTTGCCCTTGGTTACATAGTCGCCGTTGTCGGTATAGCCTCTTTCAAGAAGCTTTGCTTTGATTTCCTGCCATGCTCCCCTGCCCGTTGCGTGTATGTGGTAGACGTCCTTCTTTTCGCTGAAGGATTCTATTACACCGAGGACATTTTCGTTGATCTTGAGTGCACCGAGGCTTCCGCCGTAGGAAAGAATCATCGGCGTGGATTCATCAAGACCGAGCTTTTTTCTTGATTCGTTTGCGTTCTGACGAAGCATTTCGCTCTTTACGGGGTTACCGGTGAGGACAAGCTTTTCGGGGCAATCGAAAAGGGCTCTTGATTCCTCAAAGCTTATCATAATTTTATCTACGTACTTTGAAAGCATTTTCACGGTCATACCCACAACCGCATTCTGCTCGTGGACTGCTGTCGGGATGCCCATTTTTGCCGCCGCCTTAAGCACGGGCCAGCAGACATAGCCTCCCGTACCGATGACGATATCGGGCTTGAATTCCTTTATGATTTTCTTAGCTTCCCACACACTTGTTACAGCCTTTATTGCCGCGTCGATATTGACGGGACTGAGGCTTCTCTGAAAGCCTCTGACCTTGACTGTGTGGAGCTTATAGCCTTCTCTCGGTACGAGCTTTGTTTCAAGTCCTCGCTTTGTTCCTACATATTCTATAACGGAGTCCTTGTAGTTTTCCTTAATCATACCTGCAATTGCAAGCGCGGGGTTTATATGACCGCCCGTGCCGCCGCCGCTTATCAGTACTCTCATAGCTGTTTTCCTTTCGGATTTATTATTTATCAATAAGTGAATAACGAGAAATATTAAGAACTATTCCCATTTCAGCAAGCAGAATCAAAAGCGATGTACCGCCGTAGCTGAAGAACGGGAGGGATATACCCGTACTTGGTATTGTATTTGTTACAACAAGAATATTAAGTGCCATCTGAATTCCGACCTGAATTATGATTCCCGCCGCAAGGAGTGAGGAAAATCTGTCGGGTGCACGAAGGGCAATTTTGATTCCGCGGTAGATAAGAAATACGAATATTGCAATTACGCTGATTGCTCCTATAAAGCCGAGCTCCTCACAGAGAATTGAGAAGATGTAGTCGTTCTGAGGCTCGGGAAGATATAACTGCTTCTGCTTACTTGCACCGAAGCCTACGCCCCAGAAGCCGCCGGAGGATATTGCAAGAAGCGACTGTGAGGGCTGCCAGCCTCCGTCTCTGATGTATAAGGGATTGAAGGGGTCGAACCACACCTCAAATCGGCTCATTGAGTGAGTAAGAAGAATCGGGACGGCTATAGCTATTGCCACAGCGCAAAGAATGAACAGACCGACTATAACCTTGAAGTCCGATCCTCCGAGGAACATCATACAGAATACAAGCATCATCGAGATGATACATCCGGAAAGGTGATCCTGCATTACAAATGGTATTGCAACCACAATTCCTACGAAGAGATACGAAAGAAATCCGTATTTGATTCTCTCTCTGAAAATCGGAGACTGTATTTTTTTATGATTCTTTGAAACATAGTTTGCCAAGAATATTATAATTGACAGCTTGAATATTTCGGAGGGCTGGAAGGAAAGCGGACCGAGGGCAAGCCATCTTGCCGCACCCTTATGTTCCTCGCCCGAGCTTGTAAATACTACAAGAAGCATAAGAAGCAGTGCTACGCAGAAAATAGGCACGGAGACAAGCTTTATTACCTTGTAATCGACGTATGTCATTGCAATCATAATTACTATCCCGAGTCCCGCAAACATCAGCTGCTTTTTGATGAAATGATAGCTGTCGCCCATAAATTCACCTGCATATGCATAGCTTGCGCTGAATATCATTATTGTTCCGAATGCAAGAAGGATAAGCACGGTTATGAAAAAGACCTTATCAAATGCACTGACTGTTCTTATCTTCTGAACATTGTCAAGCTCAGAGACGATATGTGTCTTTTTTGGCTTTTGTACGGCAGGCTTTGCGCTCTGTCGGCGTACGTCCGTGTTTCTGTTTTTGTCCATCATCGTGCCCCCATTCCTTTATTTTTTATTCGGTATTATTAAAGAAGAACTATGTATCCCGCAACGCCGAGCACTGCAAATACTGCCGCTACAAACGAGAATACAACGCCTATTTTGATTTCTCCCCATCCGCACATTTCAAAGTGATGATGTATGGGAGACATTTTGAAAACGCGCTTTTTAAAGAGCTTGAAGCTTGTTACCTGAATCACAACGGAAAGAGCCTCACAGATATAAACAACACCCGCAAAAAGCACGAGAATCGGATGTCCGAGCATAAAGCAAACACAAACCACCGCTCCGCCGAGGAACAATGAGCCCGTATCGCCCATAAACACCTTTGCGGGATGGAAATTATAATAGAGGAATCCCGCAGTACCGCCGATTATTGCGGCACAGAAATGAAATGCAAGTGTGTTCTTCATCATAAAACAAAGAACGGAGAGTGCAATCATTACGACAAGTGTTACGCTTGAGCAGAGTCCGTCTATGCCGTCGGTAAGGTTTACGGCGTTCACTACATATACTATGCCGATTATTGCGATAATATAGAAGAAAATTCCCATATCAAAGGAAATTCCGCAGAAGGGAAGCACGATTTCGGTTGTAAGTGCACCGCACATCTTGAGTCCCGCAAGGTATATTGCTGCAGAGCCGAACTGAAATACAAGCTTCTGCTTAGGTGTAAGTCCCTCGTTCTGCTTTTTGAAAAACTTAACATAGTCGTCTATAAAGCCCGTCACCGCGCAAAGGGCAACAAAGAGGCAATTCACCGCAAGAACACCGAACACGCCGTCCTTATTTGCGGCATAGATTCCGAAGCTGAGCATTGATACAAGGAAGGATGCGATAAAGAACAGACCGCCCATGGTGGGTGTTCCCTCCTTGGATTTGTGCCATCTGGGACCTATATCAAGTATCTTCTGTCCCATTTTTATACTCTTGAGCACGGGGATGAATTTTTTGCCGAGTATCACTGTAATTATAAACGTAATTGCTATATTAAGTACAAAAAACAACATGGTTCTGTTTCCTTGCCTTCCCGAAATTTATATCAGTCGTAGCTGTCGTTATGCTTGAATTCTACGGTTACCGTTGTACCGGGTGTTACGAGGCTTCCTCCCTCGGGGTCCTGCTTTACAGCAACCGCTCCCTGAACACCCTCACGGTATGCACCGGTAATTTTTATGTTTAATCCCGCGGACTCAAGAACGTTTGTCGCCTGAGTTGCGCTGTAGTTCTTAAGATTCGGCACCGTTACGTTTGCCGCAGGTACCTCGTCGCCGGTATAAAGGATGATTGTACCACCCGCGGAAATTGCTGAGTTGCCTCTGGGAAGCTGTTCGTTTACAACCTCGCCGTTACCCTTTACTATGATATTGAAGCCGTCCGCCTTTCCGATTCGCTTTGCTTCCTCTACGGCGTAGCCTGTGTAATTTCTTACGGTTACCTCAAGAGTGCTCTTTTCCTTCTCGGTGTAGGACTTTTCCACATTGAGATAAGGAAGCACATCGGAAAGCACGGCACTTGCTACAGGTGCCGCTACGGTACCGCCGTAATAAGCTCCCGCACTGGGCTCGTCTACTATTATGAGAATCGCTATCTGAGGATCATCCGCAGGTGCGAAGGACACGCAGGAGGATACGTAATATCCCTCCTCCATATCTCGCTTCTGGGAAGTCCCCGTCTTTGCGGCTACCTTGTAGCCCTTGACGTATGCGTTCTTTGTAGAGCCTACATTTATGCCGTTGTAGAGATATTCCATTATCTTCTTAGATGTTTCGTCGGAGGATACCTGTCTTACTACCTCGGGCGAGAAGCTTTCGATTGTATTTCCGTCATCGTCAACAAGCTTTCTTACTACATACGGCTTCATAAGGCTTCCGCCGTTTGCACACGCCGCAAGGGTTGTTATAAGTCTTATGGGTGTAATCTTAAAGGTCTGACCGAAGGAGTATACCGCAAGCTCGGTCTGATTAAAGCCGTTTATATCATTATGATAAATGGAATCGCTTTCATAAGGAAGGTCGATTCCCGTTTTTTCGTTCATTCCGAAGGATTTGAAATAGTTATAGAAGGAAGTCTTTCCGAGTCTTTCCGCTACCTCCATAAATACGGGGTTGCAGGAATTCTGAAGTCCCTCCTCGAAGCATTCGTAGCCGTGTCCCGCCACCTTGTGGCACTTGATGGGCCATCCGCCTACAACTCTTACGCCCGTACAGTAAAATCTTTCCGACTCGGTTACAACATTTTCCTCAAGAGCCATTGCGGAGGTTACGATTTTGAAGGTCGAGCCGGGCTCGTAAAGCTCCTGCACTGCTTTATTCTTCCAGAGGTAGTTCTTATAGTCATTGACTGTTTTGTCTTTATTTTCGGGCTTTGACAGATAGCTGTCCTGAAATTCAAGAGCAAGGTCTGTCAGCATATTGTGGTTATTGGGATTGAAATCCGGCTTTGAGGACATTGCGAGCACCTCGCCCGTGTTTATGTCCATAATGATTCCGCAGACCTTATTGGTTGCCTTATTGTCACGGAGCGCCGTTTCAAGGTGCTTTTCAAGATAGCTCTGTATTGTCCAGTCGATGGTAAGAACTATGTTCATACCGTTTTCCGCTTCTATGTAGCTCTCATACTTGAAGGGCATTTCCTCCTGAACGCCGTTCTTGGCGGTGAGAATTCTGCCGGGTGTTCCCTGAAGGTAGCTGTCGTACTGCCTTTCAATACCGGTTATGCCGACAACCTCGGCACCGCTGTTTTCGGTATAGCCGGTAAAGCCGAGCACCGTTGAGGCGAGCTCGTTACCGGGGTAAAATCTTTTTGTGCTTTCTTCAAAGTATACAACCTCGCCGAGCTTGTTTTCGTAAACGAACTCTCTTACCTTGTTTGCGGTTTCAATGTCGATTTTTTCCTTTATTTTTCTGTAGCTTGTATCCTTTGCTATATGAGCGTTCAGATCCTCGCTCGATATTTCAAGAAGCTCGCAGAGTCCCTTTTCGAGGATGGCTCTCTGTTCTGTGTCGATATATTCGGGATTCTTTATTTTACTCGGAACTATTATACAGTCCTCGGCGGTGATGCTTATCGCCATTTCCTTCATGTTTCTGTCGTATATAGTTCCGCGCTTGGCTTTTATTACCGTTTCCTTAGTGTACTGGGTGTATGCCTTCTGCTTGTATTCGTCGCCCTTTACGAACTGTATATAGCATAATCTTATAAGTATTATTGCAAGTGCGAGGGCGAAAAAGCCCACCAAAATCATTATTCTTCCGGCAACCGCTCTTCTGTCGTTCATCGCTTCACCCTTCCTTCATTATTTCATTAACCTAAATTATGGGAAGCTTTCACCTCCCATAATCCATTCTATGCGCAAGCACTTTGCTTAATTACCGTCTACAAAATTGGCTATTACGTTTTTAAAGCCCGAAAGGAGAACACCGTTGGATGCTGCGTCGCCTTCCTCGTTGACCTTGATGTTTACAACATCCTTTTCGGATATATTGATATAGTGCTTTGTTATCTTTTCGTTTCTTACCATTCCGAGTGTTTCGGTGGCGTATTCCTCGATACCGAGCTTGTTGTTACGCTCCTCTATTGCCACAAGAAGCTTGGACTGATCGTCACGGCAAGCGGCAATCTGAGACTGCATATCCTTTGAGGTGCGGAAGGTATCGTAGTATTCGCAATAGCTTCCCGCAACAAAGAACATAAGAACGGCAAACATAAGGATGAGTACCACCTTATCAAAACAGCTCTTTTCCTCGGACTTTACTCTCATTGTACAGAACCAGTCCTTGAAGGTTCCCTTTACGCCACTGTGTTCGACATAGACAAAGCCCTTTGTCTTTTCATTTGCACCGGAAACCACGGGTGCTCCCGCTTCGGTTGTTCTTACGGAAACAGAGGCTCTGCCGGAAACTCTGTATTTTTCCTTGATGCCGCCGCATTCGGAAACGGTTCTGGGGAATGAAACAGCCGTCTCGTTTTTGATTTTATTTTCTGCATTTGCATTTGTCTTACCGTTATATCTTACTCTTGTAACATTAATGGCGCCATTCTGTGCATACGCGCTGTTCATTTAATCCATCCTCTTTTCCGTTATGTATTTTTATATTTTAAAGCTTTTCAAGTACTCTTAGCTTTGCGCTTCTGGATCTGGGGTTTTCCTCAAGCTCCTCTTCGGAGGGAAGTATCGGCTTCTTTGTTATTATCTGTGCCTCGGGCTTTTTTCCGCATACGCACACGGGAAAATCCTTCGGGCAGGTACAGCCCTCTGTGTGTGAAAGGAAGGTATGCTTGATTATTCTGTCCTCAAGCGAATGGAAGCTGATAAATGACATTCTTCCCTTGCTTGCAAGATACGGGAAAAGACCGTTGATTACCTTGTCTATTACATCAAGCTCGCCATTGACCTCAATTCGGAGAGCCTGGAAGGTTCTTTTTGCGGGATGAGGTCCGTCCTTCCTGAATTTTGCGGGGATTGCGTTCTTGATTATTTCCGAAAGCTCAAGTGTGCTTTCGATAAGCTTCTTTGCTCTTGCCTCTACTATAAAGGAAGCAATTCTCGAGGAGAACTTTTCCTCACCATAGCTGTATATAATTCTCTTGAGGTCCTCCTCGGAGTATCCGTTTACAACATCGTATGCGGACATTCCCTCGCCCTTGGACATACGCATATCAAGCGGTGCGTCCTGCATATAGCTGAAGCCTCTCGAGCTCTCGTCCAGCTGTCTTGAGCTTACACCAAGGTCTGCCGTTACGCCGTCTATTTTTTCTATACCGAGGCTGTCGAGTATCTGCGGTGCTTCACAGAAGTTGCCTCGTCTTATTATGCTTCTTTCGCCGAAGCAGGCAAGCCTCTTCCCTGCCGCTTCAATCGCTTCGGGGTCACGGTCGATGCTTATAAGCTTACCGCTTCCGCCCATTTCCGTAAGTCTCCGCAAAATTTCGGAGGAATGACCGCCTCCGCCGAGGGTACAGTCAACGTATATTCCGTCGGGCTTTATATCAAGGCCGTCGACGGTTTCCTTGAGCATTACCGAATAATGCTTGAATTCTATGTTTTCAGCTTCTTTGTTCATTTTCGTAAATCCTTATGCAGTTATCAGAATCCGTTTTTGATAAGATACTCGTCTATGGCATCGGAGCTTTCTTCCTCGACGGAGCTGTGTGCCTTTTCTTCCGTCCAGATTTCCACCGTGTCGTACATACCGACAAAAAGAACCTCTTTATCAAGTCCTGCATACTCACGAAGCTCGTTTGTGAGAAGGATTCTTCCCTGAGCATCCGGCTCCATGCTTACGGCTGTAAGGTTGAGGTATCTGAGATACTTTTTGGCGGCTGTTTCACCGTTCTTTCTCAGTCTCTCAACGTATTCCATGTACTTTTCTTCGGTATATACGATAAGGCAGCCCTCTGCGCCCTTGATGATTATTATCCGGTCACCGAGATAAGTTCTGAATTTGGCAGGCAAAAATACTCTGCCCTTGGCATCTATGGTGTTTTTATAGCTTCCGACAAGCATTTTCGCCCCTCCTTTCGGAAATTTTCGGTGAGATTTTTTGATTTTTCGGGTGATTTTGCGGTGCATTTTCGCTCCATTTACTACCACCTTGCACCACATTTAGGTTTTTTTATGCTTTTTGTATGTATTTTCAACCCACTGCGATTATTATACTACTATTTTTTATATATTGCAAGTGTTTTTGAGCACAAAAATCAAGTTTAAAAAATGTTTTACAATTTGTTAAAAAACAGAGAACGGGAAGCACATTTTCGGCATGCTTCCCGTGTATTTCAGCGGCTTTTTTCCACTATTTTTATGTTCTCGGGAGCAAAGCCGGTTTCGTTTACGGCAATCTCCTTAATCTGTGCGACCTCGTTTGTGAGAAGTCCGTTTGTTTTAACGACGATATTCAGATTATCACCATTGATTACGGCAATACAATCCTCAAAGCCCTTCGCCTTGACCATCATGCTTACGTTGTTTTCTATTTCGATATTGCCTGCGATAGCCATCATTTCCTCGTAGGCTCTTTCCTTGACATCGGGCATTGAATCGGCACTGTCAACGACGGTCTGAAGTATTTCGCAGGCCTCCCGTCTGGACTTCTGTCTGTCCACCTGCATTGCGGAAAAATATGTGTCGTAGGTGCTTGCCTGTGCCGATTCATCGGAGGATGCCTCGGTGCTGATGCTCTCACCCACTCTGCCGTTTTCGTCGGGGCTCATAATGCTGTCAACGAATGCCGCCTCACCGAGGATTTTTGCGTTTTGGTTTTCGTTTTCGGTGCCTGCGGTGTAGAGGTATTCGGCGGATGCGGAAATTTCGTCACCGTTAAGCTTGCTGTCTGTGTATGCCGCGGCACAGATGAGCAGCACAAATGCTCCCGCAATTATTGTTCTTGTATGGAATTTAAGCTTCGGTAATTTGATTTTTGACATAACAATCATTCCTTTCTGTAGGTATGTTAAAAGCTGTTATTTCCCTTCGGTTACATAGACCTTATAGTCGGCAATGCCGAAGAGGACGGATATTGCTTCCTTTATTTTTCTTTCGACCTCGCCGTCTCCCGCTCCCTTGCAGACGACTGCCACGCCCTTTACCCTCGGGCATATTTCCTTGAGAAGTATCGGCTTTTCTCCGCTTGTGCCGAGACCCGCAAGGACTATTTGCTTTTCCGTGGTCTTTGAGGTGCCGGTGCCGGAAACGGGGATGCCGTTTTCCTCTTGTCTGATATTCCCCGCATAGACCTTTTCAAAGGAGCTTTCAAAGGTAATCATTACGCTTGCGCTTTCCGCACCGCAGATTCCCTCTATCACGGAGACAAGCTTGCCTTCAAGCTCGTCGGCGTAAAGCTCGAGGTCGCCCTTGGTAAGTGTTGCTTCGGTGTCTGCTTCTTCTTTGTCGGAGAGCAGTATTATCATTATACCGACAAGGACTGCGAGAATGAGTATTACCGCTCTTGCGTTTTGTTTAATAAATTCTTTCATATTACTCTTTATACACCGTTTCGAATTCATCCGTTCCCAATGCAGACCTCACCGCTTCCTCAAGAATTACACGATTTTCGGGTGTGAGGCTTTCTACGGTGAGTACAACTCTCTCGAGGCACGGTCTTTCGCCGTTCCATTTAAGGCTTATTTCTGTGTCGGAAAGGGTTATTCCGCATTTTTCTGTGATTTCAGTTACGAGCTTTTCTTCACATTCTCTTTCAAGGAGATACAGGCTGTTTTCCGTATAATTCGATTCCGTTATTTTCGGAATTTCGTTTATTATGCCGTATAGCTCTCCGCTTTTCCCGAATGTCAGAAGCGGAATTACAATGCAGGCAACCACACAGACCGCCGTTCCGAATTTTATGTACCCCGCAAGGCCCTTGATTCTGCCCGAATATGAGGTGTTTACAATATCCGATACAACGCCTATTGCTCCCGCGGCGGTAACGGTCAGAAGATATTCGTTAAATCCCATTTTTATCCTTTCATAATCCGAATGCCGACCTTGCGAAAATACCGAGAATCATTATAAGCACGAGGGATATTCCTATAACCGCACCCATAAGAAGATTCATTATTCCCGAAAGCTCCGTAAGGTACAGCGATGCTTTGTTGCAGGAAAACAGTCTTGCCGTTCCCGCACATATTCCAAGAAAGAATCTGCACACAAGAATTGCGGCTATCGGTGATGCTATTATTCCGATAACGGCAAAGATTCCGCCAACTCCCGTAACACACCTTACAAGCCTTAAGCTTTCGGAGATTGTTCTTGCGCTTTCCGAAACGGTATTGCCTATTACGGGAATGAACCTTGAGGCGGCAAATCTTACAGTTCTTCCCATAAGTCCGTCCTTTGATGCGGCAACTACATTCTGAAATGCTATGACGGATGCCATAACCGCCATAAGTATGCCGAACATCCACCCTACCGTATTTTTGACAAACGCCGAAAATCCCGAATAGTCAAAGCTTTCCGAAACGAAACCTATTACCGAAAGCACGGTTATGCATTTTACTCCCGGAATTATAACCGAGGTAAAGGCGGCATTACATAGATTCAGCAAGAGAAGAGTCGTGCCGTAATTCACGGCGGCACTTGCAGGTGCTCCCGACATCGAGTACAGTGTTGTCATCGCGGGCAGTGCGGAAAGCATAAAGGCTTGCAGTGAATCCAGCACCGAGCTTATGCTTTTTGTTACATTGGCAACCACAGAGAACGAAAAGGCACAAAGGCAGATATTTCCCGCATAAATCACGGCACTGCTTTTTGCCGCAAGCCTTGTGATTCCGAGGAGGAAGGTTGTAAAAAGCATAGCGGCAAATACCGAGGAAAAGCTTTTTACCGAGCTTGTAATTCCGTTGCAGAAGGATTTCAGAATGTTGGTAAAAGCATCGGGGCTCGCAAGCTCCTCGGCTTTAATCAGCGCACTGTTTGTTTCTTCATCAAGGTCTGATGCAATGGCGGTGACACTGTTGCAAAAAAGCAGGCAAAGGCATAACGCAAGAAGCAGAATCATCACTGGTTTTATACATATTTTATTTTTCATAAATTCAGCTTTGAAGGAAATCACCGACGGAATTGACAAGGTGTCGGAGCACGGGAAGCACGGTAAGTGCCGCCGCTCCCTTGCCTACAAGCTCGACACCCGATGCTATTGCGTGCTCGCCCGCATCCGAGCATATACCCGAGGCTATCGCACAGACCGTACCGATGGCGGTAAGCTTCAGAATAATTCCGCCGTATATACCGATGCCCGTGCTCTGCGAAAGCTCGCGAAGATATTCTATCACGGGGCTGAAGCTTTGAAAGGCAAGCATGGAGAGAGCGAGGCTCGTAAGAGCGGACACATAAAGAGACCAGGCTCCTCCGAGCGGCTTTAAAATCAGCGAAACGGAAAAACCGCACAGAGCTATGCCGATTATACCGAAAAGACTCATATCCCGAACACACTCCTTACGGTGGAGAGAAGAACACGCACCTCGCTCATAAGCATCGCAAGGATAACCACAACGCCCGATAGCGAGACAAACGCGGAAAGGTCGTCTCTGCCCGCTCTTGCGAGCATCTGATTTATGCAGGCTACAAGTATTCCTATTCCTCCTATTTTCAGTATAAGTCCTATTTCCATCAAAATTTTCCTTTCTTGTTGTTTTCCGTTATATCAGTATGATGCAGATAAGAATCCCGAGTATCGCGCCGAGCTTCGGAAAAAGCGCGCTTTTGTTCTTTTGGCTCTTTCGCTTTTCAGCGAGAATCTCACGAAGCTCGCTTGCGGTCTCGGTGCATTTTTCCGAGCATCGGCAGGCATCGGGGCATCTTCCGACAAAGGTCAGGAGGGTTATGCATTTATCGGCGCATTCACGGCATCCGTTTATCTTCTTTAAGTCCTCCAGACATCGGAGCAATTCCCGTCTTGAATCTCCCGAAAGGTGCTTTGGAGAAAGCTCCGAGCGAAATCTCGATATTATTTCGCAAAGGGGAATCCGCTTTGAAATTCCCGCCTCAAGCCGTGCTGCAAGCTCGCATATTTCTTCACAGATTTCAAGGGCACGGCGCTCCCTTTCAGAAAAAACAAATCCGAGAAGGAAGCAGCACACAAAAACCGTCGCACATCCCACAAGCTTCATTCTTTGCCGTACTCCGAAAGGTCGACTATATCCCCGCCCCAGCCGTGCTCGGGTCCCTTCAGAAGGTATGCGGTTTTGATTATTCCGTGCTTCAGTGCACGGTCGAGAGCACTGTAACGAAGCACATCGGAAATTCCGTTTCCGTGGATTGAGGCGGCAACGTAAACACCACCCGAAAATGCAGATTCGAGAAGCTCGGCTTCGCGGTTGCTTCCTATTTCGTCAAGGACAATTACCTGCGGTGACAGTGAACGTATTGCCATTTCAATGGCTGTTGTTTTAGGGATTCCCGAAAGAACATCGCACAGGCAGTCACGGGTCATACCGGTGTCGGCAAGCTCTCCCCGCTCGTCAAGAAGGCAGACTCTTACTCCAAGTCCGCAGGATTCCGAAAGTCCCCTTGCGAGGGCTCTGAGAAAGGTTGTTTTACCCATATTTGGCGGTGACACCGCTATAATTCCCATTGAATCGGGAAGTCCCTTTTCTTTTATATAAGAGAGAGCTTTATCGGCGGCATCTTCTCTGAAAATCGGAATTCTTACGGACAGAGAGGTAATATTGCGAAGTCCCTCAAGTCCGCCGCATCCCGTACCGCCTATGCCGATTCTTGTGCCGTTGTACGGAATGTAGCCCTCCTTCATCTGCCGTGCGTAGGCGTAAACCGAGCCGTCGCAAAGCTCCTCGAGAATTTCTTCTATTTCGCTCACTGTGGCTTTTATAATTTTTCCTTCGCCGTCTCTCATAGGGACATTGACGCCCTTACAGGTAAAGGAGCAGGGGCATTCCGCTCGGATTCGTATTTCGGAAAGGCTTTGCTTTTCCGCTTCGGAAAGCAGAGAATAAGCATATGTGTATTTCCGTGGAAGGTCACAAAGGAGCTTTGTTAGGAATTCAGGTCTTGCGGTGTTCTCTGTACTTACAAGCATAATCCGTTGTCCGAGTCTGCCTCGCAGATAAGTCTGTTCCAGAGTGCTTTATCTACGGCTCCGCTTCTTGCAAGCCCCTTTGATTTTTGATATGACATTACGGCAAGCTCGGTTTCCGAATCGAATTCGCCGTTCACGGGGAGGTATGCTCCTTTGCCGTTTCTTTTGCTTATGACATTCAGTGCGTTCTGGATGTATTTGACATGTCTGCCGTTGCTTCCCCTTTTAAGAGTAACTCCCGGATATTCCACCGATGGGACGGAATCTGCAAAGGCGGGAAGCTCAGCTCTTTCGGACTGTCTTCGCTCCGTGTTGTCTATAAAGTTTGCTATTTCCACAATCCTTGTCCATGTAAGAGCACCGATAATGCCGTCGGGATCGAGGTTATATCTTTGCTGGAAGTCCTTTATTGCAGACTCAAATTCACTGTCGAATATGTCGTTTACGGTAACGGTAGGTAGCTCACCGTAGTAGGCTGCTATTTTGTTATAATATATTTTCATAAGCTCAACTCCTCTGCCCGAATCACCGACCCTAAGCGGTGTGCCGGGATATTTTTGTTCGTCGCCGGTTCCTTTTATTGCTCTGTTTATTTCTCCCGAAACGGCATAAAGTGCGTCCCATGTTGTCTCTCCCACCTTGCCGTCCGCCTCAAGTCCGAAGGTTTTCTGAAAGCCGATGACCGAGCCTTCGGTACCGCTTCCGAAGTATCCGTCAACTGTCGGGACGGGGATTGTCGGGTAGAAGAAGGAAAGGTATTCAAGTATAAACTGTACGAGTCTTACGTTATCTCCCGAGGAGCCCTTATAGAGCACCTCATCGGGAGGATTTTCGGGGATGAAGGTTTCCGTTCCCTCGGAGGTTATTTCGCCGAGTCTTGTTACGGCGGAGTATATTCTTGAGATTTTATACCAGGTCGCCTTCCCCACTATGCCGTCGGTGGAAAGGTCGAATATATCCTGAAAGACACGCACGGCGGATTCAGTTTCGCTTCCGAATCTTCCGTTGAGCCGTGTTATTTCGGGAATGAGCGGATAGTCCTCTCTTATTCTGTCAAGCTGAATCTGCATTTCAAGAACGTCTCTGCCAACGCTCCCGAGGCGAAGCGGTGTGCCCGGATATGATACGGGTGCGTCACGGATATTGTCCGTTGTGGCAAGCTCAATTGTATCGCCGTAGTAGTTTTTCAGAATCTCCGTTGCGGTATATCCCCTTTCCGCAAGGCTTTGCGAGCCCCACTGTGACATTCCGTTGCAGGTTGTTCTGATGCCGTCGCAATACTGAGCGAAAAATGGCTCGTAATTGCCGTCCTTCCGAAGATAGGTATTGAAGATTTCGTCAACGATTCTGCTGATATTATCATAGATATTTCTGCCGTTGACAAATGCCTGATCGAACTGTGTGCTGTTGGTTATCTGAAAGGGATACCCTCTTGCGGCATACCATTCGGTGTAGATTCTGTTCAGGGCGAGAGAAATCTGTGCGTAGATATTCGCTCGGATTGCTTCCTCATTCCAGGTCGGGAAAATTTCCGAGGAGGCGACGTTTTTCACATAGTCGGTAAAGGGCACGGTGACATTCTGTGCTGTAGTATCGGACGGTGTACCGAGGTGTACGACTATTGTGGATGGAATAACAACCTCGGAAAGAACATCGGGTGTAATAGTGCTTCCCGAATATTCGGGTGTTCTCTCGGGAGTGCTTACCGCCGCATTCTGCGGAATGCTGTAGCTCTGAACGAAATTTCTCGGGAATGTGCTGACATAGGGCTCAAGATTTATGGGAAGCTCGCTCTGAAGGTTCGGGAAAATCTGTACGCCCCTTACGAACACAGGTACAAAATCCGATGCCTCAACAAGCACATCAAACCTTGAATAGGCTTTATCCGCACTCCCCTCTCCGAAGGAATATTCAACACTGGGAGCATCAAGCCGTATGGGGCTGCTTTTGCCGTTTTCGTCTGTGACGGTATAGTAATCGTAGCTTTTCTCGGAAACGTCGGTTTCGGGGTTATACTGTCCCGACAAGGCTTCGTCACGGCTTTTTCGTATGTATATTCTTGCGCCGGATATGGGACTTGCGTCGTTGTATATTCCCGTTCTGACAACAAAATATCCGTCTGTCATTGTCTCACTTTCCTTTCGTTTAGTGTTATGTAACAATATGACGGGACGGGCGGAAATATTCCGTCCTTGTGTGCGGAATAAAATATTTCCTTCGCTTGTTTGCGACATATTTTTTCATTGTCACGCTGTATAATACACATATGGAAAGGAGGACAGCATGACAGAAATTATTTATGCCGATTTGTTGCTTCTTATAAATTTAACCGCAGATTTTCTGATACTTCTTTTGACCTCTCTTTTTTCGGGAGCAGCTCCGAGGCTCGGAAGATTTTTGCTTTCAGCCCTTATCGGTGCACTCGTAGGGACTTGCACGGTATGTATCGGAGAAAACGGTATAATATCCGTTCTTGCCGTTTGCATAACTCCTGTAATTATGTGCTTTGTTGCCTTCGGGAAAAGGCGCATACGGGCATTTGCCGGGCTTGTATTTTACTTTTATCTTTCATCTGTTTTACTTTACGGAGGTATGTACGCAATGATTTCTTTTGTATCTCTTTTTGGAAGCGGCTCTGCGCCCTCGCTCGGATTTTCTCTTTCCCTGCTTTTACTTGGCGGTGTTTTTATTATATATATGTTATGCTCCTCGCTGTGCAGAAGCGGTATTAAGCACCGTGAGAATCAGGTGAAGGCAGAGCTGTTTGACGGGATAAGGTCGTACAGTCTTAATCTTCTTGTGGACTCGGGAAATGTTGCCCGCGATCCGTTTTCGGCAAAGCCTGTGGCGGTGATATCGGGAAGCGCTCTTGACAAGGAGCTTATACGGGCGGTCAGTGCGGGATTTGATGAGACGATAACACAGAGTGAATACTCTCATATAAAGCCGAGGGTTATTCCGCTGAAAACCGTTTCGGGAACATCGCTTCTTTATGCGTTTATTCCGAATAGCCTTTACATTCACACGGGAGGCAAAAAAATAAAAGCCGACTGCATTGTTGCAATCGACACGCACGACAACTCCTTTTTCGGCAGGGACGGAATAATTCCGCAGAGTCTTATTGGGACTGTCTGAATTTAAAATATTACGATTATGAAAAGAGGGATTTTATGAGTATCAAAAGTATTCAAGGGTCACAGAGCATCGGGAAATGCAGGTCTTTTATGGCAAGGCTTCTGTCTTTGCTGTTTTTCAGGGACAACGAGATACACTACATAGGCGGTCCAGAGGTGCTTCCCGCACCGCTCAGTGCCTCGGAGGAGGCTGAGCTTGTGGCACAGCTCGGTGAGAGTGAGGAGAAGGATGCACAGATAAAGAACACTCTTGTCGAGCGCAATCTTCGTCTTGTGGTATATATAGCAAAGAGATTTGAAAACACCAAAATAGGCATTGAGGATCTGATTTCCATAGGCACAATAGGACTTATGAAGGCTATAAGTACCTTCCGCTCGGACAAGAATATAAAGCTTGCGACCTATGCCTCAAGGTGTATTGAAAACGAGATTCTTATGTTTATACGAAAGACCGCCTCGCAGAAGGCTGAGGTTTCACTTGACGAGCCTCTGAACGTTGACTGGGACGGCAACGAGCTTTTACTTTCGGATATACTGGGCACGGACAAGGATGAAATTCACAAGGGTATTGAGCAGGCAGAGGAAAAGCAATGCATTTACAGTGCCGTGGAAAGGCTTTGTGAGCGTGACAGAAGAATTATTCTTATGCGCTTCGGATTCTTTACGGGCGGACGGGAAATGACTCAGAAGGAGGTTGCGGATTCGCTTGGGATTTCGCAGTCATACATATCAAGGCTTGAGAAAAAGATTATTTCACAGCTGAAAAAGGATATATCCTCCTTTTACGGATAAAGAAAAAGGACTGTCGTAATGCTTCACGACAGTCCGATTTTTATGCTGTTTTTTCTGCAAAGGTTACAACCGAGATAACATTGCCGTCCTTCTGATATATGCTGAAATTACCGAGATGCTTTTTGCTTGTTTCGTAAACGGAGCGAAGTCCTATACCGTGCTTCTCCTTGTCCTCCTTGGTGGTGGTTGCCTTGGCTACATTTTCTGGGATGTAAAGCTCGTCAAGGTTGCAGGTGTTTTCCACCTTTATAATGTAGAAGCCCTGCTGCATTCCGAATGTAAGCTCGACCTTCTTTTCCTCCTTGCATTTAAGGCACGCGTCCCTTGCGTTGTCAAGAAGGTTTGAAAGCACGCTTGTAAGCTCTCTGTCGGAGGCGGGGAAATTACACAGCTCGCATTTTACGTTTACGGTAAAGCTTATGCCGTGGGTTTTCATATCCTCATTCCTAAGTGCCGCTATTACGTTTACTATATCGTTATCGCACACTGCGACGGGAGTTGTGGATTTGTTTACTCTGTCAATATCCGAAAGAAGCTCCTTGCCCTTCTGGATATCTCCGTTGTGAATAAGCGTCATTGCCGCCTGAAGAGTATTGCCTATATCGTGGCGGAGCACGGAAAGCATTTCGTTGTTTTTGAGGGCAAGCTTATAGTAGTCGTACTCCATATCCGCCTTGGTATTTTCGAATTCCTTTTCTCTTTCGTCAATCTCAAGCTTTGTTACGGAGAGGATTGCTCTTGTGCAGAAAAGGCTGAGTATTATTCCGGGAATCTGGATTATGGAAATAATGTACACCATTTCCCTCGAGGGATTTCCCGAATTGAAATAGGCAAGCATTATCATTGAAATCTGCGTTATCATAATAACCGCCTGGACAACGGCAACACGCCAGAGTGCACGCACCTTGGTTTTTCGGCGAAGCATAATTCCGACGGGCACTATGCCTGCGACAAATACGGCAAGAACAAGGCTCATTACCGCTCTTTCCGGGGTATCGTATTCCATTATGTTAAAGCCCGCATCATCAACGAGAACGCATACAATAAGACCGAAGCCCTCTCCCACCATTGCCATCATTATGTTTTCAAACACGGTACGGATTTTGTTGGCAATTCCCGTTTCAAAGAATGCAAATGCGGAAATAAGCATTACGGAAAGAACGCTGAAAAATCTTATGGGCGGTGTGTATCTGAAAATATGGGAAACCAGAGCAATCAGGACGACGGTAAGAACAAGTCCCACTTCGTTTACCCATCTTGCCTTTCGCTTTACGCTCATTACGCCCGTGAAATATACGATTGAGGTAAATCCGTTAAACAGATGAATCAGTATGTCATAAAAAGGATTCATTTCAGTAGACCTCCGAGAAATACGGTATGGGCATCGCGGGCACCTGCGGCACAGGAGCGGCTGACTGACAGCTCTTCTCCCGTTACAAGCTCGATTTTCGCGCCGATAAAGGTTTTGATGTATACCATATTCACAATATAGCTTTTATGGCAACGAAGGAAGGTTTCACCGAGCTGATCTTCAAGCTCGTCAAGTCTTCCGTAGCATTCGGTTACTCCGTCCGTTTTGTATATTTTCAGCTTTCTGCCATTGCTTTCGATATACTTGATTCGCTTTTTTCTGATGCAGATATTACCGCCGTTGCAGGGCAGAAAAAGCATATCGTCGTTCTCCGAGGCGATTTCGTTCTCGCATTTTTCTATTGCCTCAAGAAGTGCGGATGCTTCAAAGGGCTTTACGAGGAAATGGCTGGGATTAGATTTGAATATTCGGGTTGCGTTCTGCACAAAGCCTGTCATATATATGATTTTCAGCTTGTCGTTCTTCTGCTGAAGCGCACCGAGGGTTTCTATGGCATCGCCGTCACCGAGGCAGATATCGGAAATTATTATATCCGTTGCAAAGAGATTGGCGGGTGAAAGCTCCCCTATTTTCCCGTAGGTGTATACCGTAGCCTCGGGGCGAAGCTCACAGACCATTCTCTTTACTTCCTCCATTATAAGGGCGTTGTCCTCAAGGATTGTTATTACCATTACTGCGCTTTTGCCTCGTAAATTTTGGAGATAAGATTTCTGCCTGTTACCTCCATAAGCTCGAAGGCTTTTCTCATAAGAATCTTATCATTCTTGTAGGGGTTGGTATATGCACCGCAGACCTCATAGGTAAAGTCGCCGTCGTAGTCTACGTCTGCAAGCGCCTTTGTTATGGCATCCCAGTCCATTCTGCCCATATAAGGAATTGTGTGAAGGTCTCTTACATGGTCGTTATCGTGAACATGGAGTGCGTGGAGTCTTGAGCCCAGTGCACGGATTGCGTTGTCTGCGGATTCGCCCACAAGACCGCAATGTCCCACATCAAGGCAGACGGTGAAGTACTTAGGGTCAAGAGCATCGTAATAGTCACCGAGGTCGCGTCCGAGACTGCACACGTTGGGAACTATTTTGTTTGTATCCACCTGGCTGTGTCCCCACATATTTTCAAGTGCCACCTTTATGTTATATTCACGGCAATAAGGCACGAGCTTATTGTAAAACTCAAGGTTGAATTCCTTCTGGATGCTCTTATCGGGAACATCTATGGGGTGAACGATTATCTGCTCCGCTCCGAGAATACCTGCGGCTTTGATGGAATTTATAAGCTTGGGATACACCTTTTCGTTGTATTCGTCCATCTTTTCCTTATCCGCCATAAATCTGTACGACGGGAAGGGTGCGTGTGCCTGATTGAAGTATATGCCGCATTCCTTTGCGGTTTTAAGAAGCATCGCGCAGGTTGCTTCAAGGTTGGAGTCGGAAAATTCATCGTTATAGATGCAGGTGATGAGGTTCATATCGAGGGCATCATAGCCTATTTCCGCAAGAGTTCTTATTCCTTCCTCGTAGCCGAAAAGCTGAAAGAAGGGCTCCGTTGTGGTTGAAAGCTTCATATTCTTCTTCATTTTGTGTTCTCCTTACTGTTTCGGTATATCTTAAAAAACGGCAAGCCCCTTTGCGAAGCCTGCCGACATTAAAGGGCAAAGTTTATATTACAACCTTTTACATTAAATGGATTATATCAATTATTGAGATAAATTTCAATGCACAAATTGTAAAAAGCAATACGGAATTACTCCGCCCATTCGATTTCGGCGATTATCGGCTCATCGGCGTAATCATCCGAATCAAAGCCTATTATATGCAGACTTCTTCCGTTTATGCTGTCCGCATTACCCGTGAACATTTCGGGAAGGTATTCCGCCGTAAAGGAAAGCTCCTTGCCGCTGTTAAGAAGGCGAACTTTTTTCGGAAGGCAAGGGAAATTTCTCATAACAATAGCATCAGAAACAAGACCGTCGTAAAAATGGAGATAGGTTTTGCCGTTCTTTTTTGAGGTGAAGTATTTATTGCCTTCGACGGAATAATTGCGGTCGTCCTCCGCTCCCCCCTCAAGGCATCCTTCCGTGCGGTTATACCAATCTCCGACAGAAAGAAGCTTCTTTTCGTATTTTCCCGATATTTCTCCGTTTGCATCGGGGCCTACGTTTAGAAGGTAGCTTGCGCCCAACGCCATATATTTGTTTATTGAACAGCAGAGAAAACGCTTCGAGAAAAAGTCCTCACCTCTTCTGTAGCCCCAGCTTTGCTGTCCTACGGAGTTGCAGGCCTCCGTCATATACTCGTAATGCTTTCCCTCGGAGTCGGCGCTTCGTCTTTCGGGAGTGGAGAAATCGCCCTCGCTCCAGCCTCTGTCGTTTATGATTATTCCGGGCTGAAGCTCTCTTACAAGTGCGTTAAGTGATGCATCCTCGATTTTCGGAGGTATATCCCAGAAGAAGCTGTATATTTTGCCGTAGCCCGTCAGAAGCTCTCTTACCTGTGCTTTGACGAATTCTCTGTATTTTTCTGTGTCGCACACATCGGGGTATTTTGCCTTCCACTGATGGGTCGATTCGGGATTGTAGCCGTATTTATGATGCCAGTCGGGGTTACTGTAGTAAACAGAAAGTAACATTCCGTGCTTTTCGCAGGCATCGGCAAGCATTTTGAGGGTATCCTTGCCGTAGGGGGTGTTCATTATATTGTAGTCTGTTTGCTTGGTGTCCCACATACAGAAGCCGTCGTGGTGCTTGGCGGTAAAGCATATGTATTTCATTCCGCATTTTTTGGCAAGAAGAACCCATTTTTCGGGGTCGTATTTTACGGGATTGAATATTTCTGCGAGCTTTTCGTACTCTTCACAGCTCATATCGTATCTTGCAAGAGCCTGCTCGTGCTTTTCCACAAGAGAATAAAGTCCCCAATGAATAAACATTCCGAATTTATTTTTGAAGTTTGATTTCAGCATAGCATCC
Organism: Clostridia bacterium; assembly: GCA_017560085.1. Lineage (GTDB taxonomy): Bacteria > Bacillota > Clostridia > Oscillospirales > CAG-382 > SIG622. Next base: position 115,692 of record JAFYPA010000089.1, read on the forward strand.
TCCGATTTTAAAATAAATCCATATAAAACAAAAAATCCCATCTTACGATGGGATTCTTTATGGCGCGTCACGAGGGACTCGAACCCCCGACCTACTGGTTCGTAGCCAGTTACTCTATCCAGCTGAGCTAGTAACGCATTTGCACTCGTTGAGTACTGATATATAATATCACATTTTCTTCCGTTTGTCAAGAGGTTTTGAGAAATAATTTAGTTTTTTGGAGATTTGACAAATATTGATGGAATTAGCCTTGGCTATTGTGTAATATTGCAATTAAATTCAGAGTGAGGCAAAAATTTCGTCAATGAAGCTTCTTTTGGCAAGGTCGGATGAAAAGGCTGTTGCCGCTCCGCACGCCGTACCGAGCTTCAGGGCGTGGGCGTAGTCACCTGCTTCCATATATCCCGATACAAAGCCTGCGACCATTGAGTCCCCCGCTCCGACTGAGTTTACGGCTTTGCCAACTGCGGCTTTGATTCTGTGGATATTGCCGTCCTCGGAAAGGAGGATTGCACCGTCCGCCGCTCTTGATACGAGGACGTTTCTTGCGCCCATTTTGCGAAGTCTTTCGGCGTAGTGAATTATTTCTTCCTCGGTTTCGATTTTTACGCCGAACATTTCGGAAAGCTCTGCGGTGTTGGGCTTTACAAGGAAGGGCTTATATTCAAGGACATTGAGAAGTAGCTTTCCGCTTGCATCGACAACAGTGTTTATATTCTTATCGGAGAGCATAGCGAGGAGATCGGCATACACGGTATTCGGGAGGCTTCCGGGGATGCTTCCTGCAAGGATTATTGTGTCACCGTCGGAAAGGGCTTTGATTTTTTCGCGGAAGGCAGAGTATTCCTTTTCGGGGATATCGGGACCTTTGCCGTTGATTTCCGTTTCAGCGTTTCCTTTAAGCTTTACGTTTATTCTTGTGTTTCCGTGCGGAAGCCTTACGAAATCGCACAGTACTCCCTTTTCGGTCAGGTGGTTTACGACTTCCTCGCCCGTGAAGCCTGCGACAAAGCCAAGGGCGGTAGATTCAGTGCCGAGCTCGTGAAGTACGAGAGAGACATTTATTCCTTTTCCGCCGATATATATTTCCTCGGAGATGCTTCTGTTGGTTTCGCCTATGCTTATGTTATCCGCGTGCATTATATAGTCAAGCGCGGGATTGAAGGTTACGGTGTATATCATGTTATCACTCCTCGGATTCAGTATACATTATTTTCCGCAAAAAAGCAAGCGGAATTTTGAAAGAGGAGGAAATTGAACCGATAGTTGACATATTTTGCAAATTATTTTAATTTATGCCACGATTGTTTACACAAAGAATGTTATAATAATGCTGTAATTATACATTCAATCGGGAGATTTTGCTATGATAAATACGGTTTCCGAAAAAATTAAGTCCATACGAATTGACAACGGCATTTCCCAGAGGGAGCTTGCAAAGAAGCTTGGCATCAGCAACAGAGCGGTTTCCAAGTGGGAGAGCGGTCTTTCCTACCCTTCTACGGAGAATCTTATCCGAATTGCGGAGGTTTTCTCTGTGCCTCTGGAATATTTCTTTGAAAAGGCGAAGGAGGACAACGAGAAGAAGAACGATGTAAAGCCTCTCGGAATGGAGTCTCTTGCGGAGCTTTACAAGACGGGTGCGGGTCCTTCAAGCTCGCATACAATGGGTCCCGAGAAGGCTTGCGGAATTTTTGCGAAGCGTAACGACAACGCAGATTCCTTCAAGGTTATTCTTTACGGGTCGCTTGCGAAAACGGGTAAGGGTCACGGTACGGATTTTGTTATCAAGAAAACTCTTGCACCCAAGAAGGTTGACATTGAATTTGATACTACGGTTCCTATGGTTTCCCTTCCTCATCCGAATACTATGGATATTACCGCTCTTAAAAACGGCAGAAAAATTGACAGTGCAAGAATTATGAGTGTCGGTGGCGGTAGCATTGTGTTTGAGAATTTTATAAATCCCACGCCTCCTCTTATATACAAGGAAACAAGCTTCAGCGAGATAGCGGAGATTTGCAGAAAGAACAAGCTTCGTCTCTGGCAATACGCGGAAATGCGTGAGGGTGAGGGCTTTGCATCTCATATGGAGAGCATATGGGAAACAATGAAGGACTCCATCAACAGAGGTCTTGAGGATGAGGGTGTGCTTCCGGGCGGTCTCGGAGTTGTCAAGAAGGCAAAGACTCTTTTCAATTCACAGCACATTGACGAAAGTGCGGAGACAAGGGTTAACAGAATCGTGTGCTCCTACGCCTTTGCGGTAAGTGAGCAGAATGCCTCCTGCGGCAAGGTTGTAACAGCACCCACCTGCGGAGCCTCGGGGGTTGTTCCTGCGTGTCTTTACTATCAACAGCAGAAGAACGGCTACAGTGATGTTCAGATTATCCGTGCTCTTGAAACGGCGGGGATTATCGGGAATCTTATAAAGACAAACGCTTCTATATCCGGTGCGCTTCACGGCTGTCAGGCGGAAATAGGTACTGCCTGCGCAATGGCTGCCGCGGCTCTCGGTGAGCTTTTCGGGCTTAACCTTGACAAGATTGAGTACGCCGCAGAAATTGCAATTGAGCATCATCTCGGTCTTACCTGCGACCCTATCTGCGGACTCGTTCAGATTCCCTGCATTGAAAGAAATGCGGTTGCGGCGATGCGTGCGATAAATGCGGTCAGCCTTGCAAGCTTTCTTTCCGACACAAGAAAGATTTCGCTTGATACGGTTATCAAGGCTATGAAGGAAACAGGAAGAGATATTGCGAGACAGTACAAGGAAACAGGCGAAGGCGGGCTTGCTAATATCGGAATCTGATTTTAATTGAATATAAAGCTTCGGCGATGCATCGTAAGATACACCGCCGTTTTTTTATTTTGTACACTCAAGAAGAACAAAGTCAAATCCGCAAAGGTCTGTTGTGATTTTGCCGTCCGTGGAGAGCTGTTCACCGCTGAGGGCGTTTCTGATATTCGGGTATTTGCTTGTAATTGTAACCGTGTCCTTGAAGGCTGTGTAGGTTGAAGCACATACCGCGAGGATTTTATCCTCAGACTCCCATACGGAGATTTTCACCTCGGGGTTATTGCAGGAAATTTTGTCGCAAGGCTCGAAGTACGGCTTCCATTCGGAGTCTTCAAGAGGAAAGGCATCCAGGGCGTCCCAGATTTTCGACATAAGCTCAAGAGGCTCGCCGATGTCTACGGGCTTCGGTACAGAGCCGTGGAGAAGTGCTATTGAGGATGCGCTTTTAAATGTCCACACAGGCTCGTTGGAATAGCAGAGCGAATATACGGGTATTCCCGTATCGACTCCCGTGAACTGTGCGCGCATAAGCATTTCGGGCATTTCAAAGAGCTTACCCTTGAGAAGAAGCGACTGGAAGGTTTCGCCCTCCCACAGAGAATCGCAGAATGCAAGTGACGGGAGATTGAAGGAACCGAAGGAATGGACGTTCATTGTGCCTCCCCTGCTCTTTACAAAGGCATAGGTCTTTTTTATAAATTCCCTTATCTGCCACACGGGATAGGTCGGCTGAAGATTACCGTCCTTATCACGGTAACCGCATCCGTGCTTTTCGTTTTTGCAGGCTCTGGGTGAGGTTGTGGTATCAAAGTAAAGTCCGTCAAAGCCAAGCTCGTCGTAAAGCTTTGTTATGCCGTTATAGAGGATGTCGGGCCATATGCTTGCCATACATACGAATCTGTCTCGCTGATAGGGGTATCTGTACCAATGACCGTGCTTGATTTTGCTGTCCAGTCTTGTAAGGTCATCGCCGTATTTTGCCCATATGGGTGAAAGGGTGGAAAGCTCATAGCCGAAGTACGGAATCACCTTGATGTCACGCTTGTGGCATTCGGAAATTATGTATTTTATTCTCTTTACGGTGTCCTCGGTAAGGATGGGTGAATTCTGTATGTCGTTCCACTTTTCGTGAAGGTACAGCACCTTAACACCAAGGCGTTTTATTCTGTCAAAGCCTATTTCGGAAAGCTCGCCGACAACAGGCGTGCCGTCTGCGTTCATTTTACCGCTGAGGAATTCATCGTAATTGCAGAAGATTTTCTTGAAGCAATCTATGTGGAGGCTTCTTTGGTAAAAATCTCTTTTGGGATAAGGCTTTACGGGGGTTACAAGCATTCCGAATCTGACTCTGAACGGGTCAAGGTCGATTGAGTATTGGTTGTCGGTTCCCTTATACTGCCACGCTTCGGGGGCTTCGTCGAGAATATTCAGCCTTATTACAAAGCAGTCCTCTTCCTCGATAATCTGAACTGCGTTTGTTTTGTCGATGTTATTCCACACGGAATTATCCGAAAAGAAAAGTCCGAGACCACAGCTTCTTCCGCCGAGGAAAATCTGCTCCTTGAAGGCACAATGAAAGCCACCTTCGGGAATCGCGCCTGCGTAGTCGAGGTTGGTATTTGGGATATCTTTTGTATTACCGATAAGACCGCCAAAGGGAAACGTATGATAAAATTCGGCAACGGACTTTTTTATCGGGAAGTCTATGTAAAGCTTATCGATATTGAATAAATCGGTACGGAGCGGTGCAAGGCCGAAAACCTGAGCAACGCTTCTGCCTCTCGGCATTACGGAAACGGTGATGTCGTCGCAGCCGTCCTCCTCTATGATATGGCAGATATTTACAACGGCAGAGTCGGACTCAAAGGTGCAGACAATCGTTTTTCGTTCGGTATTCTCATCCGCAACTACAAAGGACAGCGTTTTTCCGAAGGCTATTTTTTCACCTTCCGAGATTGCGTTTACCGTTGCGGGTCTTGCGAGGATTTCCTTGCCGTCTGAGATAATGGATGAAAAGATTGCTCCGCCGTGACCTATTGTATAATCTCTGTTCCACAGAGAAATCTTACATTCGTCCCCGTTCTTTTTTACATCAATGAAATTTGTGTCGATTATCATTTTTTTGCTCCTGTCAATGCATTCTGAAGTCTATCGCATAGGGAATCGGGTATTCGGCAAGGACTTCCTTGTCGGAAATTTCAGATTCTGCGACGCCTCGCTTTGCGGCAAGCTCCTTTTTATAGAGCATTACCCAGATGTTTGAGATTGCGTATTCGCCCTCGCGCACGTCCTCAACTATGAGGTCCTTGTTTATGTAGGTCTTTGCTTCCTCGTATCTGTCGGCACAGACAAGGCACTGACCGACGTACATTTTCATTCTGCCGTTTGATTTCATTACGGCTTCGCAGGAATTGTAGAAGTCAATAAAGTCGTTATAATGCTCGCACTTGATTGCGGCTTCGCCGAACTTTATTGCAAGAGGAATGTACGTGGGATTGTGCTTTACGGCATCAAAAATGAAGGCATAACCCTTTTCGAATTCCTCGCGGACGTTTATGCAGAGAAGTCCGAGGGCAGCGAGATTATAGTATTCCTTTTTAGCCTCCACCGATTTTGTGAGGTATTCAAAGGACTTTTCGTAGTCGAGGTTTGCGTATGCGTTTACGCCGAGGATGTAGTAGTCGAAATAGGTTTTCTCCGTTTTACCTTCTATGACGGTCTGCCACATTTTGTTGTAGATAAATGCCGTTTTGTCGTTACCGAGGCTTTCTTTGCCGTCGAGGATGTCGAGATAGTATTTTTCGTTTTCGCCGATGCTTTCTTCGGGAAATTCGCAAAGAGGATGGAATTTTTCGCCTCTGAGCTTTTCTTCGAGGTAACCCTTACCGCAACCGTAGTATTCGAGGGGCATAACCTCATCCGCGTCGAACCAGGCGTTATTGTCCAGCTTATCGGGGACGATTGCGTCTATTTTTGCGCAGATTTCGTTGTAGTCACCATCGTTTGAGCCGAGGTCTATGCCGAAGTATTCCTCGTTCCAGGAAAGCTCTGTTTCCGCATCCACAAGGAAGTGCTCGAACTGTGTTTTGCAAAGTCCCGCCTGAATTTCAAGGTAGTCACGGACTCCTTCTCTCCCGGCGTTACCGAGGGTCTGCATATCGGTTGTTTCGTTCTTGTTGGTGAGCCATCTGTTCCAATGGTAGCCGCCGGGCTCCTTGCCCCAGAGGAAGGTCTTTCTGCCCTGAAGGAGCGGATCGGAGCACTGGAGAAGTCCTCTGCCGTCGGCTTCAAGTCCCGACACCCACTTTTTGTTCTGCTTGGGGATATCATAGAAATAGTCGATGGCAATTTTGGAGTTTCTGGCGTAGGAAATATCAACGCCCGCACTTGTTACGGGGACATCTATTTTGGAGATTCTGTAGCCACCCTCACGGTAGGAGGTTACGAAGGTTTTGTTTGTGGGGACGAAAACTCTTGTGTCCTTTGTTTCCTCAACGGCGATGTTTGACCACCAGTACATATAGGTGGACTCGTTCCTTGTGTTCTTTACGGTGATGTGGATAAGGAGCCTTTCATCCCTTAGGGTTGCTTCTATGCAGTAGATGAGACCTCTGATTTCCTCGTATTCGTACATACGGAGAATGTCGTTGCCCTTTTTTCCCACAACTTTCCTTGCGAACATATTGTCGCAGGTGAAATAGGTATGACCGCGGACACCGATATTCCATTCGACACCGCCCGCAAACCAGGCGTTACGCAATGCGAGATTTGCGAATATAAGGGAATCGTTTTTGTAAACAAGGTCGCGCTTCATTTTTTTATCGTAAAGAGACCATAGTCTTCCGCCGAGTGCGGGGATGAATTCGGCACGGAGATATTCGTTTTCAAGTATTGCCGCATTGTACTCACGGATTTCGAATTTTCTGTCGTAGCTGTTCTGCATTGTGTACGGAAGAATGGAGGCAACCATACCCGAGCCGAAATTTGCTCCGTCGCCATCCTCCATGGAATCCTCGCAGATAAAGAACGGAACTGCGGAGGGCTTCTGGATATCGGGAATTGTACTTCCGAGGCCTAAATTTGTGCTGTCAAGCTTTATTTTTTCGAATTTCAACATAATAAATCTTCCTTTCGGATTTATATAATCTTCTGATTTTATTTTACACTCTTGCTTCTGCTTTTTAAATGTACAATACCACGATTTTTTTGTAAAAAACAACTGTGTTTATAAAAGGTTTACAGGTAATTAAAGCATTTTCTTTGTGAAATAAATATAATAATAAAAAAGTACAGAGAGGTGATTTTATGACAAGCAGGGACTCGTTATCCTTTGATATATACGGTATTACCACCTGCACGGAAAAGCACGAGGGTGCGGGATTTGACTTTCGCAACAGGTGCAGAGCCATTGACGGCTTTGTATTATTCACCGACGGAGAAGCGGAGCTTGATATTGTCGGTGAGGAAAAGCTTTGTGTAAAAAAGGGTGATTTTATTATCTTCAATCAGGGTGACAACTACCGCTTTTACGCTGAAAAGCCCTGCTCGTACATCACCTGCGGATTTATGCTTGACTTTAAATCGGGAAACAAGACTAAAGCTTTGCCGAGGATGATCAAGTGCACGGATGAGCAATTTTCCAGAATCGACCTTCTTGCCAAGGAATGGGGTGTCAGCAGATACGACAGTGAAATGTCCTGCAGAATCGGCATTATGGCGTTTTATCTCGATTTATTCCGTGCGACGGCTAACAAGGAGCTTTCCGATAACGACCCCGCCATAAAGCTTGCGATTGACTTCCTCCACGGCAACTTCAAGCGTAACTTCAAGACGGAGGAAATTGCAAGATTCTGCTCGCTCAGTCCTTCATATCTTCGTTCAAGGTTTTCCGAGAAAATGGGAATGACGCTTACCGAATACCGTGACAGGCTTCGTATCAAGGCGGCAAGGGAGCTTTTGTCCGGCGGCGAATTCAGCATTAAGGAAACGGCTATGGAGCTCGGATTCTGCGATGTTTACCATTTCTCGAAGTTTTTTACAAGGTATGCGTACACCACTCCCGCAAGGTTTGCGAAGGAGAAAAGGCATCTGGGATGAATATATAAAAAATCGACCTCCGTTGGGAAGTCGATTTCTTTTTTGCTTTATTCGGTTTCAAGAGGTGGCAGGAAGTATGCCTTTGCGTTTTTGTCGCCCGAGGTTTCTTTTATAAAGTCGAGGATGTTCGAGTTATACTTACTGCTTGTTCTGTAGAGCATCGAGCCGAATTCGCCGTTGTAATACTGGATGAATGTGTTGGAATCACACACGGGAGCCCACGCCTCATCCCCTGCGGCTACCGCCATAAGGTAGTATTTCGACAGAGCGAAAATATTGTTCTTGAGGGTATAATTGTATGCCTCGTTGTAGGTATTCCATCCCTTGATTGCGGTTGCGGCATTTTTGTCGGGACGCTGGTCGCCGAAGCCGAAGCCCGTTCGCATTATGATGTTGCCGGAGATTTCCACGTTTTCCATCATATGAGTTACGCCTTCGTTTGGCTCAGCAAAGAAATACTCGACGGGATAGGTCGTATCGGTGATTACGTTGTTGGTGTACTTTATATTTTTCATCGTGAGATTTAAGCCCTCACCGTTAGAGTACTGATGCGTTACACCCGCATCGTAGACCTGAGTAATGTAGCAATTATCCACAATGTAGCCGTCACAGGAGCCGTAGACCTCGACTGCATTACCGTATCTCGATAAGGTATCCGTTCTGAACCAGGAGCCGCCTATGAAGTAGAATTCACAGTTCTGAACGACAAGATTCCTGATTGTGCCCGCACCTATTGCGTGGGCACCCGTGTATTTAAAGCAAATGTTGTCTACAAGAATATCGTTTGTCGCTTTTATGATATGGTCTCTCGGGGAAACTTCGATGGAATCAAAGCGCTTACCGGGGTTTCCGAGGTCGGAGCGGAGGTACAGATAACCCGTATCGTTTGTCGGAGTTTTAACGTCGTGCCACATTGTGAGGTCCTTGTCGAGATCCCATAGGTCACCCGCAAGGAAGTCGGGGCGTCCCTTGATTCGCTTTTCGCTCCAGGCTTCGCCGTTGTTGAACACCACAAGACCTACATCGTGGGTAATGGGTGTTGTGAGCTTCCATACATTGGGAACATCGGTTGACTCCCAGTTGGATGCGCCTGCGAAGTTTGCGGGAGATGCTGTCAGAATAGGCTTTGCTCCCGTACCGTAGCTTGAGTAGGTTACGCCTTCAACCGCGGTAAATGTGCCTCTGAAGGTATCGCCTCTGTTGAAGAATACGGCATCACCGGGGTCAAGCTCGAGATTCTTCAGCGCTTCGATTGTCCTTTTTGGGTTTTCCGGGGTTCTGCCGCTGTTTTTATCGTCACCGTTGGATGCAAAGTAATAGCGTGCTCCCCAGACATCAACATCGGTTTCGGTGGATTGGATTTCTACTATTCTCACCATTTCCCTATTTTCGACCTCGGCAAGCTTTTTTTCTCCGAGGGCGTACTCTTCGTCAGACGGGGGAACTTCAATTTGAGTGTAATCCTTATATACAAGCTTGTATTCGTTGCTGTTCTTTTCTCTGTAATATGCGAAGGCACTGCTTGCGGTTATGATGTCCTCATATGCCCACATTTCTCTTGTTGCATCGGCGAAGGTCAGCTCGGTCTCGGATGCGAATGAAGTTTTGTTCTTGTCGTAAAGAGCATTTATAAAGGAAGCCGCCTGAGCTCTGGTTATGTATTTGTCAGGAAGGGCATTGAAATTTTCGGTAAAGCTTCCGTTTTTTGCGGAATCGGGAACTTTTATTGTGGACTTGAGAAGGATATCGAAGAATTCATCTGCTGTGATATAGTCCTCGGGGGAAAGCTTATTTCCGAAGGCGGACAAAAGTCCTATGCTTTCGCAGTAGGCTACAAAGCCGTAGTACCACTTCCCTTTTGATACATCGGTAAATCTTGTGGTTCCTTCAAAGCCTTCGGCTTGTTCGTTTCCGAGAAGTCTTGCTGTTACGGCGCAGACCTCTGCCTTTGTCATATATCTTGATGCACCGAAGGTTCCGTCATCGTAGCCCTCCATATAGGGTGCGCTGACAACGGTTTCGTCGGGGATATCCGTGTGGAATGTAATGCCGTGGATGTATGCTCTCATATCCTTGTCAACATTCTGCACATTGACTCTTCCGAAGGGATAGACATGGAAATGGTCGAGAAAATGTTTATTTTCGGGGTTTAGATATTTAAGAGTCGGGATTTCCACCACGGTACAACGCCAGCCACCGCTGTATGTATCGGTACGGATATGCTTTGACTGTGCTCCGCCCACTATTTCGCCGTTGTGTGATGCGATATAGATTGTGGGGGCGGTTACATCGTCGTATACATTTTCGTATTTATAGAAAATTGTAACGTATTTATACAGGTCGAGGTCGATTTTTTTATTCTGGACGTTCGCTCCGTAGTTATCAAGAGCGAGGATACCCTTGTTTTCCGAGGACGGATTTGGGACTACCTTTATGACAGGCAAGGTATCGACGGTTATGCTTTCTGTCGTGCCTCTGTCGGTTCTGTCTACTACGCCCACGCAGATTTCAGGGTATTTTATGCCGATTGAGTGGGCTGAGTTAGTGTCGGCGTAGGATTGGAGGGGTGCTATGGTTAAAATAATTGACAGTGTAAGGATAATTGAAATCAGTTTCTTCATAGTGTTCTTCTTTTATATATTTATTTTATTTCAAGCTCAAACATTTTACCCCAATACTTTCCCGTAATATATATTTTACCGTTTGACTCATTATAGGCTATTCCGTTGAGTACTGTGTCTGCGGTAGGATTTTCAGGTGTGTAGAGGTCTTTGAAATCTATTGCCTGCGTAACCTCGCCCGTTTTTGGGTCGATGATTACGATTTCGTCACTTTGCCAGATGTTTGCCAAGATTTCTCCGTTTATGTATTCAAGCTCGTTTATGTTTTTCAAAGGGGTGCCGTTTCTTGTTACGGTCACGGTGGAGAGGACATTCAGAGAGCCGTCCATAAAGTAAAGGGTCGGTGTGCCGTCGCTTGCTATAAGCTGTTCTCCGTCGGTTGTAAGTCCCCATCCCTCGCGGGGATATTCGATCGTGCTCTGCATTTCGAGGGTTTCGGGGTGGAAGGTATATGCTTTATTTTGCTTGTAGGTAAGAACATAAAGTGTTCCGTCAAGCACAGCGGAGCCTTCTGCAAAGGTTTGATTATCGAAGGTGTAGCTCATTTCGGGCTGTCCGCTTTTTATGTCTATCCCCTTGTGAAGCCTTGACTCGCCGTATCTGCCCGTGGATTCGTACAGTACTCCGTTCCGGAAAAAGAGTCCCTGGGTGAAGGATTCGGTATTGTGCGGATATTCTTCCGTGAGGGTTAAAAGCTCGGTATACGGTACGGTGCGAACCTCGGCTTGCGGTGTGGATTCCGTTGGTGCTTCGGTCGCAGGTTTTGTTGCAACGCAGGAAACAAGAAGCAACGAAATCACTATGGCTATAATTTTATCCAATATAGTTCTCCTTCGGGATATCAGTATTATAAGTATACCACAATTTTTTCCTTTGTCAAGATTAAAAGCCTTCTTTTTCTTGACAATCTTTGCCGTTTATGCTATAATTTGCTTTGGTTGTGTTTTAATTTTACTGCATTGAAAGGTGCGTTTTACAAAATGAATAATATAAAAAAACGAAGTCTTTTCCTGCAAGGTCTGATTGACGGACTTCCGATTTGCTTCGGTTATCTGTCGGTTGCATTTGCCTTCGGAATTTCAGCCGTCGGAAGCGGACTTTCGGCTCTTGAGGCTCTTTTGATTTCTATGACCAACGTTACAAGTGCGGGGCAGGTTGCGGGAATCGGTATTATTGCCGCGGGCGGAAGTCTTATTGAAATGGCGGTATCGCAGATTGGTATAAATCTTCGGTATGCACTTATGTCGGTTTCGCTTTCGCAGAAGCTCGGAAAGAGTATTCGGCTGTTTGACAGATTTATAATCGCATTCGTCAACACGGACGAGGTTTTCGGTGTTGCCTCGGGTAAGAGCGGTAACGTTGAAAGAAGCTATATGTACGGTCTTATTATTCCGCCCTATATTGGTTGGAGCATCGGCACGATAACAGGTGCTCTTGCAGGCAACATCCTTCCCGCCTCTGTTACAAGCGCTCTCGGCATTGCTGTATACGGTATGTTTGTTGCGATAGTAATGCCTAAAGCGAAGGCAGAGCATCCCGTTGCGATTTGTGCTCTTGCGGCGATTGTACTCAGCTGTGCATTTAAGTATCTGCCTGTTCTTTCTTCCGTACCCGGAGGATTTTCGGTTATTATCTGTGCGGTGGTTGCAAGTGCGGTATTTGCTTTTGTTGCCCCCATCAAGCAGAATGAGGAGGATGAGCGATGAAATTTTTCACTTACCTTCTTGTTATGGCAGGAATCACTTATCTTATCAGAATGGTTCCCTTGGTGCTTGTTAAGGAGAAAATCAAAAACAGGTACATATTATCGTTTTTATATTACATTCCCTATGCGGTTCTTTCTGCGATGACAGTTCCGGGAATATTCTATGCTACCTCCTCCCCCGTTTCGGCATCGGTCGGATTTCTGGCGGCGTTGATTCTTGCGTACTTCGGAAAGAGCTTGCTGACTGTTGCGGCGTTGTCCAGTGTGGCGGTGTTTATTGCTGAGGCAGTTATGAAGCTTATTTAAAATAAAAACCTCTCCCGTATGGCTGTGCAGTCATACGGGAGTTTTATATTCGTATCGGAAACAAAAATCCCCTGCCACCGAAATGACAGGGGAAATTTTTATTCGTTTGTCAGCTAAATATTACTTGTTGTAAAGTTCAGCGAGCTTAACGAGGTGTTCGTACTTTTCCTTAGCCTTAACTTCAGCATCAGCGAAGAGCTTTTCTGCTCTTTCGGGGAACTTCTGTGCAAGTCTTGCGTAACGTGTTTCGGACTTGATGAAGTCGATGTAGCTTGCTGTGGGCTCCTTGGAGTCGATTGTAAGAGGATTCTTACCTTCAGCCTTAGAAGCGGGGTTGTATCTGAACATCTGCCAGTAGCCTGCTTCTACAGCCTTCTTCATTTCAGCCTGGCAGTTAGTCATACCGCCCTTAACACCGTGCATTTCGCAGGGTGCGTAGCCGATGATGATGGAGGGACCGTTGTAAGCTTCTGCTTCCTGCATTGCCTTGATTGTCTGGTTCATATCTGCACCCATAGCAATCTGAGCAACGTATACATAGCCGTAGGACATAGCGATCTGAGCAAGATCCTTCTTACCGATTGCCTTACCTGCTGCTGCGAACTGTGCAACCTGACCGAGGTTGGAAGCCTTGGAAGCCTGTCCACCTGTGTTGGAGTAAACTTCTGTATCGAATACCATGATGTTTACATCTTCGCCGGAAGCGATAACGTGGTCAAGACCGCCGAAGCCGATGTCGTATGCCCAACCGTCACCACCGAAGATCCATACGGACTTCTTAGCGAGGTATTCCTTTTCAGCAAGGATAGCGGGAGCTGTGGGACAACCTGCAGCTGCTGCCTTTTCAAGTTCAACGATGAGAGCCTTTGTAGCTGCTTCGTTTGCCTTACCGTCGTTCTTTGTAGCGATATAGTTTTCAGCTGCTGCCTTGAATTCTGCGGAAGCCTTTTCGGATTCTGCCATTTCAGCAACCTTAGCCATAAGCTTTTCTCTGATGGTCTTCTGACCGAGGTGGATACCGAGACCGTGTTCAGCGTTGTCCTCGAAGAGGGAGTTGCCCCATGCGGGACCTCTGCCGGAATCTCTGTTTACTGTGTAAGGTGTAGAAGGTGCAGAGCCGCCCCAGATAGAAGAACAACCTGTAGCATTGGAGATGTACATTCTTTCACCGAAGAGCTGTGTGATAAGTCTTGCATAAGATGTTTCAGCACAGCCTGC
>JAFYPA010000090.1 GCA_017560085.1 Clostridia bacterium
ATTCGTTCTGTAAAAGGGAGAAAATATACAAGGGTCTTGCAAAAAGTGAAAAATTATGATATCATATAATCAGAAATCCCAACGGAGGTAACTATGGAACGGAAAAATCAGAACGATTATCTTGACAGCCTTCTGTATGCCGCATCGAAGGGTGCCGGCAAATCGGACATTGCCGAGTACAACAGCGGTGAAGATTCGGCAGAGCTTGGCTTTACCGCAAGGGATATTATCGGAGATGCGGGTAAGAAGGACGGAAGCAGAAAATCCGTGAGAATAAGCTTCAGACGGAGAATTGCCATTGCCGTTGCGGCGGCGCTTCTTGTCAGCCTTCTCGCATTCGGTGTTGTCGCAACGAGAAAATCCGAGTCGGCGGGCATTAAAACGGAATATGTTGTTATAAAGGATATCCATCCCGATAAGGCTTTATCCGTTTCCTACGATATCAAGGACGGAATGCGGCTCGGCTCTCAGCCCAAATTGAAAATTCCCGAGGTGCTGGATGAAAAATATATCAGATTGAGTAATCACTATCTCGGAGGCTCCTTTGTTGCGGTAACATATTTCGACGGTACCTGCGAGTTTACCTACAGCGTTCAGCCCCTGAGTGACAACCCTTATAAGGAATTCCCCAAGGATTCCGAGCTTATCGAGGTGCTTGTGAACGGCAAATATCACGGCGCTCTTGTGGTGTACACGGGCGAAAACGGTACATTCAGCACGGTTATGTGGAACGACGGCAAGCTCGCCTACAGTATTTCCGCTCAGGCGGAGTCCGATGCGGTTGTTAAGATTGCACAGAGCATCTACGAATAAATTGTACATAAGACCATAAATGCGGTGAAATAACACAAAAAGAAAGGAGCGGCTATGTCTAAAATCACGGAAAACGACCCGAAAGATGCGTTGCTTCTTCTTTCATCCCGTGATGCGGGGAAAAGGGATATCAAGGATTTTTTAAATCTCGGAAACGGCAGAGCATCGAGCCGTCTCCTTGCAAAAATAATGAAGAGAATCCGCCATCCCGAAAATTATACCGACGGCAGACTCACGGCTAAGGCTCGGACGGTCGGAATACTGCTTCTTGCTGTGCTCGTGCTGTTCTTTGTGCTTCTCGGCATAACCTCGGCAAGGCTCACACGGGAGCTGATTTTCGGGCTCGAGCCTCGGACAGTGCTCGGCACGGACAAAACAGCCGAGCTCCCACGGGGGATTACGGTATACGCAAAGCCGCACATCGACGGAGCTATTGAGAATGTTCTGGTGAAATCCTCGGCACTATACAATATCGAGTACAAAACGGACGACGGCACATTCTACTACACGCAGAAGCCTTTGACCGCGCCCGATTCCGAGGGTGACACGGACGAGCCCGACGGGGAAATGGCGGAAAACTCTGACCTCTGCGTCATTCTTGGCGAAAATATTGGATATGTTACGGTGTCGGAGGGGGAAGGCTCCAAGGAGATTTCGCTGTATTTTGAGGACGGCAAAAGTGCCTTTGCGATTTTCGGTGCAAAGACAATCGAGCGGGCGGTGGAAATCGCACTGTCCGTGAGGGCTGAATAAAGCGACATAATTCGGAGGAAAGGAAAACGGAGAAATGCTTGCATTTATACTTACGATAGAGGACACGGACAAGCAGAAATACCTTGAGGATATGTTCAACACCCACAGCGGAAGAATGCTTTCCGCCGCGAACAGAATCCTCGAAAACCGCTCCGATGCGGAGGATGCTCTGCAGGACACCTTTATCAAGATATACAACAACATAGAAAAATTTATGTCCCTTTCCGGTGACGACCTTATTCTTCTGATTATAATTTACACAAGGAACACCGCAAGAGACCTGCTTCGCCGTCGCAACACGGAGAAGAGGCACACGCAGGAAAAGACCTTTGATTCGGACGGTGACGAAATCTATACGGACATAGCGGACGAATCCGCAAATGTCGAGGAGATAGTCATAAGAAAGGAAACCATAGAGCGCACAGCCGACTACATAGACAGCCTCCCCGAGGCACAGCGGGATGTCATAATTATGAAATACCGCCTCGGAATGCGGGAAAAGGAAATCGCCTCGGTGCTTGGCATCAGCGAAACGGCGGTAAGCTCGAGAGTGCTTCGTGCCAAGGACGGGCTCCGAAGGATGATGGAGAACGGCGGTATTTAATAAAGAAAAAATCCCCGACAGGATTTGCTCGTGTCGGGGAATATTTACAGAAAAATCGGGATGACGGTGAGCCGTTATCCCGATGTGCTTTTTATATGTTAAATTTTTATACATTGAATCTGAAGAGAACAACGTCACCGTCAACCATGACGTATTCCTTACCTTCGCTTCGCATAAGACCCTTATCACGGGCAGCCGCTGTAGAGCCACATTCAACAAGGTCGTTGAAGGCAATAACCTCGGCTCTGATGAAGCCTCTTTCGAAGTCTGTGTGAATCTTACCTGCCGCCTGAGGAGCCTTTGTGCCCTTGGTGATTGTCCACGCACGAACCTCTTCGGGACCTGCGGTAAGGAAGGAAATAAGACCGAGAAGCGAGTAGCATTCCTTAACCAGTCTGTCAAGACCTGAGCATTCAAGTCCGAGGTCCTCAAGGAACATAGCCTTGTCGTCACCCTCGAGCTGTGCGATTTCAGCCTCGATGCCCGCACAGATCTGGATAATACCCGAGCCCTCCTCGTCTGCAATCTTCTTGAGTGCAACATAGTGAGGATTGTTCATAGGATCGTCCGCAACGGCATCCTCGTCAATGTTCGCCGCATAGATGATGGGCTTGCGGGAGAGAAGCGGAATTTCCTTGAGCATTTCAAGCTCGTCCTCTGTGTATTCGAGAATTCTTGCGCTCTTACCTGCGTTGAGTACCTCGCTTATCTTGTCGATAAGGTCGATTTCCTTCTGCGCGCTCTTGTCGCCCTTGAGAATCTTTGTAGCTCTGTCGCGGCGGCGTTCAAGAATTTCAATGTCGGAATAAATAAGCTCAAGATTGATTGTTTCAACATCGGAAGCGGGGTCAACCTTGCCGTTAACGTGAACGATATCGCTGTTTTCGAAGCATCTTACAACATGAACGATAGCATCAACCTCACGGATGTGAGAAAGGAACTTGTTACCGAGACCTTCACCCTGAGAAGCACCCTTAACAAGACCTGCGATATCAACGAATTCGATAACCGCGGGAGTATACTTCTTGGGGCTGTACATCTCAGCAAGAACATCAAGTCTTGAGTCGGGAACGAGAGCGATGCCCACATTGGGGTCGATTGTACAGAAGGGATAGTTCGCAGCTTCTGCGCCTGCATTTGTTATTGCGTTGAAGAGGGTGCTTTTTCCTACGTTGGGGAGTCCCACAATTCCGAGTTTCATAAAATTTTACATCTCCTTGATATACAGCACTTTTTTGGCATAAAATTCGGTGGTTTACACCATTTTACCCCATTTTTTAAAAAAGGCAATATTTTCTTTCACTATGATTTCAAAACATTATATCATATTTTGTATCTAAAATCAACAGCATTTTATTAATTTGAGAGGTTTATATTATTTTTTTCAAAAAAAGACTTGACAAAATCGGTAATATCGATTATAATAATGGTAAGTTATAAAACGGAGGTATTTATAATGTCTAAAACATTTGGAGAGAGAATATTAGAACTCTTACACAAAAAAGGAATGACACAAAAAGAACTTGCAATTATTATAGGAGTAACGGAAGCAACAATGTCACGATACGTAAAAGACAGCCGTGTTCCAAGAGGAGAAATTGTGGCCAACATCGCAACAGCATTACAGACGACTTCTGATTACCTTTTGGATAAAGAGGAAAGTGCTGACTTAAAAAACGATTATCCACAAATTCAAAGATTGATTGCAAGAAATGCTGCACTTATGACCGACGAACAAAAAAGAGAACTTATCAACGCACTTTTTGATACGCAAAGCAAATAGGAGGATAGTCATTGAGATTAACTGGCACCAGATACGAGAAGATTAAACAAATAGTTGTAAATATGTTTACCGTCAATGATATAAGGCGAATTCCTATTGATTGTTTTGAAATTTGTCAAAAAATGTGTATAAAACTACGAAAGTAAGGGGTTGAAATAATGGTGGGAATGAGAATGTCAGAATTTATGGATAAAATCTATTATGGAGACGAAGTTGAGTTTAAAATCAATGATACTACTTATTTCATTCAAGGTACACAAAAAAATGGCAAGTACTATTTAACCGTTGATTATTGGAATACGACAGATGGCTCCGAGCCACAGCACGATTATTTGCTTTCTCTTGAGTGCAATTCGGCTGATGAGAGGATTAAAAAATTCGAGGAAGCAAGTATTTTTGACGGAAAAAATATTTATCAAGTTGAGTCAGCTGTTGAAGTACTTTATGGTTAACTAAATGAAGCCGTAATGTTAGGTTGGAAATGAAAAATTATTGATAGAAAGGAGTATAGCGATGCAAGGAAAAAAACTAAATGAATTTATTGACTCTCTATATTTTAACCCTGAAATGGAAATCACTTTTTCCAACAAACGTTTTCTGATTTCAGGATATTACGAAAATAATGAATATACGCTTCGAATTGATTCAATCGAATTGGATAGCATCAATATTTTCTGTGTCAAGGGGAAAACCGTACAAGATTGTGTCAATGAATTTGAGCACGCCAAGTTATTCGAAGGCAGAACCATTTACGAGGCTCACGACGAAATTACCGTATTGTTTGGTTAGTTTAAGGAGTGAAGTTTAAACGATAATATTGTAATCTACAATATATTACACATCAACAGAACTCCACCTGCCCCCCAAAATGCGGTGACAGTTTTGTGGAGGTATAGGCATGAAAATACTCCGTCTGTTTTATAGCAGGCGGAGTTTTATTTAAACAAAAATCCGCACACCCAAAGGCATGCGGAATTCCCTTTATCAAGCTCTTTATTTTAATCCTCACTGTCACAAACAAATCACAAATTTCGCATGGAATTATGTGAAAATACATAGCGATACATATTTTACAGAAAATGAATCATTACTGATACTTGAATTCAAGGCATACAAAAATGTCAGTTACTGTTTAACCATCGACTATTGGAATACAGCAGATGCACATTACCCCCACGATTTCACCTTAAAATCCCCAAACAAACAACAGAGTCCCCGAGGAAATTCCCGCGAGGACTCATTCTTTTTATTCAATTACGTGTTGTCGGCCCTGCTTATTTTCCAAGTCCGTCCGAGCGAACAATATATGCATCCTGCTCGGCTTTGGACATATTGTTCCACAGAACATTCCAGCCCGATACTCTTACCTGAAGATTCTTGTACTTGTCGGGATTCTTTTGTGCGTCACGGAGCATCTTTGAATCAAAGACATTGAACTGTATGCTTATGCCGTCGTTCTTCATATAATTCATTACAAGCCCGTACATAGCCTCAAGTCCGTCATCGCCCTGCACGGAGGACGGATGAAGCATAAGGTCAAGCACATATGCCTCCGAGAACAGCCACATTGAGGTCTTCATTGCGGAAAGCATCGTTCCGGTAACGCCGTTGCGCTCCGTTCCGATAACGGGTGCGGTGTTCTTTGAAAGCTCCTCGCCCATTCTTCTGCCGTCGGGTGTTGCCTTTGTGGTTCTTCCGTGGATGAGGAAGTGGGTGGTGGAGGGAACGCCCGTCTTGTAGATGCTTCCTCGGCTGTTTTTCTGACCTGTTATGTATACGGCTATCTTGTTGAACATAGCCGTGGCGTACATATCCGCTTCTTTGTCGTTGACGCCGTATTTGAGCTTTGCTCCGAGAGCCTTTCTGTGAAGGATTTCATAGCCCTCCCAGTTGTTGTCAAGAGCATTTTTGAAATCCGTAAGAGTTGCCTCGCCCTTGTCGAAAACAAGCTCCTTTATTGCAAGCACCGAATCGACGGTGGTCGCAAAGGCGTTGAGAAGTATGGAGGAGGTGGGATACTTTACACCGAAGGCATAGGCGTCCACCTTCTTTTTGAGCGCTCTTTCCATGGTGGCGGACAGCATTACCGACGGGTCTACCTCGGCAACGAAATGCTCGTACTTTCTTGCCATACAAAGAATTCTGTCTATGATATATGTTATCTGCTTCATTACCGCCTCGTAGAATTCATCGAAGGAGGTAAAGTCGGAAACATCTCCCGTCTTAAGTCCCATCTGCTTTCCGAGTACGGTGTCGTATCCGTTGTCGAAAACATAGCTTATTGCCTTTGAAAGATTTGCCACGGAGGATATCATATTCGCCTCGTCCGCTCTTACGTGCATTTCGTTGCATCCGCTGATATCACAGTCACGGGCTTCCTCAAGGCTTGTACCGTAGGAGCTCATAAGGGATTTTGTAATACCCGGTACACAGCAGAGTACAAAGCTGTTCTTTCCGTGTCTTATCATATCCAGCACACGGCAGATAAGCTTTTTATCCGTTTCGGGAGTTATCTTGAACTGAAGCTTGGGATTGTAAAGGCACAGCTCGTCGTATACATCGAGGAAATCATATGTAAGCTCGGATATATCGGTTTTGTTGTCGAAATCCGTTGCACAAAGGTACATAGGCTGTCCCCAGTAATTTCCGATAGCGGAGAACTGAAGCATAAAATATGCAAGAAAGCCCTTTATTTCGTCCCTTGTGAATGTGCCGTTTTTTATATCGTTTTTATAATATTTCCATAGAGTTCTGTCGATACCGTGTCCCATGGAACGCACCTGGAAGCTGTCCACCGACTCGGAAAGCAGGAAATAAATATACATAAGCATAAGAGTCTCGAAGGTGTTCTGCGGCTTTCCGCGGTATATGGTGTCGAGGCTCTTTTTTATAAGCTCGGATTTTTCCGTGGGATGGGAGCTTGCATAGTCGTAAAGTCTCTTTACAAAGCGGAGTATCGCCTCGTATTCGATTTCAATGGAGGAGAAAAACGCCTCCTGCTTTTCGTCAAGGCTTCCTTCAAGGCGGTATTTTTCGTGATAGCTCTGAGCTCGCTCAAGAAGTCCCGCAAAGCCGAGGGAGAGTATATCCCTCCAATCGGGGACAACGTGGTTTGTGTCAAGCCACATTTCCGCAATGCCCGAACTTTTGAAGTCGTCTATTTCCTCGCAAAGCCCGGGAATGGATTCAAAAAGCTCCTTTTGCCATCTGTTTATGAAAATTCCGTCAAGAGGTCTTCCCCAGTTGTAAAGGCAGGGGAAATAGTCGTGCTCGTCTATGGCGATTTTTGCGTTGTCAAGCACGAATGCAAACGCCTTCGCCTTGATAAGAGCATGGTCCTCGCCCCTGGTTTTTTCGTAAAGCTCGGAAAGAGCCGCACGCATTTGACTATCATCGAGTCCTTCGGTGTAGTCGCACATCACTCCGTGGTAGGCAAACCTTGAAAGAGGGTTAAAGGGCTCGCTTTGAAGGTGGTATTTGTTTTCTATAAAGCTGCGGTCGATGTCACTTATGTATTTCATATATAAACCTCATAATTTTTGCGTAATTTTATTCTATTGTACACGCAGGTACGGGTTTTGTAAATGGCTTTTTGTGATTATTTGTATTTTTTCGAATGGAATTTTCAAAAAAGTCGCAATAATCGGTTAATCAAAATTAAATCTGAATACGGCATTTTCGTTGTCAAACTCCTCGTTGCTTACCCATGTTACACTCTTGTCAGTAAGATTGTAAAGCGCAGACCATAGCTATACACTACATTGTACCAAGGAATTTGCAAGCTGATAAAAGCCGAGAACCGTAATCAGGATTTCCGCCTCCCGAAATACGAATATTATTCGTAACCAAATCTATTGACAGTGGTTTTTTGATATGATAAAATATACTATGTATAAGTTTCATTAATATAAAAGGAGACAAAAAATGAAAAAACTCACATCGCTTCTTCTTGTGTTGTTCCTTGTGTTAAGCTTCAGTACATTTACTTTCGCAAGCGAAGCAACAGATGATGCAGCTCTGACCGCAGAAGCGGTTACCGAAGCTTTGTCCGACAGCGCAAGCGTACAGGCAGAGCCTCAGATCAAGAACGTAATCTTCCTTATCCCCGACGGCGGC
Source organism: Clostridia bacterium (assembly GCA_017560085.1). Classification (GTDB taxonomy): domain Bacteria; phylum Bacillota; class Clostridia; order Oscillospirales; family CAG-382; genus SIG622. Next base: position 8,070 of record JAFYPA010000090.1, read on the forward strand.
GGACCGACACTTATGGACCTTGCCGATATGGTTAAGAAGGCGGGCGGCTTTGACAGAACCAAGTACCCGAACGCTACCGTTCCCACAGAGGGCGGTCTTAACATCCTTCCGTACCTTGCGGGCTTCCACACCACACGAAGCGCAAATAATGTGGTTACAGACTCTGCCGCAGGCGGTACTGCGCTTTCTTCGGGCTATAAGACCAAGAACGGCTACGTAGGTGTCACTCCCAATAAGGTTCCGAGAGCTTCTATCCTTGAGGTTGCAAAGCTTCTCGGTAAGGCTGTAGGTACATGTACAAACGCGGACTGGGTTCATGCTACTCCCGCATCATATACCGCTCACTCCACAAGCAGAGAAGACTATATCAATATGTACAGACAGGTTGAGAGCAAGGAAATGGACGTTGTTCTCGGCGTAGGCTACGGCAAGGTAACCGAATTCCATGGTGCTACCATTGACGATGCTGTTGCAAGAGGATACAAGATTATTAAGACTCCCGAGGATGCGGCAAGCGTTCAGCCCGGTGATAAGCTCTGGGGTAATGTAAGCTCAACCTCCGTTTCCACCGATATTTACAACAGTGCAAACAAAGCAAGCCTTGCTGAACTTACTCAGGCGGCTATTACCGCTCTTTCCGGTGACCCCGACGGCTTCTTCCTTATGGTTGAGGCAAGCTGGGTTGACAGTGGCGGACATAACAGTGATGCTCTTCAGACAACAAGTGAATATCTCTCCTTTGACGAGTGTTGGAGAATTGCCGTTGAATTTGCCAAGGGCAGAAACGATACAGTCGTTATCGGTGCTCCCGACCACGACACAGGCGGTCTTCAGTTCCCCGATAAATTCACAAACGAAGTCGAGCTTATCCGTACGGGTACAAACCCCACAACCTTCACATGGACAGCCAACGGCGGACACTCAAAGATAAACTGTCCCGTCTGGGTATATATTCCCGAAGGCGTTGAAATGATGAAGGGGCTTTCTCCGGTTGTAGGTGACACCTCATCCGTAAGAACCGACTATATCGTTGACAACACAAGCTTCGCTCCCTACATTGCAGACCTTATCGGCGGTGACCTCGATGAGGCTTCCGCAGAGCTTTTCGTTGATGTTACAACAATCGGTAACTACGACAATGCAACGGAAAAGTTCGTATTCAACAACGGTGATAAGTACATCTTCAAAAATACCGACACCTATTACAAGGACGGTGAGGCTGTTGATATGCACGGTAAGGTTGCATACCACATCGCAGATAGGTTCTATGTCCCCGCAGAGATGATTGACGAGGAGGACTGGAACCACAAAAATACAGGCATCCCCGAAACAATGGAGGGTGAAGGTACTTCCGAATCACCTTATCTTATCAACAGCGCCGAAGACCTCAAGGCTATTATCAAAGGTATGACAACCCTTGACTACAAGGATGTATACTTCAAGCAGGTAGAAAACCTTGAGTTCACGGACGAAGCCGAATTCGGTCTTGACGACGCACTCACATTTGCGGGCATCTACGACGGTAACGGTAAGACAATTACCTGGAACGGAACGTACAAGAAAGCCGTTTATATCTTCCCGACCGTTTCGGGTACAATCGCAAACCTCGGTGTTGTCGGCAAGCTCACAAGCACTGCTACAGCTAAGAGTGCATCCATCGCAAATACCGTAACATCCACAGGTAAGATTATCAACTGTTACTCACAGCTCGACTTCGAGGGCGCGGCCTTCAACGGTATTGCCGTAAAGAATGAGGGCGAAATTATCAATACCTACTATGGCGGTACTGTTACGGAAGCAAGCGGCGCTCCGCTTTCCAACGGTGGCTCATATACATCGGCATACTATGTTTCAGACTGCGGTCTTTCGCAGATAGCGACAAATGTTTTCGCAATTGAGCCCGAGGATTCCGAGGATGTTCTTGCGTCCCTCCTTACAAGCGGTGCTGCAAAGGTACAGGCAAGAACGGACGTTGCTCTTATTCCCTGGGAAACAATCGACTCACTTCCCAAGTTCATCGAAACAGAGCCTCTCGTTACGGGTGTAAGACTTTATCCCAAAACCGCAACGGCTCACAAGGGAAGCACATATCAGTTCGATGTAAATGTAGACGGCAGATTTGAGTACTCCTGGGCTATCAACTGGTCAATGGAGCCTCAGAGCGATCTTTCAGGCACTTACATCGACAAGAACGGCTTAATCCACATTGACGAAAACGAAACCATCAAATCCTTTACCGTGCTTGCAAAGAGTAAGGCAAACGGTGCGATTGCTTCAAGCTCTATTCTCAATATTTCTGCTGACGATGAAAGTGCATTCCCCGTAGGCTCGGGTACAAAGGCAGACCCCTACCTTATCAGAAACGAAGCAGACTTTGTAGCCTTCACCAACGCTTGTATCGGCGGTGAAAAGTACAAGGATAAGTACCTAAGACAGATTTGCGACCTTGACCTTGCGGGTTATCCCGGATACGGCGGTATGGGAAGCAACGCTAAGTTCTACGGTACTTACGACGGCTACGGACATACCATAAATGTTGCACTCGAAACCAATAACGGTTGTATTTTCCCGTACACATGGGGTACAATTATGAACCTCGGCTCAACGGGATATGTTAAGAATTCACACAGCTCGGGCGGTATCTGCCGTTCACTCAGAAGTGCTGACGGCGACTACGGTCCCGGTGTTATTGTAAACTGCTGGTCAAGCTGTGAAGTCATCGGTAACTACGGTGGCGGTATTGTTCCCACAAACAGCGGTAAGGTTGTCAACTGTGTTGTATACGGTGATGTAGAGTACGGCGCAGACGGTGGCTCGGGCGGTGTAATTTCCTCAGGTACAAACAAGAGCTGCTACTTCATAGACCCCGATTACGATACAAAGAGCGGCAGCACAAGGATAACCGAAGATGAAGCAAAGACAACTCTTTATGCAACACTCAACGCAAACAGAGCAAGTGCCGCTTCCGAGGCCGGCGTTTCCGTGGATGACCTCTTATGCTGGGTTAAGGTAGACGGCGAATATCCCAAGCAGGCGGTTATGTATCCCTACGAGGCAGCAGCAGAGAAAATCGAGATTGCTTCCTCGGGAACAGAAATGTTCAAGGGCGAGGGCAGACAGCTCGGTCTTTATCCCTACGAGCTCGGCTATGATGCAGTTACATGGAGCATCGATTCCGCATCCTCCGAAAGCACAACCGTAGACGAATACGGCTATGTAACCGTAGGTGCAGATGAAGCAAATGCCGAAATCAAGGTTAAGGCTACACTCAAGAGCGATGCATCCGTTTCGGACGAGCTTACAATCACGGTTGTAAAGGAGCTCGACCACATTGCGGCATACAGAGCGGCGGGCTATGAAATAATTTATATAACAGACAAATTGGGAACTACAATTTCCGATAACACCGCCCCCGACAAGAAGGTTGTATTTGCTCTTAAGAACGATATTAAATTTTCAGGCAATTCCACACTTAATCACAACGGCGGTACGTTCGTTATCACATCCGCAGGCGGTGCAATCAATCTCGGTACAAAGAGTATTTCTCTCGGAGCAGACCTTGATGCAGATATCACCTTTGATAATATCGCAGTTACCAAGACTACAGGTGAAAGAAGCATCAGTGCAGTAGGTAATAATCTTACACTTACAGAAACATTTACAACAACCACAGAAGACTCCCAGGCGCTTTACATAAATGCCTCAAACGACGGTGGCTCGGATGTGAGTGACGGTAATACAATTACAGTTGAAACTCCCTCCAAGATTACAATCCGCGGCTCGGGCTACAGCGGAAACCTTACAAACGGTGACGTTACATATGTATTCGGCAAGAATGCAAACGCATTGCTTCTTATCGCAGGTAAGGTTGGTAAGGAAGGCGTGCAGGCTCGTCTTAACGGTGATGTAAAGGTTATCGTTAAGGACAACGCAAAGCTCTCCAGAATTTCCGTTGCAGAGAGCCTCTCATACCTCGAGGGCGACCTTGACATTGAAATCAAGGACAATGCGACCGTAACAAAAATCGATCTTAACAAAAAAATCAGCGGTAATGCATATATCGACATCAAGAGCGGTACAGTAGGACCTATAACCGTAACCTCGGATATGGTAGCAGGCAAGTCAGTTATCAAGGCGGATATCGAAAATGCAACAGTAGGCGATATCGCAGGTGCAACCTATGCAGTCAAGTACAACGGCAACCTCGGTATTGTTGAATACTCCGAGGATTATACATCCGTGCTTATCACTCCTACCACATCTACCAATCTTGTGAAGCTCACAAACGGCGACACGGTTAAGGAATACAGTGCAAAAATCAATGAAGAATTCTCCGCACCGATCGTAGGCGGTACAACAACGGTTGAGTTCCTTAATACCGATGCGGATTTCTACACAATCACATTCGTAGACGGTGACACAGTCGAAACACAGACGGTTGATGCAGGCGCACTTCCCGTAGCTCCCGCGTGGACAAAGGACGGCTACACACTCATCTGGGATACGGAAATTACCCCGGCAACATCCTCCAAAACATATACAGCTATCTGGGAGCCCGCACACGTAGCGGCATACAGAGCGGCGGGCTATGAAATTGTTTATGTAACAGGCTCCCTTGAGTCGGCAGTTGCCAATAACACAGCTTCCGGCAAGAAGGTTGTATTTGCTCTTGTGAACGATGTAAAGGGCTCGGATGCCGACTCGATTTCTCATAACGGCGGTACAATCGTATTTACATCCGCAGGCGGTGCAATCAACCTCGGCACATCAAGTATGGTTCTCGGCAAGGATAAGGATGCCAATATCATATTCGATAATATCGCGGTTAACAAGACCACGGGCGAAAGATCTATAAGTGCAGTCGGTAACAACCTCACACTTACGGAAACATTTACAACAACCACATCGGATTCCAACGTGCTTTATATAAATGCTTCCAATGACGGCGGAAACGCTGTAAGCGACGGCAATACAATCACAATCGAAACTCCCTCCAAGATTGCAATCCGTGGCTCGGGCTACAGCGGAAACCTTACGGAAGGTGACGTTACATATGTACTCGGCAAGAATGCAAATGTTTCCTATATCCTCGTTGCGGGTAAGGCAGGCAAGGCTGGCGCTCAGGCTGAGCTTAAGGGTAACGTAAAGGTTATAGTTAAGGACAGCGCAACTCTCGGCAGAATTGCTGTTGCAGAGAATAACTCATACCTCGAAGGCAGCCTTGACATTGAGGTTATGGACAATGCAACCGTTAACAAAATCAACCTTGACAAGAAGGTTACAGGCAATGTACTCATCGACATCAAGGGCGGTACAGTAGGACCTATCACGGAAACATCAGGTATGGTAACAGGCAAGATTGCTGTCAATACAAATACAGACAAGGCAACGGTTGGCGACATCACAGGTGCCGATTATGCAGTTAACTACAACGGTAATCTCGGTGAGGTAGCTTATTCCGCAGACTTCAAATCCATCACTCTTACTCCCGTTTCCTCCGTTGACTTTGTAAATGTTACCAACGGTGACACGGTTAACGAATACAATGTAAACGGCGGTAAGGAAATCTCCGCACAGATTTCAAGCGGTACAACAACGGTTGAATTCATTGAGGGCGAAGAGGAATCCTACACAATCACATTTACAGACGGCGAACAGACCGAAACACAGACAGTTGTCGAGGGCACAGTTCCCACAGCTCCCGCGTGGACAAAGGATGGCTACACACTCATCTGGGACAAGGAAATTGTTGCGGCAACAGAATCCACAACATACACAGCTATCTGGGAGCCCGCCCACATCGCGGCTTACAGAGCAGACGGCTACGAAATCATTTATGTTGAAGACACAGACGGAGCTACCCTGAAGACTCTTGTCAAGGACAACACATCGGCAAACAAGAAGGTAGTATTTGCTCTTACAAGTGATATCGCTCTCACAGGTGACCTTAATCTTAATCACAACGGCGGTACAATTGTAATTACATCCGCAGGCGGTAATATTAACATCGGCACAAAGTCCATTTTACTTTATTCCGATAAGGATGCGAATTTCATCTTCGATAATATCGCAGTTAATAAGGGTACAGGTAAAAAGGGTATCAACGGACTTGGCAATAATATCACATTTACCGAAACATTTACAACAACATCCGAAGACAGCAATGTGCTTTATCTGAATGCTCTTGCCGACAGTGCTTCCGCAGAAAGTAACGGCAGTACAATCATAGTTGAAACTCCCTCCAAGATAGCAATCCGTGCATCCGGATTCAGCGGAAACAAGACAAACGGTGATGTTAACTATGTATTCGGCAAGAATGCAAATGCATCCCTTATTGTTGCGGGCAGAGCAGGTGCAGACGATGCACAGCTTGAGCTTAACGGCAATTCAACAGTTATCGTTAAGGATAACGCAACTATTTCCAAAATCAGCATTACAGACCAGAAGTCCTACCTCACAGGTAACCTTGATATCGAAATCAGGGACAATGCAACAGTAAAAGCTATCGATATCAATGCCGAGGTTGGCGGTAACGCAAGCATCGACATCAAGAGCGGTACTGTTGATACTATCACATTCAAATCCGGCGTAGTAAAGGGCAAGGCTGTTGTCAAGGCAAATACAGACAAGGCAACGGTAGGCGAAATTTCCGGTGCATCCTATGTAGTTAACTATAACGGTGACCTCGGTGATGTTGAATACTCTGAAGATTTCAAATCCATCACTCTTACTCCCGTTTCTTCCGTGAAGCTCGTAAAGGTTACAAACGGCGACACGGTTAACGAATACAATGCAAACGGCGGTGAAGAAATTACCGCACAGATTTCAAGCGGTACAACAACGGTTGAGTTCATTGAGGGCGAAGATGCTCCCATCCCCGGTGACTTTGACGAAAACGGCGTCCTCGATATGGCTGACTATAAGAGCCTTCTTACAGTCTTTGCAAAATCCGAGGCGGACAGCGTTCAGTCCCTTACACATCTTGATATGGACGGCGACGGAGCTGTAACTCTTTACGATCTGTATCTTATTCTTTATACTGTTACAAAATAATAATTGTATAGGAGAAAGTAAAAATGTTGAAAAAGAAATTATTCTCGCTTGTACTTGCAGCTGCAATGCTTGCTTCACAGAGTGCCTTTTCCGCTTTTGCGGATGGTACTCTCGCGGCGGATGATCTCGCCCACATCGCGGCCTACAAAGCAGATGGCTACGAAATCATTTATGTTGAAGACACAGACGGAGCTACCCTGAAGGATCTTGTCAAGAACAACACAGCGGCAGACAAGAAGGTAGTATTTGCTCTTACAAGTGATATCGCTCTCACAGGTGACCTTAATCTTAATCACAACGGCGGTACAATCGTAATTACATCCGCAGGCGGTAATATTAACATCGGCACAAAGTCCATTTTACTTTATTCCGATAAGGATGCGAATTTCATCTTCGATAAAATCGCAATCGACAAGGGTACCGGTAAAAGGGGCATCAACGGACTTGGCAATAATATTACATTCACGGAAACATTTACAACAACATCCGTAGACACCAATGTGCTTTATCTGAACGCTCTTGCCGACAGCGCTTCCGCAGAAAGTAACGGTAGTACAATCATAGTTGAAACTCCCTCCAAGATAGCAATCCGTGCATCAGGATTCAGCGGAAACAAGACAAACGGTGATGTTAACTATGTATTCGGCAAGAATGCAAATGCATCCCTTATTGTTGCGGGCAGAGCAGGTGCAGACGATGCACAGCTTGAGCTTAACGGTAATTCAACGGTTATCGTTAGGGATAACGCAACTATTTCCAAAATCAGCATTACAGACCAGAAGTCCTACCTCACAGGTAACCTTGATATCGAAATCAGGGACAATGCAACAGTAAAAACTATCGATATCAATGCCGAGGTTGGCGGTAACGCAAGCATCGACATCAAGGGCGGTACTGTTAATACTGTCACATTCAAATCCGGCGTGGTAAAGGGCAAGGCTGTTATCAAGGCAAACACAGATAAGGCAGCGGTTGGTGAAATCACAGATGCCGATTATGTGGTTAACTACAACGGTGACCTCGGAAGTGTTGCATATTCCGCAGACTTCAAGTCCATCACTCTTACTCCCGAAGCTTCCGTTAGATATGTAACGGTTACCAACGGTGATACAGTCGACGAATATAACGCAAATGGCGACGAGGTAACTCTCGCAGGTGAATTCTCCGTTGACCTTGCAAGCGGCACAACAACAGTAGAATTCCTCACAGAAGGCACAGAGCTTTACACAATCACATTCGCAGACGGCGAAACAACCGAAACTCAGACAGTTGCTGCAGGAACAGTTCCCACAGCACCCGCTTGGACAAAGGACGGCTACACACTCGGCTGGGATAAGGAAATCGTTGCGGCAACAGAATCTACAACATACACCGCAGTATGGGAAGCAAACGCTCCCACAACAGCCGAAGCAGTATTCGATGCAAACGGCGGTGCATGGGGCGAAGAAACAACAAAGACGGTTGAAACAACAATCGGCGAGGTTCCCACAGCACCCACAGCTCCCGTTCGTGAAGGCTATGTATTCCTTAAGTGGACTCCCGAGCTTTCTGCTATCACAGCTGACGGCGCAACATATACTGCATTCTGGGAGCCCGACCATATCGCGGCTTACAGAGCGCAGGGCTACGAAATCATTTATGCCGATACTAACAACAAAACCACCTTCAAGGGAATGGTTAACGAAAATACAGCGCCGGGCAAGAAGGTAGTATTTGCTCTTATGCACGATATCGGTAACGCAAACAGCTTTGATATTGAGCCCATGGGCGGTACAGTTGTATTTACATCCGCAGGCGGTGCATTCAGATTCAATGCCCCCATGAAATTCGTCGCAGACCATGATACAGATATTATCTTCGATCATATGACTGTTACCGAGGTTGTAGCTGAAGAAGAAATCATTGCATACGGTAATAACATAACATTTACAGATACCTTTAAAAATACAACCGGCAACACACTTATAGTATATGCTAACTGTAATTCCACAACGGAAAGTAACGGTAACACGGTAACAATCGAAACCGATGCAAAGATGTGGGTATTCGCTTCAGGTGCTTCCGGAAACCTTACAAACGGCGACGTTACATATATATTCGGCAAAAACGCAACCGGAACTCTTTATGCTGCAGGTAAGGTTACCAAGACCGACGGCAGACAGACATATGTTAACGGTGATGTAAAGGTTACCGTTAAGGACAATGCAACACTTTCCAAAATCAGTGTTGCACAAAACCAGTCTTACCTTAAGGGCAACCTTGACATTGAAATAAGAGACAATGCAAATGTAAAGGCAATCAACCTTGACAAGAAGGTAGAGGGCAACGCATACATCGACATCAAGGGCGGTACAGTAGGACCTATTACGGAAACAGCAGGCAAGGTAACAGGTAAGATTGTTATCAAGGCGGACACAGATAAGGCAACGGTTGGTGAAATCACAGGTGCTGATTATGTTGTTAACTACAACGGTGACCTCGGAAGTGTTGCATATTCCGCAGACTTCAAGTCCATCACTCTTACTCCCAATGCGTCTGTTAAGTATGTAAGAGTTACAAACGGTGATACAGTCGACGAATATAACGCAAACGGCAACGAGGTAACTCTCGCAGGTGAATTCACAGTTGCTCTTGCAAGCGGCACAACAACAGTAGAATTCCTCGAGGAAGGCACAGAAACCAAGAAGGTTACATTCGTAAGCGACGGAGAAACAGTATCCGAAGCGATGGTTGCTGTAGGTACGCTTCCCGTAGTTCCCACACTTACAAAGGAAGGCTACACTCTCAGCTGGGACAAGGAAATCGTAGCGGTGACAGAAGCTGTAACATATACAGCGGTATGGACAGAGAACGGTCCTGCCGAGGTAACAAGCGCAATCAAGGTAATATTCGCAAGAGAAGACGGCACAGCTCCCGTTAACCCTGCAAAGCTTTATATTTACGAAGACGATACAAAGAGCGAGCTCGTAAATACAATTACACTTGAAAACAGCGAAACAAGCACAGCAGAAGTAACCGTAGACGTAACACTTACCGAAGGCACATACTACGCAGAGGTTGTAAAGAACGGCTACCTCACCTTCAAGACAGCTGTGACAGTTACGGCAACAGCTGTTTCGATAAGCGAAATCAAGCTCATCGCAGGTGACATCAAGGGAAGCTTCGAGGACGAATGCGGTGACGGAATCGTTGATATCGATGACCTCGTAAGAGTACTTCGCGGCTTTGCGGATAATGTTTCCGAGGATATCAAGAAGGCTGTTGACATAAACGAAGACGGCTCTGTGAATGTAGCCGATATTTCGGCTATCAAGTCCAATTTCGGAAAGAAAGCGGAATAATTCCGATAATAAGAATTCACCCCATACGACACAACTGTTGAAAAACAGAAATTAAAAATCCGCTCAAGCCACAAGCTTGGCATAAAAAGACTCCGTCTGCCTTTGCAGACGGAGCTTTTCTTTTACGGTTAATATACATCTTACAACGAAATATTCCCGAGCAGCTTGGATGGCGGATACCCGTATTTCCCGCTGAACAGCCTTGAAAAATATTTTTCATCCTCGAATCCGCAAAGATATGCGATTTCCTTGACGGTATGTCTGTTTTCCGCAAGAAGATTCAGCGCCTTGTTCATACGGAGCTTTGTTATATACTGCTTGGGCGGTATACCGAAATAGCGGACAAAGGCTCGGTGCAGACTTGAGGGACTCACAAAGCACTCCCTGCAAACGCTTGTAATATCAAGTGAGGAATCGCAATAATGAGCGTCTATGTATTGAAGACAGATGTCAAATACGGTCGTTTCGGAGGACTGTCTGCTGTCGTTGTCAAGCCTTTCGAGGATATCGTATATGGCGGATTTCGCTCTGTTGGCGGAGTGAGTCTCCTTCCATTCCTTCATCAGCCTCTGGAAGCACAGCTCGAGCTCTGCGGGGTTTCTCAGACTGAAGGATTCCGCATCGGGATAGTTGCAGTCGTTGAGGTTTGCCACTATGCTTTCGCTAACAGAATAATCCACCTTGTAGGGCATATTCGCGGGAATGAACAGAATATCTCCGGGGCTTATGAAAAATTTTCTGCCGTCAATCGTAAAATCACCCGTGCCGTTCACACGGTAAGAAAGCGCCGCATATGGACGGGCTTGCACCTCTACAAGTCCTTTGCTGTGGAAAAAACGGTCAATGGTCAGTATCTGAAAGGAAAGGCTGTCAAAATTATACAGCATTAGCTACACCTCCGCTCTTGTATGCACAGTATAACATATAATGATATAAAAGTCCACCCTTTGGTTGAAAATTCTATTTTAAAATTTTTTCCTTCGTGATATACTGTATTCAGTTATAAGTGCGGCTTTACACTACCGCACAATTCCCGATAAAAACGAAAGGACGAATAAAATGAACAGAAATCTTACCGCAAAGGTAAAAAAGTGCGCCTATGATATCGGTGCCGATCTCGTGGGTATTTCTCCCATTTCCAGATTCAAAAACGCACCCATTATGATGAGCCCTCAGGGAATTCTCCCCACGGCAAAGAGCGTTGTTGTTTGTGCCATTCACCACCTTGACGAGGCAATCGAGCTCGGTGGCGAGGAGCATCCTCAGATAATCGGCCCGTACACCATTCAGTATGTTATGAATGTAAAGCTCGACTATATAGCCTTCAGAGTTGCAAGATATCTCGACAGCCTTGGCTATGAGGCAGTGCCGATTGCGGCATCCAACATTTGGAGATATCGTCCCTTTGAAAGCCTTACCGCAACCTTCGCTCCCGATATTTCCCACATTTATGCGGCTACCTGCGCAGGTCTCGGTCAGCTCGGATGGCACGGGCTTACAATGTCTCCCGAATACGGCCCGAGAAATCGCTTCATCTCAATTATCACAAATGCTCCTCTTTGTGCTACTCCTATGTATGACGAGGAAAAGCTTTGTGATATGTGCGGTGAATGTATAAAGCACTGTCCCACGGACGCATACCGCAAGGAATGTGACGGCGTAAAGACAATTGAAGTAGAGGATAAGGTATTCAAATTCGCAAACAAGAACCTCTGGCGTTGTGCGTGGGCGGAGCATTTTGACCTCGACCTTGACCTTGAGATTCCCGATGTGGTTGACGAAAAGGTAATCCTTGAAAACATAGACAAGTATGGTATGAGAGGCGGCGAAATGGGCTGCTGTGTCAAGTACTGTCTTCCGAGGCGTATGAGAAGCGACGGAGGTGACCACACGGGTGCTCCCATGAGAAGAAAGCACAGCGTTGCGGACACATCCCTTCCCGTACACAGAAAGCTTTACGATGACGTAGTGGACTTCGTATGCCGTTATAACATCGACAATGTAGTATTCCTTGACACCAAGACAACAGAAGCACTCGGAGCGAAAAAGGCATACGAATATGCCGCAGGTGCTGTGGTTATGACCATCTCCTGCAAGAAATCCGCCGGGGCTCAGGGCGACAAGATAAACGCAAGAAACGGCTACGGCAACGAAAGCTACGGAACAATCAGCGCAGAGCAGACAGCACTCGCTCATTTCTCGGGCTTCGCACGACTTGACGCCGCAAGAATCATTGACGATTACGGCTACAAGACACTCAACAGTCCCGAGGTTGACACATCCGCATACCTCAAGGCGGCAGGAATTCAGCCAAAGGAGGACGAAATCACAATCACAGAGGTGCTTCTTACAAACGCCCCCTTCTCAAACTACGAATATTACGACCTCAACGAGCCCTGCGACAATCTCAAGCTTTCTCTCACGGAAAATCTCTGCAGTATTATGGACAGCGAGGGAAGCGAAACCTACGCCATTGTTCCCGCAGAGCGAATGGACAAGCTCTCAACAAAGCTCATCCCGATAAAGGGCGGAGAGGGCATAATAGATATGGCATCCAAGACACCCAGATTCCACATCTTCGAGCCCGATGTAAAGAGCTACACAAGAAAAATCTACAAGACATCCGACCATCTTGCAAATGCAAAGAATGTAATTATAATGGGCATTCACTATCCCGAAATCGTGCAGAAGATGACCATCAAGCCCCCCGCATTCGCTGTAGGTCCTTATATGTACTCCAAGTACGAAACGACATTTGAGCTTGCATACACCGCATTCAGAATTGAAAAGTATCTTCAGGGCAAGGGCTACAACGCTGTTGCTACATATAATCTTACGGGCATCGGCGGTGATATGGGAACCCCCAGAGGACTTCTTCCCGATGCATTCTGTAATCAGCTTGAGGCTGCCCAAGCGGGACTCGGTGCGCTTACCGTCAACGGTATGTGCTACACGGGCGAGCACGGCTTCAGTCAGGACTTTATTGCAATCGTGACGGATGCTCCTCTTGATGAGGTAGTCAAGGCAAAGGGCACAGAGGCACAGAGCTGCTGTGATGGCTGTGATATATGTATCAAGTCCTGCCCTGCAAAGGCTCTGCGCGAAAAGAACGCGGTAAACATTGAGCTCGCAGGCGTTAAGTACAAGTGGATTCCCACCGACGGAAAGGCGTGCGACTGGTCAAAGAAATACGCACTTTGCGGAGAAGAGGGTCACAGATACACAGGCTCCGATTCAGACTTTGAGGTTCCCGAGAGCATCACGGAGGAAAACCTTGCGGAAACAATGAAGAAGGCGGACAGAATTCTTTCCTACCGCCCGACCACTGTTCACCGTTGCGTTATCGAATGTCCTCTTGTGCATAAGAAATAAGAGTACAGTCAAAGAAAAAAGCTCCGTCTGCGGACGGAGCTTTTGTTTTGTTATGAAATACAGACCGAAGTCCCATCCGTTATAACAATTACGGAAGCACCTCGCGGATTTTCTCAAGTATCTCCACATCCGCAGGGCAGAATTCGTAATCGGGGATTTCGCTTCGGGTTATCCATCTGATGTCGGCGTGCTCGATTTTTCGGGGAATTCCCTCGGATATTTTCGCATTGAACACCGTCAGATGTATGGTGAGGTCGGGATATTCGTGCACGACATCCATAAAAACATCGCCCACGGACAGAGTAACGTCAAGCTCCTCACGGCATTCGCGTATAAGTGCCTGCTCCTTTGTCTCGCCCTTCTCAACCTTTCCGCCGACAAATTCCCAGAGAAGACCTCTTGCCTTGTGGGCGGGACGCTGACATATCATAAATTTATCGGAATCTGTTATGAGGGCGGCTACTACTTCTATCATTTCACAGTCTCCCCATTCCAGTCAATAATCCCTCCGAACTCAACGATATTCGTATACCCGAGTCCGACGAGCTTCTGAGAAGCCTCCTTGCTTCTTCTTCCGCTTCGGCAGTATACCATAATCAGCTGATTCTTGTCGGGAAGAGAGGGAATCTCCTCCGTGCCGATGCTTTCGTTGGGGACATTTATCGCATTCGGAATGTGCCCCTCAGAGTATTCCTCCGCCGTGCGGACATCAAGAATTATGTAGTCCTTTTCCGTCTGCATCATCTCCATCGCCCGCTCGGATGTGACCTGACGGTATGTGTTTACCGTTTCCGCTTTGTCCCCCGATGGAGCTGTGGGTGATGAGGGGGTGCCGCAGCTTATCAGCATAAGGGCTGATACTAATATTGATATTATTGTTTTCATTTGTCCTCCGTGTAAATCAATAAGTATGCTTACTCAAAATCAAACCTGAACACCGCATCCTCATTATCAAACTCCTCGTTACTTACCCATATAACACTCTTATCCGTAAGATTATAAAGCGCAGACCAGACCGTAATCGCAGAGTTTTCACCGTACCATATTCTTCCGCCCACTCTTCGCATAAGCTTCAGAGCATTTTCCTCGGAAATGATGCCCTCGGTGTTTTTGCCGCTTCCGTTAATCCTCTTGCGGATGGTGGTGTATCTGTCAAGGCTCTTTACATCGTCGCCCTCAAGGTAGTAGCCGGGGTATGCGATGAAGTTTGTTACATACTGGAATTCGTCTGCCGCTTCCATTTCGCCGAGAGCCGCATCGTCGTCGTTGTAGATTACCTTCAGCTCTCGCTTTGTGCCGTCTGTGTCCAGTGTGTCCGTGGCGTTTACCCATTCGAGAATTGCGGATTTGCCCGTGCTGTCGGCAACTATGTAGTGGAAGGACGAGCCTGCGCTGTCGTGAAGGTCGTATTTTTCCACAAGTGCGACCGCCTCCTCAACGCTTCCCGCACAGTCGAGAATCATTCTTATCATAGTGGAGGAGGTAATGTCGGGCTTGTCCGTATTCTGATTTGTGGAAATGCAATCGTTACCGGGTCCCTGATATGAAACAAGAATTCCGCAGGCAACACCCGCCTCGTTTATGCCGTCCACGGGAACATAGGGGGCGGCAAGACAGATGAGCTTCTGCTTTATGTTATCGGTGTCGACACCGCCCTTGAGCCCCAGAAACTTAAGATCAACGCTTGAAATTGAAGCATATCTTCCTTTACCCGGATTTGTGCGTACAATCATTCCGGGTGTGGTTGTAAAATCGTAGTTTCTCGCGAAATACTTGTCACCGTCCTCGCCCGTGCAGGTGAATGCGGAGCAGCCGAATTTTGCAGGCTCGATTTTTATCGGCAGAAGTCCCTTTGTGAGCTTGTCCGTAACGAATTTTATAAGCTCGTCGTCGGATGATGCACCGCCCTGCTCAAGGAAATCATCGAAATAGTAGCCACCGCTGACCTCCATATAGTAGACGGGCGCGCTTCTGTTTTTCTCGTTTTTGTCTATAAGCATTTCTATCGATGCCACGGAGGAAATCTCGTGGCGGAACACGGCAAGAAAGACGATGCACGCCGTAAGAGCAAGCGTGAGTATGCCTCCTGTTGCCATCAGAAGAATTTTTGCGATTATTTTAAGTGCTTTCATATTTACCTCTGCAATTCTGTTTTTATGTGTTTATTTTAACTTATTCGGAGGGAAAAGTCAAGGCATACTTCAAAAAAAGAGGCAAAGCAGACTACGCCCTTGCGGTGGCGGAAAATAATTTGTTTTTCCAACCCGATTTCCCCGTTTTTCTATTGACAACGGAGTTTTGAATGTGTATACTACAAATATATTAAATATTTCGGCAGGGAAGCCATCGGAAGGTGCATTCCTTGCGGGAAAGGCTGGTAATATTATGAAAAAACGAATCTTGTCTGCGGTTCTTTCCGTACTGATGATTCTCGGCACACAGATGTCATTCGTATATGCGGATGATACCGTGGCAGAGCTCGGTGCGGAATTTACACAGAATGTCCTTTCTGCAAAGGGCGGAAATCTTGCGCTGGAGCGTAAAAACTACAGCCAAAGAACAGGCGATTGGGACTCTGAGGCGGAAGTATACTTTGAACGGTATATTTCAACAACAACCAATTCCTCCGACAATCAGGATTCGGGTACAGGCTCGAATGCCTTTTACATCGGACATTGGAGCATAGGCGTGATTCCCGTAAAGGACATAGAAGGCGGAATTTACATCGGCGTATATGCTAAAACAAACTCCGCATCAAAGCCGTCCTATTCTCCCATGAAGCTCAAGGATGCGAGCGGTGCGACAGTAAACGGTAATTTTGAGGGCTTTGCTGAAAAAGCGTTTGCGGGAAGCGGAGAATGGGAATTCAATAAGATTCCGATTTCCTTCTCGGATGCTGTTGCAACCTTTGAACACGGTCAGCTTCGTTTAGGCACTGCAAAGGACTGCTATTTTGACCTTGCGGCGTGGGGTATATTTGCTTCCTCCGTAAGTGATGACGATGCAAAGGCGGCTCTTATTTCCGCATCAAAGGCAACGGATTCGGAGGTAAACACGGTTACTATCCTTGACAGAAACGAGAATGTGGCTTCCGTTGTAAATCTTCTCAAGAACAAGAGCACGACGCTTCCGAGCTTCGAGAATACAGCGACATCCGCCTTCAAGGGCTGGACAAGCACAAAGGGCTCTTATGCCGTAATTGCCGAGGGCGGTGCAAGCTATACTCCCACGGCAGACGTTACTCTTTATCCCGTGTGGGTAGATTATGTGCGCTTTGTCGATGAAACAGCATCTGCAAACGGTAACGGCTATACTCCCGATTCACCCTATAATAAGTTCGCTTCGGCGGCAACAGACCTTGCTCTCACGGGCGGTACAATCGTTATTATGGGCACAATGGACATTACCGACGAGGTAACGGCAGAGGTCGAGGATGTGACCGCACTTTCCTCTCCGAGTAATACGGGCGACCTTGTAATCACATCCGTTTACGGCGGTGTTGACTACCGTACATACGGCGCAAAGCTCAAGATTGCGGGTACTCAGTTCGGTTATGTTGAAAATCCGGGTAAGATTACTTTTACCGGTCTTGATATCATTTCCACAAGCTGGAACAACTGGAACTTCAACGGTCACGATGCGGAAATCACCGAAAGCTGTACCGTAAAGACAGCGGATGGCGGTAATCTTTCCAACATCCAGATTCTTATGTTTCAGGGCGGTGAGGGTCTTAACAAGACATACGATTATAAAAAGCACAAGACCTTTACCATCGGAAATGAAAATAACATATCGGTTATTTTAGGTACCCGTTCCGAAACCACAATGGGAAGTGCCGATGTAATAATCAACGGCAAGCTCTCAAATGTTATAGTTTCCAACAACACCTACGAAAAAACAGACTGGCTTGATACCTCTCCGAGATTCGGTCAGCTGACTGTTGACGGCGACGTAAGAATCACAGTCAACGGCTCTCTTACAAGCAAAATCTATGCAAAGCTGCATTACCTCACAGCGGACACCTACGACTACGGTCTTAAAAAGATTGTCGGAAGCCTCGGTGTTATCATTGCTGACGGTGCTACCTACAGGGCAACGATAGACGATATCGTAAAGGAAAGAACAGAGGGCATCTGGTTCACACTTGCCGCCGCAAAGAACACAACACTCTCCTACGGTGAGGGCGCAAGAAATGTTGTTCTCACACTCGGCGACGGTCTCGACTACAACTTTGCAAATCTTAAAAACAGCGATACAAACAAGACCTACGCCTTCTTTATAGATGACGGTGAGGCAGAAATCTACATTCCCGAAAGCGGTAGCTACACAATCACCCTTTCAAAGAACGAAAGCAAGACGGTAACTCTTGTTGACAAGGTTGCAGGTACATCTCCCGAACCTCTCACAACAATTTCGGTTCTTACAGTAACACTTCCCGCACTTTCCAACACCGAAACACACAAGTTTATGGGCTGGACGGATGTCGAGGACGGCACAGAGGCGAAATATGCGGGCGAATCCTCCTACAAGGTAACGGATGATATTACTCTTTACGCCGTATGGACAGAGGCTGAAACCTACACCGTAACCTTTATGGCGGACGGCAAGGAGTTCGACTCCTTTACGGGCATCGAGGGTAAGGCGGTAGTATATCCCACAGCATATCCCGAAAAGAACGGCTACTATTTCAAGAAGTGGGATAAGACAATCGAAACAATCGGTACGGAGGACATTACCGTAAACGCAGTATTCGTAAGCGTTGACGAGGTAGGATATATTTACTATCTCACAGACGATGCCGAGGACGGCGGTAACGGCTCATACAATGCTCCCTTCAACAGCCTCAAGGCGGCCTGCGAGGCGCTCAATAAGACGGGCGGTACGGTAGTTCTTACGGGTAAGACATATACCGAATATCAGCCTAAGCTCATAGGTACAAAGGATGTTGTGTTCACGGCACTTGACCCCGTTACGGGCGTTGATTACTCGGGTGGATTCGTTGACGGTGAATATGTCGGTGCACACTTCCTTCTTATAAACAAATCAACGGGCAACGGCACGGGCACATTCTGGGGTGGTGCTAATTATCAGACGGGCAAAATCACGGTAAGAGACATTGATTTTGTAAATAACGGCACGGCACAGCATTGGACCTTTGACGGACATCCCTTCGAAATCGGTGAGAATGTTGCCGTATACAACGGAACAAACGGCAAAGAATCCTACTTCTTCTTCGGCGGTACAAGCGGAGACAACGGTGCGATTCCTCACGCCGTTAAGGGTGTATTCCGTTCACCCACTTCCTCCGCAAGAAACTGGCTTGCAAGAGCGGGCACAACGGCAATTACCGTTGATTCGGCGGACTACGACTTCTATGAGAAGGGCGTTCTCAATCTCTGTAACGACAATGCTACCACGGGCGTTACAATAAACGGTCCCATCAGAGTCACACTTTACGAAAACGCATCCGATACACGACTTTTCTTCGGAAGAACAAATACAATTTTCGGCACAAAGACATACGCCTCCGTAATTCTCAACGACGGCACAACCGTTAAGAACGAGATGGAAACAACCGAGGGCGTAACGGGACTTATCGGCAAGGTTTACACAATCAAGTCCCCCGTGGGCGGTACTGTTACTCACACGGAAACAAGAGGCAAGTACAATGTCGAGTCCGATACCTACAACTATGCCGAGCTTGTAAATAAGGACGGCGAAACGGTTGACGAGGCAATAATTGTCGGCGGAGGACTTCTCTCTGCTCCCGACTACGGTGAATACTCTGTTGTATACTCCACAAAGAGCGTATACAGCGCACAGTATGTAACATCCCCCTACGACGAGCTCTGCCCCGATTCATATGCCGTAACAAGCGATATGACGGATAAGCACACAATCACACTTCCCACACTTAAAAATCAGGAAGCCCATCGCTTTATGGGCTGGGCAACCGCAGAGGATGCCGACACAGCCGAATATGCGGGCGGTGCATCCTATACCCTTGGCGGTGCGGTAACCTTCTACGCAGTATGGGAGGCACTTCCCACAGCAACGGTAACCTTCAAGAACGACAACGGTGAGGTTATCCACACCGTAACGAACTTCGTGGGTGCTCCCATCACATTCCCCGAGAATAATCCCTTCAGATACGGCGAAAAGCTTCTCGGCTATGCATACGAGGGAACAACAGACATACTCTCCGCAGATGCGGTGCTTCCCGAAAGCAATAAGACTGCACTTCCCGTTTGGGGTGCTGTTCCTGCAGGTGAGGTAAGACTTTACGTAAACTCCGTAAGCGGTAACGACAGCAATTCGGGTCTTTCTCCCGATGCTCCTCTTGCGACAATTGCAAAGGCGGTTTCCACTATTGCAAAGGACGGCGGTTATATCATCCTCACGGGCGGTACAATCACTCTCACGGGCGGATGGAACAATAAGGGAGACATCACACTCACATCCTACGATGCTCTTTCGGACATAAGCTACAAGGCAACAACCCTTGCAAGCGACAAGCTTTCCTTTGTTGACGGTGCAGTTGTTCTTTACAGCCCCACAATGTTCGGTATGACCGTAATGGACGGTAAGATTACCATCGAAAACATCGCAATGCTCAACAGAGCAAGCTATCAGTTCCTCAACTTCAACGGACACCCCTATGAAATCGGAGAGGGCATCTCCGTTTACCTTCAGGCAAATGAGGAATCCGCAATTTCCCGTGGTGTTCTCTACATAAGATCACTTGGTGAATCAAACTCCATAAATACTCTTGACGACGGTATCACATTTACGGTTAATACAGTAGACGCATCCAATGTTGTTCTCAATATCCTCGGTAAGGCAAACAACACAATTCCCGGTGTAAATCTTACCGTAAACACAAAGTACACGGGCGACCTTAAGTTCGGTAACGACTCGGGCGGCGGCAAGGCAACAGTTGTCGGTGACTCAAGATTTACCTTCAACGCAGGTCTTACAAAGGCTATGACCTTCCAGAGCGCATACACAAACCCCATCGAGGGCAATGTTTACGCACTCTTCAACAACGGCTCTGCGGCAAACCTTTCCGCACTTGTATTCGCACAAGGGTACGGACTTTATACCGTCCGCTCAGGCGACAAGGCAACTCTCGCACACGGCAAGGAGGCAGGCACCTTCGAGCTTACACTCGGTGACGGCTACAGCTACAGATTCGCAAAGCTTCTCAATACCGACGGCGTTATTGTTGACTATGTTGAAATCAAGGACGGCAAGGCGCTTCTCACACTTCCCGCAAGCGGTGATTACTCCGTTGACTATACCGATGTTTCCTGCCACAGAATTTCCTTTGTAACGGGTGACGAAAATATAGTAATCGGCAATATGTGGTGCGAGGACAACACGGATGTTGAAATCCCCAACGACCTTTACCGCTACAGCTACATCTTCGGCGGCTGGACAGACGGCACAAAGACATATACAGACGGAATCATAGCAATGCCCGAGGAGAACATCACTCTTACGGCAATCTGGACAGAGGCTCCCGAATATACGGTAAGCTTTGACGCAAACGGCTCGGATATAGAAGCTCCCGCATCTGTCACGGACTACGAAAACGAAAAGCTTGTTCTTGAAAACAAGAAGTCCGACACGGTAACCTTCCTCGGCTGGAGCGAAAATCCTGATGCGACAATCGGTGTTCTCAATCACGTTATCACAAAGGACACAACACTCTACGCAATAACAACGGCAGAGCCCGTATACATCATCGACTCCCACTACAGAGGCGACCCCGAGGACTACACAGGCGACAGATGTCAGTTCAGACGTTATGTTATTGATGTATACCTTGAAAACGCAGTGGCAAGCTCGGGCGTGTTCAAGCTCAATACGGACAACGGCTTCCTTTACTACCTCGGTCATGTACCCGTTGCGGGCATCGAGGCTACCGTTACAAGAACGGGCTCAAGCGGTACTGTTTCGGGATATCCCGGACTTCAGTACTCCACAACAAAGACAATTGAATTCAGCTGGACAAGCGAAGCACCCATTGACACCCTCGGCGGCAGAAGAAGAATTGCCCGCATAATGATGTACTACAGCTCCTGGGGTATGGGCTATGACGAGGTTGAAAAGCGTACAACCGACGAGGTGGTTTCTCCCTTTGCGGGCTTTACGGCAAAGGCTGACGACAAGACCGCTCTCGTAAGTGCAAACTTCTATAAGGGCATAAAGGACGAGGAGGTAAGCGTTGTCGGTAAGGTAACCCTCGAGGGCAGAGAAAGCGGCTGCGGTGCGGCTTATGACCTTGCAAAGCTTTATATTCTCGACAGCGCGGGCGATGCGGTTGACTACATTGTCCTTGAAAACGAGGAAACAACCTCAAGAACCTTCATCTACGAAGCATCCCTTCTTCCCGGTGAGTATACCGTAAGAGTTATAAAGGGCGGATATATCACAAGAGAAGCACCCGTAACCGTTACTGAGGCGTGCGAATTACCCGAAATAGTTATTTCCGCGGGAGACACCACCGACGCAAGCGGTAAGGGTGACGGCGTTGTTGATGTAGACGACTTTGTAAGAGTTCTCAAGGGCTTCTCAAAGGATTTCCCCGTTGACAGCTATCTCTACGCTCTTGACGTAAACGAGGACGGAATAGTAAATGTATCCGACCTTGCAGTAATAAAGGGTGCAATGACAAGAAGAGCATCCGTTACTGAAATCGTTACCGAGATTGACAGATCAATGAAGCTCGGCGACTGGAGTCTTGCCCTTTCCGAAAGCACAATCACGGTTGTCGGCGGAAGCGAAAAGGCAATCGAGGGTGCACGCGCATACATCGAAAACGAGTGTATGAACGGCAACGAATATGCAGGTCCCGGCAATATGACTCACACTCAGGACTACGAAATTTACGATATATCCGTTGCGGATAAGTGTCTTGGCGACTACAGAATCGTTATCCCCGAAAACGACGAAACGGCTCTTGAATACGCACAGTACATCCGTGACTACATTGCGGAGGTATCCGGCTTCGGACTTGATATCGTTTACGACACAGAGGCGGAAGCAGTCTGCGAAATCATTGTAGGCGACACCGCAAGACGCGAAAATCCCATTGACGACATCCATAAGTACCTCACATACGAGGAAAACGGAAAGCTCTATGTATTCTACGGTGACGAGCAGGCGGCGGAAATGGCGTGTCTCGACCTTTGCGAAAAGATTCTCGGCAAGGAAAGTGGAGGCTTTGACGGTTTAAATGTAGAGGTGACAATCGGAGCAAGATGCGAAGGCGAATGGTCCGTTCTCACACGCTTCGGCGTAATGGCTGATACCCACGTCGGAGAGGGCAAGAACTGGGCTAACTACGACTGGCTCCAGTCCACCTTCGATAACTTTGAAAAGATTCACGCAGAAAACCCACTTGACTTCCTTGTAGGCCTCGGAGACCTTATCGACGACGGCTACGCAAGCACCTATGCAACAGACTACGCAACCTACCTCGAGCAGGTAAAGGGACTTGACATCTGTGACCCCGTAAACCCCGTAGAGGGCAGAGCCGAGGGCAAGATTCCCCACTACGAGCTCTGCGGTAACCACGACCCCGTAGGTGTGGGCATCGGCGGTGCGGGAAGCATCAGATTTATGAAGAACGGTCTGTGGTACACGGAAAACGAGAACGGCGAAAAGGTAGCTCACATCGCATTCTTCACGGACTACGGCGGATATCCGCTTTACAACAAGGACTACTCGGGCAGTACAAACAGCTACCGCTCCTACGGTAAGGCAAACGACGAAATGGTAAAATTCGTTGAGGAATCCATAATAGCGGCAAAGGAAGAGGGCGCAATACACGTTATCCTCTACAACCACTACGGTATTGCCCAGGATCTCGGTGCACCTGTTCTTCCCGAAACGGGACTTGAAAAGATTGCACAGGTCTGCGAAAAGTACGGCATCAAGCTGTTCTTCAACGGTCACGAGCACGACAATCCCTATACGCTCAGACGTTACAAGGACATTTACGACTACGATGCATCAATGACCTGCTCAAGACACTCTGTTGTTGAAATCACAACACTCCGTGCCAAGGTTACAATCTACAACAAGGACGGCTCTGTTTACCGTGAGGACATCGTTCCTCTTTCGGGCAGAGGCGAGGCTAAGCAGACTATGGCGAAGTGAGAAAAAAGCTGTTCCCGAAAGGGGACAGCTTTTTTTAATGCATAATGCATAATGCATAATTGGATTGCTTCGCAATCTTGAAATTTGAAATTCGGCATTCGGAATTTTTATTTATTGAAAATTGGTGCGGTGATAAATTGGAATTTGTCGGTGAGGTTTGTTCACCCTCTAATCATCGTGTAAATTGCGATTATTGCGATTCCTGCTACCCCTCATCAGTCAGCTTCGCTGACAGCTTCCCCCTCGTGGGAAGCCATTA
>JAFYPA010000091.1 GCA_017560085.1 Clostridia bacterium
GTAAACGGTCTTCACGGTCTTTGTATACACAACAGATTCAAAATGGCAAGAAACGGAACGACACGCAGGTCGTTCCCTACAATCCGCACCCGCAACAGAGCGACAAACCCAAATTTTGCATTTTGCCCTTTGCATTTTGCATTTCGGTGCAACGCACCGATAAACCCCAATTTAAATAATCGAAGGAAACGAAGTTTCCAACATTCCCTGTCCACTGCCCCTTGTCCACTGTCCCCTACATCCCTCCACACCCGAACAAATGTGCGCCCTAACCCCAACCCCAAAATGTTCTTTTCCCGCAATTTTACCCGATTTTATATTAAAATATGATACTTTTTATACAAAAACCTCTTGTATTTTCCTGCGGATTAGTGTATAATGCTTACAAATCCAAATACATTCGGAGGTTTTTATTTTATGCTCAGAAACAGAACGCTTGCGCTTATTCTCTCGGGACTGGTTGCGGGGACATCTCTGCTCGGCTTTTCCGCCGTTGCGGATGAAATTCCCGGAATCGTTGCTCCAAATGACGCCGATTACGGCATTATGCTTATAGATGACCTTGATGCTCCCGCAGAGGAGAAAATAATTTATGTCAAGGCGGACGGAAGTTTAGACAACAAGGGTACATCCCCCGAGGACGCACTTCCTACCCTGTCCTCTGCCGTGACCGCTCTCGGTCTTGAAGGTGGTACCGTTATGATTGTCGGTGAGGTTCAGCTCGACAGAATCACTACGGGCAAGAAGGCTGACGGTCAGAAGCGAATTACAATTACGGGCTATGACGACGATGCTACTCTCGTATGGAGCACATCCTTCAATCCCAACTGTGATATTACAATCGAATACCTCAATATCATCGTTGCAAGAAACTGGGCTTATCTTAATGCACGCGGTAACGACCTTATTCTCGGTAAGGGTCTTTACGTTACAAGAGCCGAGGGAATAACAAACGATATGGTTGTCCGCGGTGGCGGTGACACCAATACAAACATCGAGGGTGACACCAACATTACCGTATACAGCGGTACCTACACGCAGATTTGCGGTGGCTCAAGAAACGGTATTGTTTATGGTGATACCCATATTACCGTTTACGGTGGCTTTATCAGCGGTCTTTACGGCGGTAATAACAACGGTAGCGAGCCCGAGGCGAAGGAAAGAAATGTCGAGGGTGACTCCTACATCACAATCTACGGCGGTGAGATTGTAAACTGCGACGGTGCAGAGGGCAGAAGCATCGTCAAGGGTACAAGACATCTTGATATATCGAGATACGCAGACTTCAATCCCAAGTGGTTTGAAAAGTTTGATGAAATAAAGGAATACGACCCGTCACTTGCTCCTGCGGTGGTGAAAATTCCCGAGGTAAAGGCAGACGGCGCGTTCATCAAGGGCTACGAGGACAACACCTTCAGACCGCAGAACAACATTACCCGCGCGGAAGCAATCACCGTGCTTTCAAGACTTCTCGCCTCCGATGCGGAAATTTCGGGCAAATATGCCTCCGCTTTTGCCGATGTCAAGGCTGATAAGTGGTACTATAACAATATAGCATACCTTGAGTCCTTCGGTGCTCTTGAAAGCCTTGTGGAAAGAGGAAACAAGATGCTCCCCGAGCAGCCCATAACAAGAATTGAGGTTTGCCAGCTTGTGGCATATATCGGTCAGATTAAGGAAATGAAGATTGTAGACTTTATTGACCTTGATAAAAAGACCGCAAAGGACGCCATTTTCGCTCTTGCCTCCGCAGGAATCATAAACGGCTATGACAACGGCGACGGCACATTCTCCTTTAAGCCCAACGGAACAATCACAAGAGCGGAGTTTGTAACAATCATCGACAGATTCCTCGGCAGAGTCGCAATTCCCGCAAATGCAAAGGCGGCAAACAAGTTTACCGACACGGCAGAGCACTGGGCGGCAGACTACATCGCCTGTGCTTCAAGCGAAAAGAAGGTTGACGGCAAGGAAATATGGAAGGTCAACAAGGAATCCAAGCCCTTTGAGCTTTCCGCAGAGGCGAAGACAAGCGCAGAATATATATCCGAGCTGAAATCTCAGGCGGGCGACCTTACCGTTGATGCAATCACGGACGGAATTGATATGATTGCGGAAAAGAGAATCGCCGAAATCAGAAATACAAAGACAGACATCACCGTCAAGGGCACAGCCTACTATGTATCCGAGGACGGCAACGACGACAACGATGGTACATCTCCCGAAAAGGCGTGGAAAACTCTCACAAAGGTCAACACCGCAGGACTCAAGGCGGATGATGTAGTGTTCTTTAAGAGAGGTGACACCTTCAGAGGTCAGCTCAAGACAAAGTCAGGCGTGACATATTCCGCATACGGCGAGGGCGCAAAGCCCAACATCTTCGGCTGGAACAGAAACTCCGCAGACGAATCCCTCTGGGAGGAAACGGATGTCAAGGGCGTATGGAAATACAAGGAAGCGGTAACCGAGGATGTCGGAAACATCATCTTTAATGACAGCATCCACACAAGAAAGGTAATCCGCTCCACCGAAAAGGACGGCAGACACCTTGACTACAGAGCAGGCAGAGAGTTCAACACATACAAGGACCTCACGGAAAACCTCACCTTCTTCCACGACAGCCCCTCATCGGCTGAATCCGCACCCGCAAACGCTACCGAAAAGGGCACGGGCTTCGTTTACCTCAGATGTGAGGAGGGTAATCCCGGAAAGATTTATGACAGCATCGAAATGGCAAAGAAGGTACACGTTATCAGCAACGGTAACGCCAACAACGTAAGAATAGACAACATCTGTGTGGCATACGGCGGAGCGCACGGAATTTCCGCGGGTAAGTGCAACGGTCTTACGGTAACAAACTGCGAATTCAAGTGGATAGGCGGCTCGCTCCAGACACAGATAGGCGCATACAACAGAACCTGGCCTACGCCCTACGGCAACGCAATTGAAATCTACGGTGAAGCAAAGAACTACACTGTAGACAACTGCTACATCTGGCAGGCATACGATGCGGGCGTAACGCATCAGGGCTCAAACAGCGGAAATCTTGCTGTTGAAAATGTAAGATACACCAACAACGTAATTGAAAAGTGCGTATACGCGGTAGAAATCTTCTACGGTGAATCCACAAACGAAAAGGATGTCCGCGGAATGGACGGCGTATACATTGAGAACAACCTTCTCCGTATGGGCGGCGGCTTCGGTCACTATCAGCGACCCGACACGGGCGTAACCGCACTTATCAGAAACGGCGGAATTCTCAACAACACAACCAACTTCAATGTAAGAAACAACATCTTCGACCGAAGCCTCGGAAAGATAGTTCAGGCGGGCAAGGACGGAGGCTCAAAGGCTATGTATTACGAAAACCTTTATGTTCAGAAGCTCGGCGCGAACTTCTGCTCAAGACTCGGCGTGACATATGCTGCGGACGGAAATATCGCAGGCTCTCTCGTGGCTACGGGGACGGAGTTTGATGGATGCTTTATATTGGTTGAGGATTTTGGGTATTGAGAGGAAAATAAAATGCATAATGCATAATTGAATGCACAATTCACAATGCATAATGCACAATTGAGGAGAAAATTTTTCGGAGAAAAATTTTTATTTATTGAAAATTGGTGCGGTGGAAAATTTAGGTTTATCGGGATGGTTGGTTGCCTTGTGATGTTGCCGTGGATTGGCAACATTACAACGGAACGCAACATAAACATTGCACTGCACCAGCCACGGAATGAGCCCCCGACCGTGGGTTGGGAGGGGGCGGAACCGAATCGCGGGCACCGAACCCCGAAATTAAACCGAGGTAAATTGCGCGAAAGTGCCTGTCGGGGTGTCCCGACAAATTCCCCCATTCCATTTACAATATTATAATATGTAAGGATTTGTGCGGCTTCGGGTTTCACTGAGAATCCGGACTGCACATTTCTGCTTATATGCTTTCGGAGGTATAAAAATGTCAGTACAGAATGCCGGAAAATATATAAAGGAGCTTTATGCTCAATGCGATTCGCTTACCACAAAACAGCTTGAGGAGAAAATTCAGGCTCTGACGGAGAAGCGTATCGAGGAGATTCGTAATACAAAGACAGAGGTCGTAATCAAGGGCAAGTCCTTCTATGTCGCAAATGACGGTGACGACTCCAATGACGGTCTTTCGCCGGAAAAGGCGTGGTGTACTCCCGCGAGAGTTACGGAAGCTAAGAAAAACGGCGAGCTTTGCGAGGGTGACGGCGTATTCTTTAAGAGAGGCGACCTTTTCAGAGGTATGATTGAGACCGCAAACGGAGTTACCTATTCCGCCTACGGTGAGGGCGAAAAGCCGAAGATTTACGGCTTCCATCAGAATACAGGCAAGCCCGAGCTCTGGGAGGAAACAGACGTCCCCAATGTCTGGAGATACACCGAAATATGCATATGGGACATCGGAAGCATAATATTCAACGAAACGGAATACGCAAGAAAGATATACCGCTCCCTTGAGGTAGACGGCACACAGCTTGACTCGGGAAGCGACTCAAAGCCTGTATTCAACGACTACCACGATTTAAATGAGGATTTAACCTTCTGGCACGACTGGGCACTTGATATGCCGGAAAACGTATCCGGCAAGGTATATCTCCGATGCAATGCGGGAAATCCGGGCGAGGTTTACGGTGACATTGAATTCTCACAGAGACTTGGTATATTCAGAAATATATCCACGCACGATGTAACCATAGACAACATTCACATGGCGCACGGCAACTTCGGAGTATGCGGACTATGCCACGGCGAGACGGTAACCAACTGCGAGTTCCGCTGGATAGGCGGAAGCGTTCAGGTTGCCCCCGCAAAGTACAGCGAAAGCAGACGATTCCCGACGCCCTACGGCAACGGCATAGAGATTTACGGAGAGGCGCAGGATTTCACGGTAGACAACTGCTACTTTTGGCAGGTATACGATGCGGCGATGACCCATCAGTGCGGAAACGGAGACAAGCCTATACACAACAGAAACGTAAACTACACCAACAATGTCTGCGAGTACTGTGTATATTCGGTAGAAATCTTCTACGGCGAGTCCCCCGCAGAAAACAGAAGCAACTACGGCTGTACTGTGGAAAACAACATTCTCCGTCTCGGTGGTGGCTTCGGACACGATTCCCGTCCCGACAAGAATGTAACAGCCCTCATCCGTAACGGCAGAATGATTCAGAACACCAAGGACTACACCGTCCGCAACAACATCTTTGACAGAAGCCGAGGCAAAATAATCCAGGCGGCAAACGACGGTGCATCCAAGGCTCAATACTACGACAACATCTACGTCCAGTCCAACGGCAAAAAATTCTGCTCAAGACTCGGCACGGATTATATAGCAGACGAAACCACAAAAGATAGGCTTGAAGAAACCGCAACGGAGCACGGCGGTAAGTTCTTCTGCGAGGAAGAGCTGGATTTGATGAAATAAACGGGAGGTCTCCGACGGCTCGAATGACTGTGAAAATAATAAATACCCCTGTAATACTCAAATTGTCAGCAAATGATAGGAGCTCCGTATGGCTCCCTCTTGAGGGAGCTGTCAGCGAAGCTGACTGAGGGAGTTCAGCAGGAAGCACTTACCTTAATTAAAAATATATCCGGAGGGTAAAATCAGACGGAGGAATAACCAATGCCACTCCCATACAAGAATACCTTGATTCAAAATGCAAAAAAACTTCGAAGAAATATGACATCGCAAGAAAAAAAGTTATGGTATGAATATCTTCGCACGTATCCGATAAGATTTCAAAGGCAAAAGTCTATAAGTAATTATATTGCGGATTTTTATTGCTTTAAAGCAAAGCTTGTTATAGAAATTGACGGATGGCAACATTTTACTGAAGAAATGCTTGAGTACGACAAAATAAGAACCGAATCCTTTGAAAAATATGGTATTACCGTAATAAGATTTGATAATGCTGATGTAGATAAAAGATTTGATGAGGTTTGTATGACTATTGATATGACAGTAGGACGGTTGATGGATGACGAAGCTGTATGATGAATTTTGGGGTGCGGTGAAAACTCCCTCAGTCACCTTCGGTGACAGCTCCCTCAAGAGGGAGCCATACATATGCCCTGCGTTTTTTGTAGGTTGATTTGAAATTTTACATTATTAAAAGGAGTCACACGATGTCTATTGCAACAGATTACATAAGAGGATTGAAATCCGAAATAAAAACAATGAGCATATCGGAGATTCAGGCGAAAATAGAGGAAATCTCTCAAAAAAGAATCTCCGAAATCCGAAATACCCCCACCGAAGTCCAAATCAAAGGCACAGCATACTATGTCTCCAACGACGGCGACGATAATAACGACGGCAAATCCCCCGAAAAGGCGTGGAAAACCATCGAGCGTGCCTGCAAGGAGGAAAAGCTTACCTCGGGCGACGGTATCTTCTTCCGCAGAGGCGACTTCTTCAGAGGGATAGTTAAAACGGAGAAGGAAGGCATTACACTTTCCGCTTACGGCGAAGGCGCAAAGCCCGTGCTCACTACCGCTACACGCAACAGCGCAGACCCCTCAATGTGGATTGAAACCGATGTCCCGAATGTGTGGGAATACTACGAAACCAACCACGATTGCGATATCGGTGCGATTATATTCGACGATAAATTCACCCCGAGAAAAATATACCGCTCCAAGGAGGAGGACGGCACTCAGCTTGACTTCCGTGCAAAGAGAGTCTTTAACGACTACCACGACTTCGTGGACGATATGACCTTCTTCCACGACAGATACGATACGGGTAAAATTTATATCTGCAGTAAAAGGGGCAATCCGGGTACACTTGCAAAGGATATCGAGCTTTCAAGAAGAGGTGCGGTTATTTTCGCGAAGAATTATACCACCATCGACAACCTCTGTCTTGCCTATACCTGCTTCGGCTCGTCATCGGGTAACAGTAAGGGTCTGACCGTGCAGAACTGCGAGCTTAAATGGATAGGCGGCGCAATTCAGGTCGAGCTCGGTCCGAATATGGGCAGATTTGCTTCCCGTACATGGCCCACACCCTTCGGAAACGGTATCGAAATCTACGGAGAAGCCGTTGACTTCACCTGCCGTAACAATTATTTCTGGCAGCAGTACGACGCGGCGGTAACCCATCAGTGCGGAAGAGGAGAGACACCTCTGAATAATAAGAACGTCCGCTACCTCGACAACGTAATGGAGCACAGCGTATACTCAATCGAAATCTTCTACGGCGAATCACCTCTCGGAAACAGAAGCAACAACGACACCCTCATCGAGGGCAACATAATGCGAATGGGCGGCGGCTTCGGTCACGATGCAAGACCTGACGAAAACGTAACCGCCCTCATCCGTCACGGTGCGGTGATGAACAACACCAACGACTACATAATCCGCAACAACATCTTCGACAGAAGCAAGACCTATCTCGTAAGTGCCTTCAACGACGGCGGCTCAAAGGCGCAGTACTTTGACAACATCTTTGTTCAGGAAAAGGGCAAGAAGTATGTTACAAGGCTTGGAAGCACGTATGTGTTTGATGAGAATCTCAAGGGTGAGATTGAAAAGACGGGTACGGAGACGGGGTCGGCTTATGTGCTTGTGGAGGAGAATGGATTTTAAATAAATGCAAAATGCAAAATGGTAAATTGGAATTTATAGGGGACAGGAACTAGGAACTAGGGGCTAGGGAAGGTTGGAAGCTTCGCTTCCTTCGTTAAGATTTAAATTGGGGTTTGTCGATGAGGTTTGTTCACCCTCTAACCATCGTATAAATTGCGATTATTGCGATTCCTGCTACCCCTCATCAGTCAGCTTCGCTGACAGCTTCCCCCTCGTGGGAAGCCATTATAGCGCGCCACTAAACAATAGCGAAGGTGGCACAAACAAGCCTTCCCCCCGGGGGGAA
>JAFYPA010000092.1 GCA_017560085.1 Clostridia bacterium
CCCTTTGCAGAGGTGCTGTCGCACACTTCCTTGTCGGTTCTCGTCATACCGTGCTTGGCAAGCTCGCGGCGCACCTTTTCGGCATCAGCACCAACGATGAATTTGACCTTGTCGGCGTTTACAAACGCCTTGTTGCCAATATTGATAAACATACCTTATTCCTCCTTTCCTTTCTTTTTGAAGCAGCACACAGGCTCGTCGGACATCATATCGTAATAGTAAGTAACCTGTCCTTTTGCCAAGTCTGTTAGGCTGTATAGATAAAGTTTCACACCGGACATTGCAATTACGTTCTTGCCCTTGGTTTTGATCCACCGATCTACCTGGGGTTTCAATATTCTCGTGACCAAATCTCTATTCTGTCCGATGATGACGATATTCCCTAAAGCAATCAGCTTGTTGCACTTGGCATTAAAATCCGCTTGATTGTGATGACCGCATTCCACTTCAAAGCAATTACGGCCTCCGTCAAAGAATGCAATAATATCTGGAATAACCACACTTCCGTCCGAAAGCTTGATCTGATTTTTCTTTCGATTGGTGCAAATTAGTTTGTATGCACCCCTTTTCGCCAAGATCGTCGCCGCATCCTTGATCATATATCCGTGCAATACGCTTGCGTGTTCTTTCGCAAGAAGCTCGTGCTCTTGGTAGGGAGGCTCTTTTCTGAATCGATCCCTATAAATCCGCGCGCCCAACAAAGTAAGCTTTAAAATGTTGAAATTGCGATACCCGGTAAAGATGCGCTCGGCATCATAAAGACCCGTCTTGACCAATGCTTTTATGGCACGCCATGCGGTGTCTTCGCTTTTACAGGGCTCGCCGTTATCAATTAGCGCTTGGATAACCGCTTCCTTTGCATCCTTTTCCTCGGATACACCGCTTGCCACAATAATTTCAAATGCTCGCCATTCATAAGGGCTTAGCTTCTTCACAATGTCCTGTAAGAACACGGTGTACATATCCTTGGTGCTGTAATCGGAATGATTTACATTATTTTCGTACATGGTTTATACCTCTCTTTCTTTATACGTCATCTTCGTCGTAGTCTTCGTCCCACCAGTCGGGTTCTTCATCGCTGACGAAAATGGGTGTGTTTTCGTTGGCAGTGAGAACGGCGTTTACGGGATTGGAGTTTTCGTCACGAGAACAATTCGCTACCGTCGCCAGAGGCACCTCGATGCTGCCAAAAACGGATTCGAATACAGACTGGATAATTTTGTCGCAATCTAAAGCCCGTAGGTTCGCATCTCCTTGATTTTCGTCCACGGATTTATAACAACCGAGAATTTCGTCAAGAAGGGCGCAGTATGCTTTTTCGTTGGCTTCGCAAAGCTTGCTGTACTTGTTGGGAACACCGGCATATTCGAATTCCTTTGCTTTGGCTTTTTCTATAAACTCACCTAATTTCGTCAGGAATAATTCGCCGTGGATGCCAACCGGCTCCGGTGGTAGCTCCTGATTTTTTCGTATGTGCTTACGGATGACCTTGATCAAAGTGTTTTTCATTTCGCCCTTGGGAATTTTCGCTACGAAATCCAGAGCCGCCGTGTCGCGGATAACTA
>JAFYPA010000093.1 GCA_017560085.1 Clostridia bacterium
GCCCTCGAAAGACTCAGTCAGGAAGGCGAGGAAGGCAGAAAGAAGATTGCTTCCATTACAAGATACGTTACAGTAATCCTTGCTTTCGTAACAGCATTCGGTTACTGGACATTCCTTAACAACACTCCCACACTTTACGGCTACGGATTCCTCGGCGAATACAGAAACAATGCTTTCGCTGCTATCGTAATCATCGTATCCTACTGTGCAGGTGCTTCCATCATTATGTGGCTCGGCGAGCAGATCAACGAACGCGGTATCGGTAACGGTATTTCCGTAATCCTCTTCGCTAACATCGTTGCTTCTCTCCCCGGTCAGTTCGCAGGTCTTATGGCTCAGAGCTGGCTCGTAACCATCGTTGCTGCAATCATCACTGTTGCTACAATGTGGTTCGTAGTTTACATTTCCAATGCAGAGCGCAGAATTCCCGTTCAGTATGCTAAGCGTCAGGTTGGCAGAAAGATGTACGGCGGACAGAATTCCTTCCTTCCTCTCAAGGTCAACATGACAGGCGTTATGCCTATCATCTTTGCGAGTGCGATCGTTTCTATCCCCTCTACAATCGCTATGTTCGTACCTAAGTTTGCGAACTGGCCCTTCTACCAGAACTGGCTCTCTCAGAGAGGACCCATCTACATGGTAATCTTCTTCGCTCTCATCATTGCATTCGCTTACTTCTATGTTGCAATCTCCTTCAACCCCGTTGAAGTTGCTAACAACCTTAAGAAGAACAGCGGTACAGTTCCGGGTATCCGTCCCGGCAAGCCTACAGCTGATTACATCACAAGAAGCCTTAACAAGGTTACTCTCATTGGTGCTGTTGCGGTTGGTATCATTGCGATCCTTCCCTTCATCCTCAGCGCGGTTGATGCGAAGTTCCAGTCCTTTACATTCGGCGGTTCTTCCGTAATCATTATCGTAGGTGTAGTTCTTGAGCTCTGGCGCGAAATGGAAGCTAAGATGTCCATGCGTCACTACAAGGGCTTCCTTGACTAATGCCAGGTGACTGAAAGTATGAAAATTATATTCTTCGGCGCACCCGGTGCAGGCAAGGGCACTCAGGCGGAAATCGTGAGCGAAAAGCTCGGAATCCCCACAATATCAACAGGCGCTATCATCAGAAGCGCAATTAAAGAAGGTACCGAAATGGGCCTTGCGGCTAAAGAGAGAATCGAAGCCGGCGGACTTGTTCCGGACGAGGTTGTAATCGGTATCATAAAGGAAAGACTCGCTCAGGATGACTGTGCAAACGGCTTCATCCTCGACGGTTTTCCCAGAACGGTTCCTCAGGCAAAGGCTCTGACGGAAATGGGCGTTGCAATCGACGTTGTTCTCGATCTTGAGGTTGAGGATGACAAGATCGTAAAGAGAATGAGCGGCAGACGCGTATGTCTCAAGTGCGGTGCATCTTATCATACAGAATATAAGAAGCCCGCAAAGGAAGACGTTTGCGACGTTTGCGGCGACGCACTCTCCATCCGTAAGGATGACGCTCCCGAGGTCGTTGAGTCAAGACTTAAGGTTTACCACGAGGAAACCGAACCGCTTAAAGACTACTATGCCGAAATGGGCATCCTTAAGGAAGTCCAGGGTCAGGAAGAGCTTGCCGACACGACAAAGCTCACTCTTGAGGCTCTCGGCATTAAGGACTAAATTGCTATGATAAAACTCAAAAATCCCGAACAACTTGATAAAATGCGTATAGCAGGCAGGATTACGGCAGGGGCTCTTATGGTCGCAAGCGAGCATATAAAGCCCGGTGCCACACCCTTGAGCGTTGACAGAGCAATCCGTCACTATATCGAGAAGGAAGGCGCCAAGCCCTCTTTCCTCGGTTACGGCGGGTTCCCCGCAAGCGCCTGCATAAGCATAAACGATGAAGTAATCCACGGAATTCCAAACGATAAGCCCTTCCGTGACGGAGACCTTGTTAAGGTTGACGTCGGAGCTTACATCGGCGGATTCCACGGCGACAGCGCAAGAACCTTCTTCTGCGGAAATGTTTCCGAGGAAGCAAAGCGACTTGAAGAGGTCACAAGACTTTCCTTCTTCGCGGGAATGGAAAAGGCTGTTGTCGGCAACCGTCTGGGAGATATCTCCGCAGCGGTGCAGGAGGTTGTTGAAAATGCAGGCTTCTCGGTGGTGCGCGATTATGTCGGTCACGGCATAGGAAGCGACCTTCACGAGGACCCCGAGCTTCCCAACTTCGGAAGAGCGGGCAGAGGCGTCCGCCTTACTGCGGGGATGGTAATCGCTCTTGAGCCGATGGTTAACGTCGGTGACTGGAGAGTAAAGGTTCTTGATAATGACTGGACGGTTGTAAGCCTTGACGGCTCGCTCTCCGCTCACTACGAGAACACGATTGCAATTACGGAAAACGGTCCGGAAATACTCACAAAAATTTAAAACCCAAGGGAGCTTGCCGGAGCTCGTCTCCAATGGCTGGGTACCGTGATATACCGAATGCGCAGCTTGCTGAATGCGCAGGAAGCGAAAAAGAGCTTACCTCACGATATTCGCCGCGGCAGTGGTGAGAGCATAAGGCAAAAATCCCATAATCCTAAATACATGGAGGGACAGTTCTGTGGCAAAGGATGACGTTATAGAGTTCGAAGGCGTAGTGCTCGAAGCACTCCCCAACGCTCAGTTTAAAGTCAAACTCTCGAATGAGCATGTAATCATCGCTCACATTTCGGGAAAACTCAGAATGAATTATATCAAAATTCTCCCCGGTGACAAGGTAACCGTTGAAGTTTCGGTTTACGACCTTTCCAAGGGCAGAATCACATGGCGTGCGAAGTAATTCGCTAAAGATTAAAACAGGAGGTAAAAGAAAATGAAAGTTAGACCTTCAGTGAAAAAAATCTGCGAAAAGTGCAAGATAATCAAGAGACATGGTGTTATCATGGTTATCTGCGAAAACCCCAAGCACAAGCAGAAGCAGGGCTGATTTAAAATTCCGCCGGGCGGAAAAAGCTCTTTAAAATTTTTGGAAAGAGGTGCATTGAATAATGGCTCGTATAGCAGGTGTAGACCTTCCGAGAGAAAAGCGCGTAGAGATCGGTTTGACATACGTTTACGGCATCGGAAGAACCAGCTCCAATCAGATTCTTGCAAAGACAGGAATCAACCCCGACACAAGAGTTAAAGACCTTACAGAAGACGATGTTGCAAAGCTCCGTGAGGTAATTGAGCACGAATACACAGTAGAAGGTGACCTTCGTCGTGACGTTGCGCTCAACATCAAGCGTCTTGTTGAAATCGATTGCTACAGAGGACAGAGACACCGTAAGGGTCTCCCCGTAAGAGGTCAGCGTACAAAGACCAATGCAAGAACACGTAAGGGTCCTGCAAAGACAATCGCTAACAAGAAGAAGTAATTCAAATTTGCATGAAGCATTGTTCTTCGTGCAGGAAGGAGTGTCAACAAAATGGCAAAAGTAGCAGCAGCTAAGAAGGGCGTTTCCAGAAAGCGCCGCGAACGCAAGAATATCGAAAAGGGTGCAGCACATATCAGCTCTACCTTTAACAATACTATCGTAACCATCTCCGATGTATACGGTAACACACTTTCTTGGGCTAGTGCCGGTGAAATGGGCTTCAGAGGCTCCAGAAAGTCTACTCCTTTTGCAGCTCAGTCTGCAGCTGAAACTGCAGCAAAGGCAGCAATGGAACACGGTCTTAAGACTGTAGAAGTTTTCGTTAAGGGCCCCGGTCAGGGCAGAGAATCTGCAATCAGAGCTCTCCAGACAGCAGGTCTTGACATTACACTCATCAAGGACGTAACTCCTATCCCTCACAACGGTTGCCGTCCTCCCAAGAGAAGAAGAGTTTAATCTCTCGTTTTCGGGACAGACAATCGGGTACGGATTGCGTATCTGAAATTATCAACCGAGCGGTTCGTTTGCTCGGCGTCGGCAAAAAGGTGCCGATATTATATTTAGAATAACGGAGGAATTTAGAAATGGCAGTAAATCACGATCCTATAGTTAAGAAGTGTCGTTCACTCGAAATCAGCCCTGCAGTTCTCGGTTATACCGGAAGCAAGGTTCAGAAGATGAACATGAGAAACCCCGGTGCAAACAAGAGAAAGAAGCTCTCCGAGTATGGTCTCCAGCTCAGAGAAAAGCAGAAGCTCAAGTTTGTTTACGGCGTACTTGAAAAGCAGTTCTCCAACTACTACAAGAAGGCTGAAAGAATGGAAGGTATGGCAGGTGAAAACCTCATTACTCTTCTCGAATCCAGACTTGACAACGTAGTTTACAGAATGGGTATGGCTCAGACAAGACGTGAAGCAAGACAGCTTGTAGTTCACGGCCACTTCCGTCTCAACGGCAAGAAGGTTAACATCCCCTCCATGCTTATCAAGACAGGCGACGTTATCACTCTCAAGGATACAAGCAAGAAGTCCGAAAAGTTCAAGGCTCTCATCGAGGAGCTCGCTGACGTTCGTACACCCGCTTGGCTCTCTCTCGACAAGGAAAACATCAAGGCAGAGGTTACAGCACTTCCCAAGAAGGAAGACGTTGACTTCGAAATTGAAGAACACCTTATCGTCGAATTGTACTCAAAATAAGATCCTCGCCGAAAATTACGCCGGCTCACACAAGGCAGAATTTTTGTGCGGGCCGAAGAAAATTTTCGAAATTACGTCAGTATTACGACATAATAACAACCGCGTAAGGTGTATAATGATTAAAAACACACAAACCGCGGCATGACAGGAGGGTTTTGTAATGATTCAGAGACCGAATATAGCAACAGAAGACATCAGCACCGACGGTTCCTACGGCAGATTTGTCATAGAACCGCTTGAGAGAGGCTACGGCGTTACTCTCGGAAACTCATTAAGACGTGTTCTTTTGAGCTCACTTCCGGGTGTTGCTGTAACCAATGTAAAGATAGACGGAGTTCTTCACGAAATTTCCACAGTCAAGGGCGTAAAGGAAGACGTTCCGGAGATTATCCTCAATGTTAAGGGTATCACCGCAAAGCTTTTCTCCGAAACACCCAAGACGGTAACTATCGAAGCTCACGGCGAATGTGAAGTCAAGGCAGGCGACATCAAGGGCGATGCTGATATTGAAATCCTCAACAAGGATCATCATATCGCATACGTTGCTGACGGTGAAACCTTCAGAATGGAACTCACATTTGACCACGGCAGAGGATATGTTTCCAGCGACAAGAACAAGCAGAATGCAGGTTCAGGCGAAATCGGAAGAATCTACACAGACTCCATCTACACACCTGTTTACCATGCGTCTTACACAGTAGAAAACACTCGTGTAGGAAACATTACAGACTACGATAAGCTCACACTCGAGGTAAGAACCGACGGAACAACGACTGCAAAGGAAGCGATTTCCCTTGCCGCCAAGATTCTCAATGAACACCTCAGTCTCTTTGTGGATCTTTCAGATGAAGCAAAGAAGACAGAGATCATGGTAGAACGTCAGGAAACCGTCAAGGAAAAGATTCTGGAGATGACCATTGAGGAGCTTGACATGTCGGTACGTTCATTCAATTGCTTGAAGCGTGCCGGTATAGATACTGTTGAAGACTTGGTCAACAAGACCGAAGACGATATGATTAAGGTTCGTAACCTCGGTAAGAAATCTCTCGAAGAAGTTATCAAGAAGCTTCACGATTTGGGTCTCAAGCTCAAGTCTGAAGAAGAATAATTTCTTCAACAAATTAGAATTAAGGAGGCGTAAACATAATGCCCGGAACAAGAAAGCTCGGACGCACAACCGACCATAGAATGTCCATGCTCAGAGGACTTGTAACAGCTCTTCTCGAGAACGGCAAGCTCGAAACAACATATTTCAGAGCAAAGGAAGTTAGTGCGCTCACCGAAAAGATGATCACTCTTGGCAAGACAAACACACTTGCATCAAGACGTCAGGCACTTGCATTCATTACTAAGGAAGATGTAGTTACAAAGCTTTTTGCTGAAATCGCTCCCAGCTATGCTGACAGAAACGGCGGTTACACAAGAGTTCTTAAGACAGGCCCCAGACGCGGCGACGCAGCTGAAATGGCAATCATCGAACTTGTAAAGTAATTATAAAAAAGACCTCGGATATCAATCCGGGGTTTTTTGTTTGCTGAAAAAGTTCCTTAGCCCTTGAAATTTCACAAAAACAGGTGTATAATACAAATATAAAAATCAGGTCAAGAGGAATAAACCGACTATGGCTAAAATATACCTTATCCCCAACACCGGACAGCACAAGGCAAATCTCCATTGCCACACCAATCTTTCCGACGGAAGACTTACTCCCGAGGAAATGTGCGAGGGCTACAAGAAGCACGGCTACCGTGTTATGGCTTTCTCCGACCACGAATATCTGACACATCATCCCGAATTCAACAGCGAGGATTTTATTGCGATAACCGCATACGAAATAGGTCTCTATACTCCCGAGCTTCCGGGCTCGTGGGAGGATACCTGGAGAGACAGAAAGTGTTGTCATCTCAATCTTTATGCAAAGAATCCCAATGAGGATACACATATAATGTTTGACCCCGATGCCGTGCCCAATTGCGTAAAGCCTATAAAGAACAGCTTTAAGCACAAGGGTGAAATCTGCAAGAGAAAGTATGAGGACATCCAGAGAGTGATTGACGAGGCACGGGAAAGCGGATATATAGTTTGCCTTAATCACCCCTACTGGTCAATTCAGCCTCAATGGGACTACAAGGACTTAAAGGGGCTGTTTGCGATGGAGGTCTACAACTCGGGCGGCTCCGACCTCGGAAAAAACAACGGCTTTCTTAATCTCGGGCTGTGGCACGACTACGGTGCGATGGCTGACAGCGGTATGGATATCGCACCCATTGCGGCGGATGATAACCACAATTACAACGGGGATATAGAAAACTCCGATTCCTTCCGTGGGTACACAATGATTTGTACCGACGATTTTACCTATGACGGCATAATGACAGCACTTGAAAATCAATGCTTCTATGCTTCAACGGGAATAGAAATAAGAGAGCTTTCCGTGGCGGACGGCAGAGTGCATATTGAGTGCAGTGAGTGCGATATGATACTTGCCTATTTCGGCGGTATAAGATGGGACTGCCTGCAGAATTGCGGTGCGGTTACCTCTGCCGACTTTGATATTCCAAAGGGAGCAAAGCATATAAGAATCGTCCTTGCGGATAAGGAATACAAAAGAATGGCGGCAACAAAGGCGTACCGTTTGTGAGATTTCCGCATAAGAAAAGGGACTCGGAGGGAGATTTATGATAGAAAAAAGCGAAGCACTTATAAAAACAGCGGATTTTCTTGACATCAAGCTCCGT
This sequence comes from Clostridia bacterium, assembly GCA_017560085.1. Classification (GTDB taxonomy): domain Bacteria; phylum Bacillota; class Clostridia; order Oscillospirales; family CAG-382; genus SIG622. The sequence goes on from JAFYPA010000093.1 coordinate 7,315, forward strand.
GACCACGGTTATGCGGTGCTTGATAAGGGGTGGCACTACCCGAGAACAGCACTCCCGATGTCAAGGCTTTACTTTTCCAAAAGCGGGCAGGGGATAATCGAATACGGCGACAGCAGAATCGAAACCAAGCCAGGATTTGTGTATCTCGTCCCCGCAAATTTCCGCTTCGGATACACCGTTGAGGAAAGCTGGGAGAAGCTTTTCGTTCATTTTGTAATAATGCGTCACGACGGCTACGATATGCTTTCGGATATGGGCAAAATCTGTGAGTACGAGCTCGGTGCGGAGCGGATAGACGAGCTGATTTCGCTTTATGCCACCAACGACACACGCAACGCCTTTGCGCTGAAGTTTGCTGTGTACAAGACGGTGAACGATATTCTGGAGAAGGAAGGCTTCCGCCCGAAAAGGGAGGTTTCCTATTCCGCGCTTGTGGAAAACACAATAAGCTATGTCAGAAGCCACCTTTCCATCAAGCTTTCCATTTCGGAAATTGCGGCGAATAATTTTATATCGGAATCACTTCTTTCCAAGCGTTTCCGTAGCGAGTACGGTATAACTCTCGGGAAGTACATCGACGACCTTGTGTTCTTCTCCGCACAGAATCTGCTGATAGAATCCAACCTGTCCATAGCCGCCATAAGCGAAAAGCTCGGCTTCTGCGACCAGTTCTATTTCTCAAGAAGATTCCGACAGTTTGCAGGCGTTTCACCGAGGTATTACAGGAAGTACAGGTATTAAAAGCGGGGGATGTGGGACGCTGTCCCACGCCCTGCCCAAGGGGGCTTTTCGAGAAAAGTCCCCTTGGAGAACCCCAAAAGCTTTACTTTTTGGGGGAGATTTATATAAAAACAGAGGGATGGTTCGTGGTGAGCCATCCCTTTTTATTATTTATTGAGGCTTTCTATGAAGGTGACGGTCTGACGGAGAGCATCCTTTTTAGGGACACCCGAAAGACGAAGCTTGTGGGCGTACCTCAGAGCTTCCCCAAGCTCCTTTGAGGGCTTGTAGCCCAGCTTTATAAGGTCATCACCGCCGACATACGGGAGATTCATTCGCTTTTTGAAATCGGAAAGCATAACGGCGAGGTATTCCTTTCGTTCCGTGTAGTCCTCCGAATCCGTTCTGCCGAGAAAATCCGATTCCGAGAGAAGAAGCAAATCCTCCGGGCAGACAGACTCATCAAAAAGCTTGCAGAACGCCTTGAGGCTTGATTTCTGCGATGCGATGATATTCGGTCTCATATGGAGCTTCACCATATTTGCAACATACTTCCGAAGCTTTACATCCCTTGTGAGCCTTTTTATAAAGCCCTCGGCAATCGGGATGCCCTCTTCCTCGTGACCGAAGCTTCGGATTCTGCCGTCAATCACCTTTGTGGTACAAACCTTACCGAAGTCGTGGCACAGTGCCGAAAGCATAAATTCGGTTGGGAATTGAGCCTTATCACGGAGTGTTGCCGCCTTGTCAAGCACCATCATCGTATGTACCCACACATCTCCCTCGGGGTGAAACTGCGGTGGCTGCTCGACTCCGATAAGAGCCTTGACCTCGGGAAACCAGAAGTCGAGGGCGTTCATATTGCGAAGCACCTCAAAGAACACAGACGGCTTGTCGGATTTCATAAGAGCCTTTTTCAGCTCCTCAAAGATTCGTTCAAATGGGATTTCCGTAATGTCAATGCTTCTGCAAAGCTCCGTTGTTTCCTCTGCAATTTCAAACCCGAATCGCGCGGAAAACTGTGCCGCACGGACAACACGGAGCGGGTCCTCGGTGAAGGTTTTGTCGTCGACGTGACGGATGATTTTATTCTTTATGTCTGAAACACCGCCGAAGCAATCCACAATCTCGTCCGTGAGTACATCCTGCATAAGAGCATTCATCGTAAAGTCACGGCGGAGCGCGGCTTTTTCCGTTCCCGCAAAGGGGTCTGCAGAAGCGGAAAAGTCGTTTTTGCCACGGTCTGCGCCGTCCTTTTTCGGCATGGAAATATCAATATCATAATGAGAAAGTCCGAGTATTCCGAAGCTTGCGCCCATTGCGTTGGGCGTGCCGACACCGTTCAGAATTTCCATAAGAGCCTCCGGTGTGATTCCGTGTACCTCTATGTCAATATCCTTGCTTTCCTTGCCCATAATTATATCACGGACGAAGCCTCCGACGTAGTAGACACGGCCGCCTCTTTCCCGTACCTTTTCGGCTATAAGCCGTGCCATTGTGAGATTTTTATCCTCCACGCGGTGTCCTCCTTTCACATTCTTTGTACATTTAAAACAATACACTGCATAGTATAACATAAATATATTACACAAAAGTAAAAAGTTTTAAAATATATAAAAAGCGGTTGACAACGGTATATCTGTATGCTATAATGTTATCAACAAAATAAGTGGTAGAGGCGCACCTTGTAAAGAGTAGACCCGGCACAACGGATTCCGCAAAATCCTTAGCCGAGCGAAAGGGACGGGTGCCGAGGTGAGGTTTAGCGAGACCTTTGCCGGTCCTGCGGACAATATCCGTCGGACTGTCGCAGACGTGTTCTGCGGAGGGCTATCTGAATAACAAGGGACGGCTAAATGTCGGTTGCCTTATTTCAGCTCTTACCGATTGTATATTTTGGTAAGATTTTTTTATTGCAATCTTCCATCTTTCATTGTGAGGTGCTTGTATGCTTGACGCAAATACACTTTCCGCTGTGTTCGGCTTTATAGCAACGGTTACCGTGCTTGCCTCTATGCAGCTTAAAAATATCAGAACTGTTCTGATTGTCCAGGTTATCTGCAATATTGCGGGTGCACTCAGCTTTCTTGTTCTCGGACAGGTATCGGCGTGCAGTCTTTATTTCGTTGCGGTGGCGGAATCCGCCCTGTTCCTTGCGTACAATCTTTATAAAAAGGACGCACCGAAATACTGGGCATGGGTTTTTGCGGCGGCGTTTGTTGCCTGCTCCGTTGTGACCTTCAAGGCACCTACGGACACCATCTCAATGCTTGCGGCGATCACCTGTGCACTTGCGCTTGCACAGAAGAACGCATCTGTTTACCGTATCATAATGCTCGTAAACGGCTGTCTCTGGATTACCTTTGACATATGCACGGGCGCGTGGGGAATGATTCTTGCACATATCATCACCGCACTTTCAGCCCTCGTGGGAATCGCAAGACTTGACCTCAAGCTCTTCTCCAAAAAATCAAAGGAAGAAGCAAATGGGGAAGCAAAATAAGTTAATAATAAAGTTTTATATACAGGAGAAAAAATCATGAAAAAGAAAATCACAGTATTTGAAGGCGCAGCTACTGCCCTTGTTACACCCTTAACGGAAAACGGCATCGACTACGATAAGTTCGGACAGCTCATCGACTGGCAGATTGAATCCGGCATCAACGCCCTCGTTGTATGCGGAACTACAGGCGAAGCCTCCACACTTTCCGACGATGAGCACAGAGATGCAATCGCATTCGCCGCAAAGAGAAGCGCAGGCAGAGTGCCGATTATCGCAGGTACGGGCTCCAACGATACAGCATACGCTCTTGACCTGACACGTTGTGCTTGCGAGGCAGGTGCCGATGCTATGCTCGTTGTTACTCCCTACTACAACAAGGCTACACAGACGGGTCTTATCAAGATGTTCACAGAAATTGCTGACAAGAGCACAAAGCCCGTTATCCTTTACAATGTTCCCACAAGAACAGGTGTTAATATCGCTCCCAAGACATATGCAGTTCTTGCAGACCATCCCAACATCGTTGGTATCAAGGAAGCAAACGGCGATATCTCCAAGATTGTTGAAACAATGGCATATGTTGGCGACAAGCTCGACCTCTATTCAGGTAACGACGACCAGATAGTTCCCCTTATGTCACTCGGCGGAAAGGGTGTTATCTCCGTTCTTTCCAACCTTCTCCCCACTGAAACCGCACTTATGTGCAGAAAGTTCCTTGACGGCGATGTTAAGGGCGCGGCGGCTATGCAGATGAAGTATCACGCACTTATCGATGCACTCTTCTGCGAGGTTAACCCCATTCCCGTAAAGGCGGCTATGGCTAAGATGGGCTGGTGCGAAAACTACTTAAGACTTCCCCTTACTCCCATGGAAGAAGCAAACGCAGAAAAGCTCTATGCTCTTATGCGCGAACAGAATCTCATAAAGTAATATGAGGCTTCTCCACGACAAGCGAAGCATAATCGGCGAAGGTCCCGTATGGTGCGAGAGAGAAGGACTTCTCTACTATGTCAACGGCTTTGAGCGCGAGATAATAAAAACCGACATCCAAAGCGGAGAATATTCCGTGATGACTCTACCCTTTGCCGTGCCCGCTCTGGGCTTTGCAAGGGACGGTCGGATGATTGTCACAACCTTCGACGGAGTTTATTATCTTTCGGAAAATCTTGAAAGAACACCGCTTTATGATATGTCAAAGCACAGTATTCTCTACGGCAACGACTCCAAGGTCGGACCCGACGGAAGATACTATGTCGGCACACAGAGCGGAAAACGCTACGGCGTTTCGGATAAGATTGACGGAAAGCTTTACAGCATAGACAAGGACGGAAGCGTAAAGGTAATTCTCGACGGACTGATACTCTCCAACGGCTTTGACTGGTCAATGGATGAAAGGTATCTTTACCACACGGACAGCGACACCAATATCATAAAGGAATACGAATTTGATAAGATAAGCGGTGAGGCGGAATTTACGGGGAGACAAATCGAAATCCCTTGCGTGGACGGCTTTACCATTGACCGCGAAAATTGTCTTCTGGTGACAAGCAAGGGCTGTATTCTGCGCATAAAGACCTCGGATTTTACCTGCGTTGACGAATACAAGGCTCCCGTTCTTTACCCCGCAAGCTGTGGCTTTGGCGGTAAGGATATGGACATTCTTGCGGTTGTAACCTCAAGATACAAGCTTGATACAGAGCGTTATCCCGAGGCGGGGCTTACCTATGTAAAGAAGCTCCCCGTGGGCGGAAGATTGCCTTATCTTTTCGGATAAAATAAAAGTCTTACAAAACAGATAAAAAGGAAATACAACAATGATAAAAGCAATAATTCACGGCGCAGGTGGCAGAATGGGCAAGGAGCTTCTTCGTCTTATAGCGGACAGCTCCGACTTCACACTTGCGGCGGCGGTTGATAAATTCGGCGGTGAAGGCGTACAGTACACAAACCTCAACGGCTTTGACGGTGAGGCTGATGTTATAATCGACTTCTCAAACCACGTTCTCACAAAAGAGGTCTGCGATTATGCAACCGACAGAAGAATCCCCGTTGTAATCGCAACCACAGGTCAGGATGCGGACGAAAGGGCAATTATGGCACAGTGTGCGGAAAAGGTTCCCGTGTTCCACAGCGCAAATATGTCCCTCGGTATTGCGGTGCTTGCAAGCCTTGCAAGGAAGGCGGCGGAAATGTTCCCCGATGCGGACATCGAAATAATTGAAAAGCACCACAACAGAAAGCTTGATGCTCCCAGCGGTACGGCACTTCTTCTCGCAAACGAGCTCAAAGAGGTAAGAACAGACGCTGAATTCAAGCTCGGAAGAGCGGGCAACGCAAAGCGCGAAAAGAACGAAATCGGCATCTCCGCTGTCCGTGCGGGCAATATCGTAGGCGACCACGAAATCATCATCTGTACAGACAGCCAGACCCTGACACTCAAGCACGAGGCTCACGACAGAGCTCTCTTTGCGGAGGGTGCACTCTCTGCGGCAAAGTACCTTGTACAGCAGAAGGTTCCCGCAATGTACGATATGAAAACAATGATGAAATAAAATCTCGGAATCTTGGGAAGGCTTGTCGGATTTGTTTCCTGCGCTTCCCATATTCTTATAAAAAGGACTGTAAAAATGCTTCATTCAAATCTTACAATCGGTGAAAACGGACACCTTAAGTTTGCGGGTGTCGACACCGTAGAGCTTTGCAAAAAATACGGCACACCTCTTATGCTCCTTGACGAGGACAGAATAAGAAGCCGTATGAGAACATACATCACCGCCATGGAAAAGCACTTCGGCAAGGGCTCAAAGCCTCTGCTTGCTTCCAAGGCGCTGTGCTTTAAGGGCATATACAAAATTGCCGCAGAGGAGGGAATGTGCACGGATATCGTTTCCCCCGGTGAGCTTTATACCGCTAAAATCGGTGGCTTCCCCCTTGAAAACGCATACTTCCACGGCAACAATAAGACAGACGCAGATATCGAATTCGCAATAGATTCGGGCATCGGATACTTTATCGTTGACAACAGAGAGGAGCTTGACAAGATTTCCTCCTATGCCGAAGAAAAGGGCATAAAGCAGAAGATTCTTGTCCGTCTTTCCCCCGGAATCGACCCTCATACCCACGCAAAAATCAGCACGGGAAGCGTTGACTCAAAGTTCGGTACGGCTATCGAAACAGGTCAGGCTGAGGAATTCATTGCATATATTCTCAAGGATAAAAACATCGACCTTTGCGGATATCACTGTCATGTAGGCTCACAGATTTTCGAATCCGAGCCCTTCTGTGATGCGGCGGATATTATGATGGCGTTCTCCGCAGATATCGGCAAAAAGTACGGCTACTACGCAAAGACAATCAACCTCGGCGGCGGCTTCGGCGTTCCCTACACGGAGGACGACCCCAAGATAGATTACGAAGCAAAAATCGCAGAGGTAGCCTCTCACGTCAAGAGCGCATCTGAAAAGCTCGGTATCGAAATCCCGCAGATTCTTATGGAGCCGGGCAGAAGTATAGTTGCCGATTCGGGAATCACCCTTTATTCCGTGGGTACTGTTAAGACCATCACGGGCTATAAGAGCTATGTCTCCATAGACGGCGGTATGCCCGACAACCCCAGATACGCACTCTACAACTCCGCATACACATTCCTTATTGCCAACAAAGCAAACGAGGAAAAGACTCTCACCGCCACAATAGCGGGCAGATGCTGTGAAAGCGGAGACCTCCTCGGTGAGAATGTACCGATACAGAAGCCTGAAAGAGGCGATATCCTTGCGGTGCTTGTAACAGGCGCATACAACTACGCAATGGCATCCAACTACAACAAGCTCCCCCGCCCTCCGATTGTTGCAATCAGAAATGGCGAGGACAGAGTGGTAGTGAGAAGGGAAACCTTTGA
>JAFYPA010000094.1 GCA_017560085.1 Clostridia bacterium
AAATCCAAGCGGGAGGAGCAGAGCCCCTCCCCTACAAGGCGACAATGTGCATCGCCATATAAAATGCGAAAATGATGAGCAACGGAACGACACACAGGTCGTTCCCTACACGATGCAAACACCCCGATAAACAACAATTTACCATTTTGCATTTCGGTGCACCTCCCCGACAAACTCAAATCTAATCAATCGAAGAAAACTTACGTAATCCTTACCATATACTTATTCACAAAGGAGTTCAACTATGTGGAAAACCAAACTCTGTCTTTCAGCACACTTCACAAACATAGACATTAACGACCAGATCAGAATATTCGGTGAAGCCGGCTTTGACGGATTCTTTACCGAGTATAACGGGAACCTTGCACAGTACCGCGAAACCGCCGAAAAGTGCGGTATGTATTATCAGTCCGTCCACGCACCATATGTCAGAATGTGCTACCTCTGGCGTGATTGCGCGGATACGGAGGATACCCGTAACGAGCTTGTAAAATGTATCGACGACAGCGCAAACGCAGGCGTGCCGATTGTGGTCGCTCACGCTTATATCGGTATCGGCGCTAAAAAGATTGATGTCCCCAATCAGCATGGCATCTCCAATTTTTCATATGCCGTTGAGCACGCAGTTAAAAGAGGCGTGAAAATTGCCTTCGAAAATACCGAGGGCGAGGAGTTCCTCGATATGCTTATGACACACTTCAAGAATGTCCCCAATGTCGGCTTCTGCTGGGATACGGGCCACGAAATGTGCTATAACCACAGCGAGGATATGATGAGCCTCTACGGAGACAGACTTATTGCCACACACCTTAACGACAACCTCGGCATAAGAAGCTTCGAGGGCGAGATTACCTTCCTTGATGATTTGCACCTTCTTCCCTTTGACGGCATCGCCGACTGGAGCGATATTACCGCAAGAATGAACAGACACGGCTACAAGGGCGAGCTCACCTTTGAGCTTAACAGAGGCTCAAAGCAGGGCAGACACGACAACGATAAGTACGGCGAGCTTTCAATGGAGCGCTACGCCGCCGAGGCATACGCAAGAGCCTGCAGAGTGGCAAGGCTTCTCGGACGCTGAGCTGCCGAACAAAAGAATAATATTATTCGAAATAAAAAGGAGAGCATCATGAACACAACAGCCTATCTCTACCGTAAGCTCATCCCCGACTATTGGTTTGAGCTTGTCGAAAACCCGCAGAGCTTCGATGAGTGCGACCAGTACCTCGATGCGAGAATCAAGGCAATTCCCGAGGGTAAAAGCTTTATTTTCGTAACAGACCCACATTGCTATATGGCACATAAAAGACCGCTCGACCCGATAAATGTCGGCAATTCCGTTGCGATTATGGGCTATGTCCGTGCGATGACGGATATAAAGAAGGTCGTAATGGGCGGAGATGTTATCGAGCGCGGAGCGAATAAGTTCCTCGGGCTTCAGGAGTTTCTTATATATAATAATGAAATGCTCGCAATGGCGGGCAAGGACTACATAGTTGTCCACGGAAACCACGACCAGAACACGCCCAACATCCCCACCGATAAGGAATCCATAGACAAGTTTATGATTCCCTATACGGAAATGAACAACAGAATTTTCTCCCATATGACGGACAGAGTCTTTGAGGACGAGGCAAGAATACTCGCAAAGCTTGAATCCGTCGGTGCAACGGATGAGCAGAAGAAGGAGTACCTCGCATATTCCAAGCTCCACTTCTACATTGACGATGACGAAGCAAAGGTGCGTTACATCGTCATAGACAGCGGCTCGCCGGGATACGGCAGAAACGGCGTTGTCGAGGAGCTTTTCGGAGTATACAACAATTCCGAAATGGCGCTCCAGTACGACTTTGTTGCGGAAACGCTTATGACCGTCCCCGAGGGCTACGATGTTGTCGTTGCGGGACACGCACTTTTAAGCTACGAGGGCATTACTACCATATCCAATGTAATGCTCGGAATATGCAAAATTCTCTCCGGCTACAGAACGAGAAGCAAGGTAACCGTGCATAATATTTTCTCGGGCAACGAAAAGCTTACGAAATACTATGCGGCGGGCGACCACGAATATGACTTCACAAACGCCAAGGGCAACACCAACGTAGCGGTAATGGCGGCAGATGTTCACACAGACGCCCAGACCAAGGCGGACTACGACGAAAACGGCAATTTTGTCTCATCCCCCTACAACGGCGAAAAGCTTTCCCCGACGGCAATCATAGTAAACTCCACCCAGACCGACTGCCTCTGGGGTCAGTCAAGAAGATACCCCGAGCGCAACAATCCCATGACCAAGGGCACAAGAACCGAGCAGTGCTTTGACGTTGTAACCTTCTGTCCCGACGGAAATGTGAGAATGACGAGAATCGGGGCGGGGAATGACAGGAAGGTTTGGTATAATTAAAATGCATAATGCATAATGCATAATGCATAATCGAGGTTGATTGCTTCGCAATCTTCGATTATTTAAATTGGGGTTGTCGTTCTGTTTAGAATGGATTGTATAACGGAATAATTTGTTTAATTCCATCCACAACGCACAATGCCCAAAATCCGCACAAACCCAATCTCTGTATTGCGGGGTGTTAGGGGTGCTAACCCCTATGCGGAGATTCAGACGGCATAACCGTCAACAGCCGGTGCTTGTAGGCTAACAAGCACCCAAGGAGATTTTTAAGAACGTAGTTCTTGAATGGCGTTTTCTTTGGTTACGAGAATTCGAAGAATTCTGCTTTTCGCTATAGAAAAGACAAGTAACCGCCCGCCGCGTAGGCGCTCAAGACCGCGTCGGTCTTAAAGAAATTCGGAGAATTTCTTTCTAAAAAGAAACGACTCCGAAGTTGTCCCCCTAAAAGGCAAGCACCTTAAAATTCGTATAACACCAATTTCAAATAAATAAAAATTTTTCTCCCGAAAAATTTTCACCTAACTTATTCACTCTTCACCATTACATATTACTTATTTTCAAAGGAGATTCAAAAATGATTTACACCATCGAAAACGAAACCCTCAAGCTTGAAGTATCCGACATCGGTGCGGAAACACGCTCACTCATCAAGAAGTCCACAGGCAGAGAATACCTCTTTGACGGCAACCCCGATTGGTGGGATAATATTTCCCCCGTGTGCTTCCCCGTTTGCGGAAGATTCCATAACGATAAGTGCACCGTTGACGGCAAGGACTATGACCTTATGATTCACGGATTCATAAGAAGAAATCCTATGACCCGCGTGTTTGTTTCCAATACAAAGATTACTCATATGAGAGCCGCCGATGAGGAAACTCTTAAGATTTACCCCTTTAACTTTGAGTTCTATTTCACTCACGAGCTCATCGGAAATAAGGTTAAGATTACCTACAGAGTCGTAAACAAGGACTCAAAGCCCATGCCCTTTCAGGTTGGCGCTCATCCCGCATTCAAGATTAAGCTCGGCGATAAGATTACTCTCTACAGCGATAAGGAGCAGCTTACCTATAAGAACCTCGTTGATAAGCTCATCCCCGAGGAATCAAAGCCCGTTGACGGAAGAAAGATTACAATCACCGAGAACCTCTATGCGGGCAATGCTCTCTTCTTTACGGAAAAGCAGCTTTATGCGGCAGGCCTCGAGGACGAAAACGGTGAGTTCCTCCGTGTTTCCTTTACGGGCTTCCCCAACTGCGTATTCTGGTCTCCCGCGGGAGCTCCCTTTACCTGCATCGAGCCCTGGTTCGGATGCGATGACCTTAAGGGCACGGACAACGACTTCAGACACAGATATTGTATGAATACACTTCTCCCCGATAACGAGTTTGAAATCAGCTACTACATCAATATCCTTTAATTGCCGCGGCACTCTGCCGTAAACGGGTGAATGCTATGACGAAAACGGAAGTGCTCCGACGCGAGCTTGATAAATTCTATACGGCTTATGACAATGACGCCGAAAGAATGTACGGTCTTGCGGAGAAAATATACGATAACAGAGGCGATAAATCAAGCCTTGCCGTAAAGGCGGAAATTATCGGTATGATATGCGAGCGGGCAAGGCTTCATATCTTCAGAAATCTGCCCTTCTTCTTTGAGTTTTCCTGCGGAAGAAGCAGATACGACTGGGGCGGACTTCGTGAAGGCACCGCAGGAAGAATAATGGCGGACAAATGCACAGAGCACTGGCTCGATGCCTATGCCGATGAAATGCGCTCCTACTATGAAAACGGCTATGTCCACGGCTGGAACAATCCCGTGGGCTTCGACCACCATTGCCTCGGCTACGATACACTTCTTCGGAAGGGACTTTTCGGCATAATAAAGGACATCCGACAAAAGCAGAAAACCGAAGAGGACGAGGAAAGGCTTGAGTTTTATTACAGCGCCCTTGACAGCCTCGCCTCGCTTGCACTTCTCTCTCAGAGATTTTCCGATAAGGCTTCCGCTCTTGCGAAAAGATGCAAGGACGGTGAGCTTCGGGCACATTACGAAAAAATCGCAAAGGCGGCGGAAAGCGTACCCGCAGGTCCCGCACAGAGCTTTTACGAGGCGCTCTGCTGTATACTTTTCTGCCGTGAAGCAATCGGTAGCCTTGAGGGAATCGGAGTCAGCACCTTCGGACAGCTGGACAGACTTCTTGCACCCTACTATGAAAATGACATAAAGAACGGCAGAATCACAAGAGAAGAGGCGTACCACCTCATAAAGTGCCTGCTTCTTTATACGGAAACCCGCTTCAGCAAGAGAACGGCGACAAGGGAAACCTCCACGACAATAGTCCTCGGCGGATGCGATGCCGACGGATGCACCGTGTTCAACGAGGTCACAAAAATGGTTCTTGAGGCGGTCCTTGAGGAAAAAACCTTCGGAACGAAGATAATCTGCAGAATAAGTGAAAAGCACCCCGAGGAATACATCGACCTTATCTGTGCGATTCAGACGGCAAACCTTCCCACCCTTGTGGTGCAGAACGACAATGCACACATCACCGCAAGAGTAAATCACGGTCAGGACATCCGTGACGCAAGGCTTTACGTCGGTGGAGGCTGTCACGAAACGGTGCTTGCAAACACCGAGGTCTGCACAAGAGCGGACACTTGGATGAGTCCCGTGCGAGTGCTTCTTGACACAATGAAAAAGGGCGAATTCCAATCCTACGACGACTTCTACCGTGAATTCCTCTCGGACTACGCAAAATTCTACACGGACGTATGCGAGAAAAAGAACAAATACGAAGCAATGTGGAAGGACTGTATGCCCTATCCCATTTATTCCGCAACAATAGACGGATGTATCGAAAGCGGCAAGGATGTAACCGAGGGAGGTGCAAAATATTCCAACACAGCACTTTCCCATCTCGGTACGGCAACGCTTGCGGACTCGCTTTACAGCATAAAAAGGCTTGTATTTGATGAAAAGAAGCTTACTCTTTCGCAGTTTTCACAAATACTTGAGAACAATTTTGTCGGTAATGACGAGCTTCGTCGCTACATTCTCAAAAAAATCCCGAAATACGGAACGGCAAACGAGGAGCTTGACGACTTTTCCGCTTCTCTTCTTTCCGACTTTGCAAAAAATCTCCCAAGGCTCAAAAACGCCAGAGGCGGAGACTATCTGCCCGCCTTCTATCCCCACGACCTTTTCAGAGACGTGGGCAACAAAACGGGAGCAACTCCCGACGGAAGACTTTCGGGAATGCCCCTTTCAAGAGGCTGCTCCCCCAGCGAATTCATAGAAACTGACAGCCCGCTTGACATCATACACAGTATGAAAGGCATAAGCTTCACCGACTACACCGAGTCATTCTGCTGTGAGCTGACCCTGCCGAGAATCGAGGACGAGGGCGTAGGCAGAAATGTTGTAAGCACGCTGATAAAGGCCTTCCTGAGTGTTGGCGGAAGCACGCTTCAGATAAACATGATAGACAAGGCTCTCCTTCTCGAGGCAAAGAAAAAACCGCAGGAGCATCAAAGCCTTATCGTGCGTGTGTGCGGATACAGCGAGAGATTTGTCGGACTTGATTCTGCCCGTCAGGATGAGGTTATCGGGAGAGCGGTAAGGTAAAAATGCATAATGCATAATGCATAATGCATAATCAAGACTGCTACGCAGTCTTTGAAGAATCCTGCGGATTCTTCTGCGCAAGATGACGGTTTGTCGGTGCGGTGCACCGAAATGTAAAATGCAAAGGGCAAAATGGTAAATTGGAATTTAGTGGACGGTGGACAAGGGGTAGTGGACAGGGAAGGTTGATTCCTTCGGGATCTTCATTTAATTAAATTGTTTTTTGTTTTCTGTTTTCCCTCCAACATTTCGCATTATCCTTGCATTTCTCCACGATTTCCCCTCTTTCTGCCAAAATTGTTACAAAATCAATATTGAATATTCGTAAAAGATATATTATAATGTAATTTGCTTTATTATGTAAATTTTTAGGAGGAATTTCCTTATGACGAAGAAACAGGTATACGTATCCGCAGAGGGTCTTAAAAAACTTCAGGAAAGACTCGAGTATTTGAAGACAACCGGCAGAAAAGAAGCCGCGGAAGAAATTAAAAAGGCAAGAGCTTTCGGTGACCTTTCGGAAAACAGTGAATACGATGAAGCGAAAAATCACCAGGGACTTCTTGAAAAGGAAATTGCCGAGCTCGAGGAACAGCTTGAGAACGCAGTTGTAATCGAAGAGAATGCTTCCACAGATACCGTTACCATCGGTGCAAAGGTTAAGGTTTACGACTACGACTTCGAGGAAGAGGTTGAGTACAGCATCGTAGGCTCCACCGAATCCGATCCCCTTCAGTTCAAGATTTCCGACGAATCTCCCATCGGCAAGGCTCTTCTCGGAAAGAGAGTCGGCGACGAGTTCTTTGTTGAAACTCCCGGCGGAGACGTTAAGATTAAGATAGTTAATATTTCAAAGTAAGCACGGAGTTTATCAAAAGTGAATAGTGAAAAGTGAAGCTGACCGCAAGCGGTCAAGTGAATAGTTGAGGTTAAACACTTCGTGTTTTTCAATTGTTTAAATTGCTTTTTGCTGACTTTGAGATTTGAAAGGATATAAAAATGAGTGAACAGATGAACAATAATGCACCCGAGGAAAAGGTGCTTACCGAAAAGGAGCTCAGCCAGCAGATGCAGGTGCGCCGTGAAAAGCTTGCGGCTCTCCAGGAGGCGGGCAATGACCCCTTTGAAATAGTTAAGTATCCTCAGGATACACATACAGACGAAATCCTCAACAACTTCGATGAAATGGAAGGCAAGACTGTTTGCATCGCGGGCAGACTCATGGCAAAGAGAGTTATGGGTAAGGCTTCCTTCATCAATGTTCAGGACAGAAACGGCAACATTCAGTGCTATGTTTGCAGAGACGACCTCGGCGAAGAACCCTATGCAGGCTTCAAGAAGTTTGACATCGGTGATATCGTAGGCGTTAAGGGCGTTGTATTCAGAACAAAGATGGGCGAAAAGTCCGTTCACGCTTCCGAGTGCACACTTCTCTCCAAGAGCCTTCGTGTTCTTCCCGAAAAGTATCACGGTCTTAAGGACACGGAAATCAGATACAGACAGAGATATACAGACCTCATCGTAAACCCCGAGGTTAAGGACGTATTCGAAAAGCGCTCCAGAATCATCAAGGAGGTAAGAAACTTCCTCGACGCCAAGGGCTTTATGGAGGTTGAAACTCCCGTACTCCAGACAATCGCAGGCGGTGCTTCTGCTCGTCCCTTCATTACTCACCACAATGCTCTCGACATTGATATGTATATGAGAATAGCTCTCGAGCTTCCTCTTAAGCGTCTTATCGTCGGCGGCTTTGAAAGAGTATACGAAATCTCCAGAGTATTCAGAAACGAGGGCATCGACGTTCGTCACAACCCCGAATTTACTCTTATGGAGCTTTATCAGGCATATACCGACTACCACGGAATGATGGACATCACCGAAGAAATGTTCAGACACGTATGTATGGCTGTTAACGGCACGACCACAATCACATACGGCGGTCACGAGCTTGATCTCGGCAAGCCCTTCGCAAGACTTCCCATGGTTGAAGCGGTAAAGCAGTTCTCAGGCGTTGACTTTGATGCACTCAATACTCTTGAAGAGGTAAGAGCGGCAGCAAAGGAAAAGCACGTTGAATACGAGGAGCATCACCTCAAGGGCGACATCCTCAACCTCTTCTTCGACGAATTCGTTGAAAAGAACCTCATTCAGCCTACATTTATTATAGACTACCCCGTAGAAATTTCTCCCCTTACAAAGAGAAAGCCCGATAAGCCCGAATACACCGAGCGCTTCGAGCTGTTCATCGTAGGCAGAGAATACGGTAACGCATATTCCGAGCTTAACGACCCCATCGACCAGAGAAAGAGATTCGAGCGTCAGGCAGAGCTTCGTGCCGCAGGTGATGAAGAGGCAACTCTCATTGATGAGGACTTTATGTGCGCACTTGAATACGGTATGCCTCCCACAGGCGGTCTCGGCGTAGGTATCGACAGAATGGTAATGCTTATGACGGGTGCTGAGTCCATCAGAGACGTAATTCTCTTCCCGACAATGAAGCCCATTGAGGAAGGCAAGAACAGAAGAGAAGAAAAGAAGGCAGAGGCAGTAACCGAGGCTGAAGAAAAGATTGACTTCTCCAAGGTAGAAATCGAGCCTATGTTCTCCGACTTCGTAGACTTTGAAACCTTCTCCAAGTCCGACTTCAGAGCGGTAAAGGTAAAGGCGTGCGAGGCAGTTGCAAAGAGCAAGAAGCTTCTCAAGTTCACACTTGACGACGGCACGGGCACAGACAGAGTAATTCTTTCCGGCATCCACGAATTCTACGAGCCCGAGGAGCTTGTAGGCAAGACCCTCATCGCAATCACAAACCTTCCCCCCAGAGCAATGATGGGCATCGAATCCAACGGTATGCTCCTCTCCGCAATCCACAACGAGGAAGGCGAAGAAAAGCTCAACCTTCTTATGGTAAGCAACCGCATCCCCGCGGGCGCGAAGCTTTATTGAGATTTAAAGTAAAATACGGATACCTTGCGGAAAGTGAGGTATCCGGTTTTTTAATGCATAATGCATAATGCATAATCAAGACTGCTTCGCAGTCTTTGAAGAATCCTGCGGATTCTTCTGCGCAAGATGACGGTTTGTCGGTGCGGTGCACCGAAATGCAAAATGCAAAGGGCAAAATGCAAAATTTGGGTTTATCGCTCTGTTGCGGGTGCGGATTGTAGGGAACGACCTGCGTGTCGTTCCGTTTCTTGCCATTTTGAATCTGTTGTGTATACAAAGACCGTGAAGAACGTTTACGGTCTTGGCGGGATTGGTAGGGGCGGGGTTCTACTCCGCCC
>JAFYPA010000095.1 GCA_017560085.1 Clostridia bacterium
AAATCCAAGCGGGAGGAGCAGAGCCCCTCCCCTACAAGGCGACAATGTGCATCGCCATATAAAATGCGAAAATGATGAGCAACGGAACGACACACAGGTCGTTCCCTACACGATGCAAACACCCCGATAAACAACAATTTAAACAATCGAAGATTGCGAAGCAATCAACCTCCTCTGTCCATTGCCCCCTGCCCACTGTCCACTATAAATTCCAATTTAAATTTATCCGAAGATTGCGAAGCAATCAACCTTCCCTGTCCACTGCCCTCTGTCCACTTTCCACTATAAATTCCGAATTTTCAAGACTGCTCCGCAGTCTTAATTATGCATTATGCATTATTTTACCGCCATTTCCACAAATCCCCTCCCGAACATCCTCACCGCCGCCAGAGCCTCGGAAAGAGTGTTCGCATCGCTACCAACCTCAAGAATCATACATCCGTCACGCAGATTCTGATTGAATATTATCGGGCGCACATTCACCGCACGCATAAGTCCGGGATAAAGATTGTTTATTGCCTCCTGAATATGCACCGCAACAGTGAGATTTTTTCTGTAATTCGGGTGGTTTCCTCCGCTTGCGTTTGTGCCCATTACGAACATAAGCTGAGCGGCGGATTCTCCGTTGATTTCGGTGTAGGTCTTTACGGGTACACTTCCCTGCGAGGCAAGGGCGTCTCTGTGGACGTCAATTACGTATTTTATGCTCGGATATTGCTCAAGATACGCCTTGACCTCGGCTTTTGAGTTGTCGTATGCCTTTACATAGGATATTTCATCGTGCATTGTCTTGCTGTGAATAACCGAAATCCCGTAGGATCGGAGCACATTTGCAAGCTCCTCCCCCACTCGGACTATGTTTTTTGTTCTGTCCTTACTCCTTGTCGTGCCGTCGGGATTGCTGTCTATATACGCCTCCGTGCCGTGGGTGTGGACTATCAGCACCGACGGAGACTCCTCGCCCGCTGTTATCGGCTCAATCGGATACTCGGAATTAAGTATGCTTTCACCGTCAATTTCCAGGCTTGTTCTGTTGGTAAAATATATCTTATCACTCCCGAGGGACATATTTTTGCTGATTACCTGCACGGAATCGGGCTTGATTTGTTTATCTGTCGGCTGATTTTGTGGATTTCCCGCACTTTCGGTTATGATTGTTCCTGCAAAGCTTTGATTTTCGGTTATTTCCGAAGGGATATCCTCTGCGGGAATATCATCCAAAACCGTTTTGGTTTTGTCATCCAATGCGTGTACAAACAGCTTTTCTCCGAGGACTTTGCCGTTGGTTTGGATTTGCTCCTCTGCGTTGCATCTCTGTTTTGCGTATTCTATCAGCTTGGTACAGCTTGATTCTATGTAGCTCGGTAACTTTATTTCTGCGAGGTATATTGCCGTGAACAGAAGTATTATTGCTGTGAATCGGTACAGAATCCTTGAAAATGAGGTATTTTTCTCGCTTTGGATGTAATTTTCTTCTGTTTCGGGTGATTCGGATATGGTTTCTTCACAGAAAAGGTCTTCGGGCTTTGATGTTGGTTTTGTTCGTTCTTCGGTTATGTATACGGGGAATTCGGTTCTGTATATTACCTTATCTCGGTCGGGGGCGTTTCTGCAATAGGATATTTTTCTTTTGTTTTCCGCTGTCTTGAGTTGATTGAATTTTACATACATCATATTTATCACTCCTTTGTGCATTATATGTGCGGAGCGAATTAAATATTACACCGTTCTCGATTTTGTTTCACGTGGAACAATTATTTTTCCCAGACTCTTGGAATATGTTTCACGTGAAACGCTTTACAGATAATCATCACATCCGACCACTAATGTTTCACGTGAAACGCAAATTTACATCACAACCCTGATGTTTCACGTGAAACAAAACTTACCCCTTCAATTCACAGTGTTTCACGTGAAACAATTGCTGAATCACCCTTGTTTACAATTCTATAACATATTTAGATATAAAAAGCCCCCGCCAATGGCACATTAACCAAAGGCGGGGTGTGATTTTTATATAATTTTACGGAGTTACGTAATTCAGCGGGTCAACTCTTTCATCGTTAACTCTCACTTCAAAGTGGAGATGAGGTCCCGTAACTCTGCCCGTCGAGCCCATTTCGGCTATCTTCCAGCCCTTACCTACCACATCACCTTCCTTGGTGTTGTAGGATCTGAGGTGTGCGTAGAGAGTCTGAAGTCCGTTGCCGTGGTCGATAATGATGCAGTTTCCGTAGGAGCTGAACCACGCCGCGTGAACTACCGTACCGCCGTCAGCGGCATAAATGGGAGTACCTGCGTCGTTGGCAATATCAAGAGCTCCGTGGAATTCGTATCTTCCGAAGAGGTTTCTGCCGGAGAACTGAGATGTAATAAGTCCTGATGTTGGGAACATAAATGTGCCGGAAGCTCCCGCGGGATGCTCACCGGGAACAACCTCGGTGTAAATCTGGTTAGCACTGTAGGTGTTCTTCTTTTTGCCTACCTTATAAGTCTTGGGAACTGCTTCCTTGATGAGCTTTTCTTCTATAAGAGTTCTTGTGATTTCGACACCATCGATGTATTCTACCTCGTAGGTGACCTCCTTGATGCCGTAAACACCGCTCTCAACGAGTACCTTCTTGCCTGCGGGAAGTGTTTCGTCCTCGATAACCTTTTCTCCGCAGTCTATAACCTCACGAACGGTTTCAACCGCGCTTGACTTGAAGGATACGCTCGCTTCGGATGCGTAAACCTCCTCTGCATCGTCCTCTGCGCTGAGATATACGTTTTCGGCAGGCAGACCGAGCGAAATATCGGAATATGTGATACCCTCAAGATTGGGGAAAATTTCCGTGATATCCTCAACCGACATATCATCGGTAAGGCTGTTGTCCATAAGAAGAATGTCATTGAGGTTTACAAGGCTGTCAAGACCAAGCACCTGACGGATTTCTTCCTTGGATTTTACAACTGTTTTCGGAACGCTGATTTTCTCGATTTTGTTCTTGGAGTTGAAAAGAACAATGTCGTCTGCGGTCTTAACCCTTGCGTAAAGCTCGCCGTAAAGCTCGATTGTCTCCTCAAGCACCTCGGTAACATCGCTTCTGTTCTCACCTATCGCAACAAGGGTGTTGTCAATGTACAGTCCGAAGCCCTCTGTGAAATAGCCGTTTGCGTACTGAACGAGAGCTGTTTTCATTTCGTCCTCGTTAAGAATTTTACGCTCGGGAATGTCGTATCTGATTTTGTAGGTTACATTATCGTTGTTGAACTTGTAAGCAACCGCGTGAGCTGCAGCGAGCTCTCTCTCGGCTCCCATTCTCGCATCGTTGAAGATTTCCTTTGTGTGGGTACAGCCGATTACCTCGCTCTCATAGTAGATTTCAATTGAGGGGCTGCTTCTCATATTTGAATTTATCGTAAGCACCGTGACAGCACAGGCAAGCACTGCAAGTCCCGCCTTTGCGTACCGCACGAGGCTCTTATGTTCAAGATTGAAATGTTGGAATCCGAGCTTCAGACCGCTTATTTTCTCAGCGATTTTACTCTCGGAAATCGTCTTTTTTTTCGCGGAAATATTCTTTTTTCTTCCGAGCATCCAATCTCTCCTTTCTCACTTGAATATTTAAAAAATAATTTTGCTTTTATTGTAAACTAAATTTGAAGTCGCCGTTTTTTGAACACTTTAATAAAACTTATTAGGTTATTTATTAAAATATGTCACTTAGTAACATTATTCCTTATTATTTAACTGAATTTATTATGCATTATACATAATTTTAACCGTATTTAATTTCGGTACAGTCAAAATTAACAAAAGAATTCAGCCCCAAGACGGCTCAAAAACACGACTATTATACCTTATTTCGCAAAAACAATCAAGCCTTTACGGGTAAAAATACTGCAAATTTTACCCCCGAATCCTCGGGAATGGGCTTCCTGCTTGAATTTGTCAACTTTTACCGAAAAATTTCCATTGTACAAAATGTAGAAAATTATTGCGAATTTCCGCTCCGTCAAAACTAACAAATTCATTTTTTTACGCAAAAAACACTAAATATGGACATTGTCCCGAAAAGGGTGTCAAGATTTCGTATAAGGCACCAATAGGGAAAATTCCCTAAAGCCCCTTGCACGAGCGTTTGACTTTTCCGAAAATGTGTGTTATATTATATACGGTAAAATTAAAATAAATTAAAATCGGCAGATAATGCCGTTTACCTATAAATT
Source organism: Clostridia bacterium (assembly GCA_017560085.1). GTDB lineage: Bacteria > Bacillota > Clostridia > Oscillospirales > CAG-382 > SIG622. The sequence continues at coordinate 4,213 of JAFYPA010000095.1, forward strand.
CCGTCCCGAAATCGGAACGAAGGACAACAGAATTCGAAAGGAATCCGCAGAATGCGGAATAATTGATATGGAACACAACTGTAAGATAATCGCCCTCGCAAATCAGAAGGGCGGCGTAGGAAAAACAACGTCGGCGGTAAACCTCGCGGCAAGCGTGGGCAAGCTCGGCAAGAAGGTTCTTCTTGTGGACCTTGACCCTCAGGGCAACACCACAAGCGGTGTAGGTGTAAACAAGAGAAACACTCTTTCGGTATACGATGCCCTTATAGACCTTTCCGACCCCGCTAAGATTATAAAGCAGACAAAGAGCCAGGGTCTTGACGTTATGCCCTCAAACATAGGTCTTGCAGGTGCGGAGCTTGAGCTTGTGGATATGCAGGACAGAGAATACAAGCTTAAGGCGGCGCTTGATCCCCTTCGCGACAAATACGACTACATATTCATAGACTGTCCCCCCTCCCTCGGACTTCTGACAATCAATGCTCTGAGCGCGGCTGACAGTGTAATTGTCCCCATGCAGTGCGAATACTATGCTCTCGAGGGTCTTTCACAGCTTACAATGACCATCGCGCAGGTAAAGAGGCTGTACAATCCCGAGCTTAGTCTTCTCGGAGTAATAATCACGATGTTCGACGGCAGACTCAATCTGTCTCTTCAGGTGCTTGAAGAAATCAAGAAGCATTTCTCGGGCAAGCTTTTCAAGACCCCCGTACCGAGAAACGTAAAGCTTTCCGAGGCTCCCAGCTACGGAATGCCTGCAATTTACTACGACAAGTTCTCCAAGGGTGCGCTTGCGTATATTGAGATTGCTAAAGAGCTTATTGCGATGGAATGAAAAAAGATGTCGAAAGGCTAAAGGTGCTTGGATAATCCAAGCACCTTTTTTTGGTAAATTAGTGGACAGGGGCCAAGGGGCAGTGGACAGGGAAGGATGATTCCTTCGGAATCTTCGGAGAAATTCAAATTGGAATTTATAGGGGATAGGAACTAGGAACTAGGGGCTAGGGAATGTTGGAAGCTTCGCTTCCTTCGTTGAAATTCAAATTGGAATTTGTCGTTCTGTTGTGGGTGCGGCGTAATTATTGTCCCCCTCAATAAGAGGGGGACGTCAGCGAAGCTGACAGGGGGAGTCCGCAGGAATCGCAACAACT
>JAFYPA010000096.1 GCA_017560085.1 Clostridia bacterium
CATTACGAATCACGCATTCTATCAGTTCGTGTAGTTATCAAAGTAACCCTGTACAAGCACAACCGGAGTACCCTTATCTCCCGAGCCACTTGTAAGGTCACAGAGAGAACCGATAAGGTCTGTAAGCTGTCTGGGTGTTGTACCCTGAGATGCCATGTTACCTACAAGGTTGTCGCCCTTTTCCTTGATGCTCTTCTTGATTGCCTCACGGAGTGCTTCACCGGAGAGATCCTTGAAGTCGTTGTCCGCAAGATACTTGAGCTTGAGCTCGTTGGGGGTACCGATAAGGCCGTCTGTAAATGCGGGAGATACAACCGGGTCTGCAAGCTCCCAGATTTTACCCTGAGGATCCTTGAATGCGCCGTCGCCGTATACCATTACCTCAACGCACTTGCCTGTAGCATCGAGAACCTGCTTCTGAATATCAAGAACGAGGTCCTTGCATTCTCTGGGGAAAAGCTTTACCTTGTCCTCTGTGGACTTATTGGAGCCAAGAAGACCGTACTTTTCGTTGCAGCCGCTGCCGTTAACGGGAGCATTCATAATATCGTCAAGTCCGCAAACAACCTTTGCGCCTGCTGCCTTGAGAATTCTCTTTGTACGGGCTCTTGAGTGAATATCGCAGGTAAGAATGCAGTCTGCATAGTCGAGGATTGCCTTTTCACGGTTTGCAAAGATAATTTCAACCTCTGCGCCCTCTTCTCTGATGATGTCACCGTAATACTGAACATAGTCTACGCCTGTGAATTCGTGCTTGTTTTCACCGAAAAGCTCACGGTATTTTTCAAGAGTGAGAACATCGGAGTAAGGATTGATTCCCGCCTCGTCGATTTTGTCGAGAGAAACAAGGGAGTTACCAACCTCGTCGGAAGGATAGCTGAGCATAAGAACAACCTTCTTTGCGCCTCTTGCTATACCGCGAAGACAGATAGCGAAACGGTTTCTGGAGAGAATCGGGAAAATAACGCCGATTTTTTCGCCACCGAGCTTTGCCTTAACGTCTGCCGCGATGTCATCGATGGATGCATAGTTACCCTGAGTGCGGGCAACAACGGATTCTGTAATGCAGATAACATCTCTGTCACGCATTTCAAAGCCCTCGGACTTTGCCGCTTCAAGAACGCTTTCGGTAACCATCTTAGCAAGATTGTCGCCTTCCTTGAATATGGGACAACGGATACCTCTGGAGACTGTGCCTACTCTTCTTTCGTTTGCCATAATTTCATGACCCCTTTTTATATTTAAACTGTTTTTAACAAAATCAAAAACGATAGTATTATACCACTTTTTTTCGAAATATTCTACATTTATTTTTTTAAAGATATATTAAGACGAAAATTTTTCTGTAAAAAATGCGTTCAAAATAGGTTTATTTACGGGTAAATCACACAAAATTCCGTTATTATTTTGTGAGAATTCCCGCTCTCTTTTTGTAGTAGACAGTATTGAATATAATCAGCACCGAGCCGATTACAAGTGCTGTCCATACGGTGGTCATCGGAGAGCTGTAATTTATTGTCGCACGGACATATCTTTCGTTTCTGACGAATGCCGCAAAAAGGGCGTCGTACATTGCCGTAAAGGTACACATAACTCCGATTGTGATATTCAGATGGACGTATGCCTTTTTCACGCCCTTTACGAGCATCTGTCTTATGATTATCTGATATACCGCCATTGCAACGAGGATTATTCCGTATGCTGTGTCCGTAATTTTCGTTGCGGGGTAAAATACGTACATCTGCTCTGCGAGCATTACGGCATTTCCGAGGTAGGAGTTCACTATGTATTTAAATCCCGTAAGATTCAGTATGCCGTTAAGCATATTCATAAACGCCGCCGCGAAAAGAGCGAAGTATATGAGAAGCTTGTGCCACTTCATCCCGAGCTTTTCCTCGCCCTCGTCGGGTAAGGTCACTGCGGGTGATGTGCGATTTGTTTCTGTGTTTTTCATTTTGTAAGTCCTTTCGGTAAAGGGAGATTTCAGAATTCGTAAATGCTTACGCCGCTTGTAAGGCTTGTGCTTATGCCTCTGAATTCAAGCTGTGCCTCGCACTTTTCGGGAACAAGGATTACAAGCTTTACTCTTTCGCCGTCTCTTTTGAGAGTTACGGAAATTCTGCCGTATTTTGTCTGCATATAGCCGCTCATATTACCCAGCTGTTCTATGTCACAGGGTGTAATTTTTACCTTTGTATAGCCCTCGGAAAGAGGATTTATACCGAGGAACACCGTCCACATAGCCTTGAAGCATCCGCCGAACATAGGGTGGTTATGGCTTGAATGTCCATCCCAGTCCTCCCACAGGGTTGTTGCGCCCTGCTTGAACATTGAGTAGAAGGAAGAGTTGAACTTACTTGAGGTGAGCAGCTTATAAACGATGTCTGCTCTGCCCCTTTCACCGAGTGTCTTTATAAGAAGCTCCGTTGCGAAAATGCCCGTATCAAGACCGCCGAATTCGTCGTACTTCTTTACCATATTGTCGAAGGTTCTCTCGTCTCCGAGACCTATATTCACGGCAAAGGCGTTTGCACCGAATCTGTCGCCCTCAAAGTCGCCCGTTTCGGAATCGAAGAAGTTTGCCATAATTGCATCTATGTGCTTTTGGCGTCTTTCGGTATAAAGGGCTCTGTCAAAGCCGAGGGACAGCTTTTCGTCAAGCTCAAGCATCATATCGTAGAATTTTACGAGGTATGCGGTGTTGACATATCTCGGTGACAAATCCTTGCTGTATGCGCTGCATCCGGGCCAGCACCAGTCTCCGAGGCACCAGCATCCGGGCTCGCTTCTTGAGAGAAGGTCGTCGTCGCATCGGTTCTCAAGGTATTCAAAGTAAAAATTCATTTTGTCGGCGTATTCCTTTATAAGACAGGGATCGCCGTACATTTTGTAATAGGTATAGGGAACAACAAATATTGCACCGCCCCAGCCTGCGGGACCTCCGCCACCGCCCGAGAAGGGTGCTGTATTCTGTACTCTGCCCGTGTCAATGCACTGACCGTCGACGATATCACGCATCCACTTTTTGTACATTTCCCTTGCATCGAACATATGCATTACCGTCTCGCAGGTAATCTGTCCGTCACCCGTATAGCCGAGTCTTTCTCTGTGGGGACAGTCGGAGGGAATACAGCCGTGGATATTTGCCAGCTGTGAGCGCTTGTACATTGAGAGAACTGTGTTTATAATCTTATTGTCACACTCGAAATTGCCCGTTTCGGGAAGTGCCGTGTGGACAACATCGCATCTTATATTTACAGCATCGCCCTTGACGGTAAAGTATCTGAAGCCCTGCCACGAAAAATGGGGATGAACGTCACGGTGAGGCTTTCCGTCGCCGATGTACCTGCAGGACTGGAGCTGATTCCTTTCATGAGCGTCCCAGAAATGCTCGGTTGAGGTGATATTGAGGGTTTTGTCACCGCAGATATTTTCCGCAAATTCAAGATAAATTTCTCCGTCGGTATCCGTGTCAAAGGCAATCCAGCCTGCGATGTTTTCGCCTACATCGTAGGTTTTAACGCCGTCGTTTTCGCCGATGCATACGGGAGTAACGCTTCTGATTACCTTGTCAAAGGTTGCCGTCCAAAGGCAGAGTTTTCCTTCGGGAGCGACCGCAGGTGTGGCGTTTGTCATATTCTTTTCGCAGAAGTCAACCGAGTGAATGTTGTCAAGCGAAAGGTCGTGCACCTCACCGTAATAGAGGTTATTTTCAAGGATTCCGCTCTTACCGCAAAGGACGGATTCGTCGCTTTCGAAAACAGCCTTGCTTCCATCGGCGTACTTTACGGAAAGTGAGAAGCAGAGTCTCGGTGCGCCCTGTGTATAGTCGCCCTCTCCGAGTCGTCTTTTCTGATTGAAATAGCCGTTTCCGAGATGTACGGAGAGCAGGTTGTCGCCGTTTTTCAGCATATCCGACACATCAAAGGAGCAATAGTAGCATCTTGTATCCGTGATTTTGTCGTTCCAGACATAAAATCCTCTGCTGATTTTACTGCCGTCGGGCTGTGCGTAGGTGGACTGTCCCGGGCAAAGCACCGCATCACTTATTTTTTTGCCGTTGATATATGCTTCAAACCATCCGAGACCGCAAATGTCAAGCGTTGCGCTGACAGTGTCCGAAAGATTTATATGCTTTCTGAAAAAGGGGCTGTCGCAGCCGTCCTTTTCCCATATCCATTTAGCTGTGTATATACTCATTGTTAGCCTCCGTGTTAACGGTATTTTGTTTATATTAGAATTATACCCCATAGAGACGGTTTTGTCAATGTCAAAATGGGTGTTTAATTTGCTGTTTTCGGGGGCAATTTATCAAAAGATGTCATTAAAATTTCCATTCTTTGCCTTGAATTTTCATATAAAAGTCATTATAATTCAGATAGAATCAAAATTTCCCCTCTTTGGGAGTTAACGGAGTAATATATGAAAAAAATAATATGTCTTCTTCTGTGCGTGATATTCGCATCATCCTTTGTATCCTGCGGTAAAAAATCAAAGGACAATGAGATTGACGAGGAGCTTTACAACTGGTACTGGGAATCCTACGTGGACATTCTTCAGCTGACCCGTGACGGCAAAATTCTTCGTAATTTCGAAATGCCTCACGAATCCGTTTCACGCTACAGCATTTCCGACGGCAAAATCAGAATGTACGTTGAGGATGCAGAGGATGAGGCTATTGTATTTGACTTCCGTATGGAGGACGACAAGCTTTATATAGGCGAGCTTGAATACACGAAATATCAGGAAATAACAAGCACCGCTGAAGCGGAAAACGGAGAAGAAAATTGAAGGAAGTATACTTATACACAGACGGCGCCTGCAGAGGAAATCCCGGAAAGGGCGGTTGGGGCGCAATACTGAAATACGGCAAATTCGTCCGTGAGTTGTCCGGCGGTGAGCCTATGACCACCAACAACAGAATGGAGCTTCTGGGTGCGATAAACGGTCTTGAGGCACTCAAGGAGCCCTGTAAGGTTTATCTTACAAGCGACTCAAAGTATCTTGTTGACGGTATAACAAAGGGCTGGGCGAGGTCGTGGAAGGCAAAGAATTGGAAAAAGGCGGACGGCAAGCCCGCACTCAACCCCGAGCTTTGGGACAGACTCATCACGCTTTGCGATACTCACGAGGTTGAGTTCATCTGGGTAAAGGGTCACGCGGGACATCCAGAAAACGAGCGGTGCGACGAGCTTGCAACAAGCTTTGCGGACAGCTTCCAATAAAAACAACAGCAGAATCAGAGGTAATATGAAAAACAAAACCAACGCAATGCGCCTTATTGAGGGTGCGGGAATAGATTATGTTCTTTACGAATACGAGGTTGACGAGAGCGACCTTTCGGGCAATCACATCGCAAGGGAAATAGGCATTGAGCCTGACAGAGTTTTCAAGACCCTTGTTGCAAAGGGAGACAAAAACGGCTACTGTGTTTTCTGCATTCCCACCTCCTGCGAGCTTGACCTTAAGAAGGCGGCAAGAGTTAGCGGAAACAAATCCATGGAAATGCTTCACGTAAAGGATTTGCTCGGTATTACGGGCTATATTCGTGGCGGATGCTCCCCTGTGGGAATGAAAAAGGAATTCCCCACCTTTATTGATGAGACGGCGCAGATATTCGACACGATTACCGTCAGTGCGGGCGTCAGAGGAGCGGTAATGCTTCTCGACCCGACAAGGCTTTGCGAATTCTGCAGGGCTGAATTTGCAGATCTAGTTTTCTGATTTCCCGCGTGGGACAAAAGGAACGCGCAAGAATACACACGGAAGGAAGTGCACAATGGTTTCGGTGGTTTATGCCCTCATTATTGAGGCTATTATATGCGGATTTATGCTCAACAGAACTCTGTATTCAAGGACGAAATATATGTGGCATATGCCGATTTACGTGCTTATAAAGGCGGTTGTCTGCTCGGTTGCGGTTTATTACGGTATGCTTTATTCCGTAACTCCGCTTTGTATGATTTTCTCATATATTTATGCGCTGATATGCTTCCGTGACAGTCTTAAAAGAAAGACGGCTGTGGTGGTGTGCTGTATTTTCTGTCTGGGTGCATCAAATCTTATGAAATTCGCTATGCTCGCTATTTTCGGCGTTACGCAGCGGCTTAACTACACTACGGACGTTCTTTGCACGGTGTCGATACTGTGCTTCTCGCTTCTTTTCTTCTGCCTTTTTACCATTATCTGCACAAATATCCTTTGCGGTGTAAGGCTTGTGAAAATCGGAACGATTACGCTTGTACACCTGTTGCTTATGTGCTTTACGGCTTTGCTTTACTGCTTTATGCATTCGCTGATAGACGTAAGATTCAACAGTCTTTACACGGTTTACGCCTTTTTCCTGCTTGTTCCTGCGGTTACAATGCTGTACTTCAGCGAGTCAATCGTTTTCGCCCGCAAGGACAACTACTTCAAGAGCTGAATACAAATACTGCGGACTCCCACATTTGGGGAATCCGCAGTTGTTTTTTTGATTATTCTTCTTCGATTGCCGCTTTTCTTTCGTTGATTTTCTTTATTACTTCAATATCCATCTTGGGATTTCTGTTGTAGTCGTAAAGGCCGTTCTGCTCCTGCTCGATGTCGTAGAGCTGTGTATAGCAGAAGCCGCAGATTTTGGGATTGTCGAGAATCGCATCTGTAAGTCCCTTGTATCTTTCGTAGAACTCCTCAAGGCTCTGACAGGCGTTACCGTAGCTCCACGCGGCTCTCTTTCTGCCCTTATCGTTGGCGATGTGTATGCCTATTCCGCCGTACTCACTGAGATAGATAGGCTCGCCGCCGTACTGCTGATGTCCGAGTGTGTGGGGCTTTTCCTCGACACGGCTTTCCTTTTCGATTATGTCCATCTTGCGCTTGAGGTTTACGGGATCCTGGTCGTAGTCGTGGATATCGTAAATATCCGTTACAACGTGATAACCGCCGCTTGTGTCAATGCAGGGACGGGTTGTATCGAACATTTTTGTAATGAGGTAAGCGGTGGAAAGAAGCGCCTGACGGTTGTTCTGACTGTCATCCTTCCAAACCTCATTGAAGGGGCACCAGCCGATTATTGACGGGTGATTGAAGTCACGCTTAAGGATTTCAAGCCATTCGGAGGTGAACTCCGCAACGACTCTTGCATCGGCGTAGTCGTAGCCCCAGTTGGGGAACTCGCCCCAGATTGTATAGCCCATTCTGTCGCAGTGATAGATGAATCTCGGCTCGAATACCTTTTCGTGAAGTCTTGCTCCGTTGAAGCCTGCGTCCATGGAAAGCTGAATGTCCTTGATAATTGTCTCCTCGTCCTTTGCGGTATAGATGCCGTCGGGATAGAAGCCCTGGTCGAGAACATGTCGCATAAATACACTCTTGCCGTTGAGTCTGAACTTCATTCCGTCCATTTCCACCTTACGCATACCGAAGTAGGATTTTACCTTATCCTCGCCGAAGGTGATAACAAGGTCGTAAAGTCTGCCGTTTCCGATTTCCCAGAGGTGAAGCTCGGAAAGCTGAATGCTTGTATTGAAGTGTGACGAAGCCTCAAGGGATGTTCTGCCGACGGATTTTCCATCGTAAAATGCTTCGAGTGTAAGCGTTCCCTTACCGCAAAGCTCGCCCATAACCGTAAGAACGGATTTTTCAATATCGGGGTAAAGCTTGAAGGATTCAATTCGTGCATCGGGAGTGAATTCAAGGTAAACCGTCTGCCAGATGCCGGTTGTTCTTGTATAGCTGCATCCGCAGGAGAAGTATTCACGGCACTGCTTTCCTATGGGCTGAAGAGTGCTTCTTGTGTCGTCCTCGGTGCAGATTACTATAAGGTTTTCGCCCTCGGTAAGTGCATCGGTAATATCAAGCTTAAAGGAGCAATAACCGCCGAAATGTGTTCCAACGGACTTTGAATTTACATATACCTCTGTTCTGTAATCGCAGGCTCCGATAACAAGGAATACTCTGCCGTCGAGCTGATTCTTTGTGATATCAACCTTTTTCTTATACCATACGCAGGGCATAAAGTCGGTGTTTCCGATACCTGAAAGGGTGCTTTCGGGACAGAAGGGGACGTTGATTTCACGGTCAAAGCCCTCGCCTTCGATAAAGCCCTTATCTCTGCCGCTGCAGCTGTAGTCAATTGTAAAATCCCATTTGCCGTTGAGATTCAGCCAAGTCTCTCTTTCAAACTGGGGATTGGGATGCTCGGTTCTCATAATGCTCATAATGTAAAATCTCCTTATCAGATGCCGATGGGTGCATCGGTATACATATCTTCCTTGTAAATAAATTCGCCGTCAAGTCCCAGTGCGGGAACAACATAGGAAAGCACCTTGTTTGTAAAGGCTTCTGTTCCCACGGGAGTATAATAATGAACCGCATCGGAGTGTGCCGCCTCGGGAAGAGAAGCGGAAAGCGCATAAAGGTCGTCCACCTCAAAGCCGTACTTTGCCACGACCTCAAGTGCCGCCTTGTTGTACTCTTCGATTTCCTCGTTGTATCTCTTGAAGTCGGGGGACATTTTCTCGGAAAGGACTCTTGTGGAGGTAGCAAAGATAACCTTTGCATTCGGGCAGAGCTTTACTATTCTTGCGCAGAGGCGGTCTATGTAGTACTTATAGATTTCAACGGGAGTATGGACGTCCTCGCCGAAAAGGCGGAGACAATCCCAGAGGCCTGCGTTCCAGTGGATAACATCGACATCCTCGCCGTTTATGCCGAATTCCTTGAAATATTCGTGGAAATTACGGAGAAGGTAGGACGCAAAACGGCAATTTTCACCGGGGAAGTAGACATTTACGATGCCGTCGAGGGTCTTTCTTACTGATTTGTCGTAGCCCATTCGGATTGAGTCGCCGATGAGAAGAAGGGTTTTCATAGTTAAGTCTCCTTTTGTGGTGAATTTGATTTTATAATTCAAATAAAAACGAATGCACAATTCACAATGCACAATTCACAATCGAGGTTGATTGCTTCGCAATCTTCAATTGATTTAATTTAATTTATTATTCACTCTGATTATAGCACGTTTTTTAAACTTTTTCAAGCCTCTTCCACCTATTTTCTTGACATTTTCCTCACTTTATGATATAATGTATCAAACCAAAAGCACACAGACCGAAAGGACATACCATGAGCAAAATCACAAGAATGATATTCGTAAGACACGGCGAGAGCCAAGGAAACCTTGAAAGACACTTCTACGGCAACTTCGATAAAGGACTTACAGACCTCGGACGAGCTCAAGCAAATGCCGCAGGTGAATACATACTCGAAAACTACAAGCTTGACAAGGCTTATGCAAGCGACCTCGGTCGTGCATATGAGACAGGTACAATAATTGCCGCAAAGCAGGGACTTTCCCCTATCCCCTATGTCGGTGTCCGTGAGATTTATGCGGGTATCTGGGAGGATATGCATTTTGATGAAATTGCCGTTGTTCACGAAAAGGAATACAGTGTATGGAAGACGGATATCTACAATGCACGCCCCAATGAAGGTGAGCCCGTAAAGGATTTGTGTCTTCGTGTAAGGGATGCGGTCTGGGCTATTGCGGAAAAGAATATAGGAAAGACCGTGCTTGTTGCGACTCACGCAACTCCCATCCGTTCGCTTGTGTGTGAGTGGAATCACGTCGGATATGAATGCATGAAGGATTTTCCGTGGGTTATGAATGCCTCCGTTTCGGTTATCGACTACGATATTGAAGCTCACACGGTAACACCCGTTGTTATCGGTGAGGCGGGATTTATGGGTGAGATGAAAACAACGCTTCCGAAGAACGTATAAAAATTAAGTAAAAAAACAAGTCTGTACCAAGCTTCGGTACAGACTTTTTCTTGTTGTTTATCTAATATATATTAGCAAAATCAGAAGAGGTCGATGTCAACATATACGGGAGAATGGTCTGTTGCATCGAGTGCGTCCTGATCCTCTATGATGTAGTACTCGGAAACCTTGTAGCCCTCGCCGTAGCCTACCATATGGTCGATGGACTTGTCCTTGCCGTTTTCCGTCTTTTTGCCGTGGTATCTGTTGTCCTCGCCTCTTACGGGGTCACCGTGGTGAGAGGAGCACTTAGAGCCCTTTTCTGCCTTATCGAGAAGGTGAACAATGTGGTTGATGTCGTAAACCTCGAAAACCTCGCTGCCGAGTATTGTGTTCATATCGCCGAAGGAGAATACGGGGCAGAAATACTTGCTGTTGATGTACTTGTTAACCGCAACAAGCTGCTTTGCGTTTTCGGCTCTTAAGAGGTTATCGTCCTGACCTCTTGACATCCACCAGAAGTGGGTATTTACAACGCCGCAGAGCTTGCCTGTTTCCTTGTCCTCGATTACAGCCCAGGTGATTGCCTTGCTTCTGTCGGGAGTATTGCGAAGCACCTCATAGCCACACTCGAGAATCTTGAATTTGCTTCTTCTTACGAAAAGAGGAACATAGTTAAAGCCCTCGTGAAGGGGCGCGCAGGGCTCAGCTGCGAAATCATCGGGATTAACATAGTAGGGGCTTATGAGGGTGTAGCCGTCCTTTATAAGATTGCGGAACATTTCGCCCTTCCACCAGTTGCCGGTTGCTTCTTGAACACCGATTACATCGGCATCGTATTTCTTGTATACATCGTAAAGCTGACCTTCTCTTGAGGAAACCTCGTTGCCGAAGTAGTCGCCCCAGATGTTGGATGTCATAATTCTCATTTTTTGTTACTTCCTTTCGGATTGATTTTGTTATTTGTATTTTAGCAGAAATTAATTGAAAATGCAAGAGTTTTCGTAAAAGAGAGCAAAAAATCCTATTTACTTTTTCAAAACCATATAGAATCTATGGGCATATCCCCACACCTTGCCCTCTTGGCGAATTTCCTGCTCGACCTTGCAAAGCTCATCAAAGCAGTCCTCAACGGAAAAGCCGCAGAACTCCCACTCTATGATTTTCGCAAACCATACGAGGGCGGATGTGTCGTAGAATTCAAGCGGTACAAAGGCTTCGTCGGATTCAAGTGCGGTGAAGCCCGCATCCTCAAACAGTTTTTTCTGAAGTGCGAGGTTATGTCCGCCAAACTGCTTTTCGCACTTCGGAAGAAGCATCCTGACAAGCTCTCTGTCGTTGTCCTCGCCCACCTGCTGGGTTATGAATAGACCGCCCTTTTTGAGGATTCTGTATATTTCCGACGGGACATATGAGCCGTGGCGGTTTATTACAATGTCGAATTCTTCATCGTCAAAGGGAAGGCTCGAATAGTCCGAGGCTTCACGGAAATCAATGCCCAAGACACCGAGCTTTTCACGGCATAGTACTACATTCGGAGGGTAGCCCTCCGTTGCCGATGTGTTCTTGTACGGGTGACCGAGCGAGAGCAGGAATTCACCACCGCCTGTGTCGATGTCAAGTATCTTTGCTGTGGGAGTAAGATATTTTTTGATGATATCGGCATAGCTCCACGGAAGCGGATGCTCACGGTATTTGCCCTCGATATGGGAAAAATCCCAGCCGTGGATTTTGGCTATGCTCTCCTCGGAAAGCCAGAGCTTGCGAAGCTCGTTGCGGTTTAAAATCCTTTCATTCATAGCCGTTCACCCGATTTCGATATCCGCATAAACCGGAGAATGGTCGCTTGCATCAAGGGCGTCTTGGTCTACGATGATGTCATATCTGAGAGCCTTATACCCTTCGCCGAAGCCGACGATATGGTCTATGGAATGGCTCTTGTCATTGTCGGATTGTGTACCGTGGAGCTTGCCGTCGGCACCTCTTACGGGGTCGCCCTGATGGGAGGTAATATTTGTGGTTTCGGTGGCGGTTTCCTGAAGGTCAGCTACTCCCTCGGACTTCAGAAGTCTGTACGCCTCGCAATCGGGGAGCGAATTGAAGTCGCCCAGAGCGAAAACGGGACAGCTGTATTTTGCCGAAATGTGCTTCATCACCGCAATAAGCTGACGGACGTTGCTGACACGGAGCTTGTCGTCCTCCTCGTTTCTGTATTTCCACCAGAGATGGGTATTGCAGACACCGAAAACCTTGTCGTTTTCCTTATCCCGAAGCACCGCCCAAGTGACAACCTTTGATGGGTCGGGTGTGTGGAAATATCTCTCCATTCCCTTTTCGTAAAGCTCGTACTTTTCTTTTTTGTAGGCAAGAACGGTGTAGTTTGTGCTGTCGAAATATTCGTCGTTTATCTTCACCTTACCCGCAGTACCGTCGGCAAAATATTCCGATCCCGCAAGATAATAATTATTAGTAAGCCAATCGAACAGCTCGCTTTTGTACCAGTTGGTTGTAGCTTCTTGAATACCGATTACATCGGGGCTGTATCTTTTGAAAATGTCAATAAAATTCTGTGCGCGCTCCTCGACGGGGTTGCCGAAGTAGTCGCCCCAGATGTTGGAGGTCATAAGTCTTAGTTTCATTTTGGGTGCCTTTCGTGAGGTTTAATTTTTGTTGTAAGCGGTAGTTATTATAACTGATAATATTTTTGCATCAGTCAGCGCAGAGTGGCATTTATTCGTTGTATTATTTTATAAGCAGAGTACCCTATCATCGTTCCGAATACATTTAAAATCAGATCATCTATTTCAAAAATTCCTTTTTTCAAAACGAGCTGCAAAATTTCAATAAACAAAGAAAATAAAAAGCCACTAAAAGCAACAGTTATAAAATTGTATTTTTTCAGCATCATTGGCAACATAAATCCAAACGGAACAAACCAAACTATATTACCAAAAAACAACCTTATGAACTGCCATAAGCCACTTTTCTTATATACATTTATGAAATCAACAAACAGAGTAAAATTTGTTTCACAGTTTTCCAGTGTAGTTTGTCTGAAAAGAGTAAGTTTAAACAAAATAAGTATATATATTGTAAAAAAGGCATATTTGATTCTATTCAGTTCAACTATTCTCAGTTTTATAAATTTATTTTCTTTCAAGTTTATACCCCATTTTCGCCAAAATTAGATATACTATTATTATTTTATCACACTTATAACAAAAAATCAACATCCTACATTCAATCCGAAAAAATTTACCCCCTTTAACAAAAATACCGCCCCCAACAAAGAAAGCGGTAAATTTCATATTCAATCCTCAAAAACTGTTTTTCTCACTATATTCTCATCGGTAAACACATCCGTTTCATCTGTGCTCTTTGTTGAGAATTCGGAGATTACAGCCCCCTCATCCCCTGCCTGAAACCAATGGAGTGTGCCCGGCATAATGGTGTACTGCTCGCCCGGATTCAGCGTTACCTCGTGGTAAATTGTGGTTTTGGTTGCGGGAAGAACTCCGTGGATGTCCTCCTTTTTGCCCTCGCCCTCAACGTAGAGGTAAACCTTGCCGTATCTGCATCTGAAGGTTTCCTCCTTGCCTTGTGTTTTGCCGTCTCCGACGTGCTTATGCTCGGGGCAGGTCTGGTGCGGAAGAAGCACCATTTCCTTGGCGCAGACTCTTTCCGTGTTTATGTATACGCAAAGCTGAAGTCCGACATTTTCTATGTTATTAAGACCGAAGTCGCTGACCTCGATTTCCTCGTCGGGGCGGACGATGATTCCCGCCTTTGCAAAATATTCTCTTGCCAGAGATTCCATTTTATCTGCGGTTGCTCTTTTCATAATTGCACCTCACATTCGGAATTATTCTTCCGTATATTGGAAGCAGGGCATATAGGACAGCTTGAAGAGGTTCATGACGTGAAGTCTATCGATTTTAGCCTTGATTTCGGGTGTGGACGGCTCGATTCCCTCACGGATATATGCATCAAGCTCCGCATAGGTAAAGCCGAGTCTGTCCTCGTCCGTGGAGCCCGAGAGACCGTCAATCGGGGGCTTTTCTATGTACTTTTCGGGAATGCCGAGGTATCTGCCGATTGCCTTTACCTCCTGCACGGTGAAGCAGGACATAGGCGAAAAGTCACCTACGGAATCGCCGTATCTTGTGGAGTATCCTACATAGTCCTCGGAGGCGTTGCAGGTGTTTACGACTCTTCCGCCGAAGCACTGACATACGGCGTAAACCGTGGACATTCTTATTCTCGGAGGAAGATTTATTTTTGCGGCATCGGTAAAGTCAACGCTTTTTTCTATTTCGCGTGTGAGGGCATCTGTGCATTCGCCGATGTTTACGGTGAAGCTTCTTATACCCAAAAATTCGCAGATGCCGTGGGAAAAGTCGATGTCAAACTGTTCTCCTCTGGGCATAAGAACGCCTATTACGTTTTCCTTGCCGAGGGCACGGACACAGAGAGCCGCTGCAACAGAGCTGTCCTTACCGCCCGAAATTCCGAGCACGGCGGGACATCCCTTGCCGTTCTTTTCAAACCAGTCACGAATCCATTCTATGCAGGCTTCCGCCGCTTTTTCGGGGGTGAATTTGTATGCTTTCATTTTTGTCATCTCCTAATATAAATTAGTCGTTTGCTTTTTTCTGCCATTGGTGATGGTAAATGGTCTTTTAGGGAACGGTTATTGTTGTCGCCGTCCCCTATTTTACACTTTTTATTTATGCTCAGATTGATTCAAGCATTTTGGAAACTATGAAGCTTGCGCGCTTTGCGGCGATTTTTTCCACTTCCTCGAAGGAGATATCGGCATTTTCGTCCGCAAAATCTGATGCTGTTCGAATTACCGCAAAGGGTATCTTATTAACGGTTGCAACGTGTGCTATTGCCGCGCCCTCCATTTCGGTACAGAATGCACCGAAGTCCTCGCGGAGCTGCTTTGCCTTTGCTCCGTCGTTTATAAAGCAGTCGCCGGAAACTATATTTCCCGTGATGTACTTGAATTTTTCACCGCCCGAAATAAGCTCCTCGCAGGCATTTTCAGCTATCTTAACAAGCTTTTCGTCTGCCTTGAAGCGGGAGGTATAGGGAGGATTTCTGTCAAGTATGTCAAGAGGATTGAAGTCGTGATATGTAAGCTCCTTTGCGATTACCGCATCGCAGGTGGAAAGCTCCTTTGTGAGGCATCCCGCAACACCTGAATTTATAAGGTATTCAACCTCGAATATATCAACAAGCCTCTGTGCGGAGATAGCGGCGTTTACCTTGCCTATTCCGCTCTCGGAAATATACACCTCGTGACCGAAGGCTTCGGCTTTGTATATCCCCTCTATCTTTGTTTTTTCGGCGCCGAGCTCCTTGCAGAAGTTTACAACCTCGCTGTTCATTGCGCCTATAATTCCTATTTTAGCCATTTTGAAAACTCCTAATATATATTAGCAAATTACATATCAAGGAAGTCCTTGAGTCTCTTGGAACGGGAGGGATGACGAAGCTTACGGAGAGCCTTTGCTTCGATCTGTCTGATACGCTCTCTTGTGATTTCGAACTTTTCGCCAACCTCTTCAAGAGTTCTTGTGTGACCGTCATCAAGACCGAATCTGAGACGGAGAACCGCTTCTTCTCTGGGAGTGAGGGTGTGGAGCACCTCTGCGATTTCCTCCTTAAGAAGTGTGTAGGATGCGCTGTCCTGAGGTGCGGGAGCGTCGTCGTCGGGGATGAAGTCTCCGAGGTGGCTGTCCTCCTCCTCGCCGATGGGAGTTTCGAGAGATACGGGCTCCTGAGCGAGCTTCATAATGTCTCTTACTCTTTCGGGAGTCATATTCATTTCAGCGGCGATTTCCTCTGTGGTTGCTTCTCTGCCGAGCTCCTGAAGAAGCTGTCTTGATACACGGAGCACCTTATTGATGGTTTCAACCATATGAACGGGAATTCTGATTGTTCTTGCCTGATCCGCAATAGCTCTTGTGATAGCCTGACGAATCCACCAGGTTGCATAGGTTGAGAATTTATACCCCTTACGATAATCGAATTTTTCAACAGCCTTGATAAGACCCAGATTTCCTTCCTGGATGAGATCAAGGAAAAGCATACCTCTTCCGACATATCTTTTGGCAATG
>JAFYPA010000097.1 GCA_017560085.1 Clostridia bacterium
ATAGCTGCGCCGATACGGTATACAATCAGTATAAAAAGTGTGAAAAGAATACCTTTTCTAAGCTCTTCAACCTTCCATGCGTTTTTCAGTGTCTGCAACATTTCAAATCACCTCAGCCTTTCCGCCGGCAGCTTCGATTTTCTCCTTTGCCGAAGCGGAGAAGACATTAGCCTTTACCGTAAGCTTTTTGGTGATTTCGCCGTTACCGAGTACCTTTACACCGCTGAGTGTATCCTTGATGATACCTTCTGCAACGAGTGTTTCAACAGTAACCTCTGCGCCGTCTTCAAATCTGTCAAGAGCGTCTACGTTAATGATTGCGTAAACCTTCTTGAACATATCGTTTGTAAAGCCTCTCTTGGGGAGTCTTCTGTACATCGGAATCTGACCGCCTTCAAAGCCGGGACGCACACCGCCGCCGCTTCTTGCGTTCTGACCCTTGTGACCTCTACCGCCTGTCTTACCGTTGCCGGAGCCGGGGCCTCTGCCCTTTCTCCATGCCTTTTCAGCAGAACCTGCAGCGGGCTTAAGTTCATGAAGCTTCATAAATTTTCAATCCTTTCTTTAGAATACATCCGTATTCAGAAATCTCGACCTTTTCGGTCTTAAGCGGATTTTGCCGCTTGCAGTCTTACACTTCTTCAGTTTCTACGAGGTAGCTGATAAGTGCAATCTTGCCTTCTGTTGCAGCGTTCTTAACCTGAACGCTTGTATCGCCGATCTTGCGAAGTCCCATGGATTTCGCAGTTGCAATGTGGTTTTCCTTACGGCCGATGAGGCTCTTCTTAAGTGTAACCTTGATGTTTGCCATTTTCTGCGTCCTCCTATATTACTTTGTGAGGTCTGCTGCGTTCTTGCCTCTTACTTTAGCAACTTCTTCTGCTGTTCTGAGGCTTGCGAGACCTGCGAATGTAGCCTTAACTACATTGATCTTGTTGTTGCTTCTGAGCGACTTTGCACGGATGTCTCTGATGCCTGCAAGGTCAAGTACTGCACGGCAAGTGCCGCCTGCGATGATACCGGTACCTTCTGCAGCGGGCTTAATGAGAACTCTTGCTGCGCCGTATTCACCCATAACTTCGTGGGGGATTGATGTTCCCTTGAGGGAAACTGTGATCATGTTCTTCTTTGCGTCTTCGATAGCCTTCTTGATAGCTTCGGGTACTTCAGCGGATTTACCTGTACCGTAGCCGATGTGGCCGTTGCGGTCGCCTACAACAACGACTGCTGCGAAACGCATGATACGACCGCCCTTTACGGTCTTGGATACTCTTCTTGTGACAACGACTGTCTCTTCAAGATCGAGTGTAGCTGCGTCTATGTTCTTAGCCATTGGTAAACCTCCTTAGAATTTAAGTCCTGCTTCACGAGCGCCTTCAGCGAGAGCTGCGATTCTACCGTGGTAGAGATAGCCGCCTCTGTCGAAAACAACTTCTTCGATACCCTTTTCGAGTGCTCTCTTTGCAGCGAGCTCTCCAACCTTCTTAGCATCTTCCTTGTTGCCGCCGTTCTTACCGAACTCCTTCTCAACAGAGGATGCTGTTACGAGTGTCTTACCGCAGGTGTCATCAATGATCTGAACATAAATGTTATTGAGCGAGCGGTATACGCAAAGACGGGGGCGAGCTGCTGTGCCGGAGATCTTCGCGCGCACTCTGATGTGTCTCTTTTTTCTCTGAGCGTTTGCATCTTTTCTTGATACCATTGTGCTTTACTCTCCTTCCCGTTATTTGCCTGCCTTACCGGCTTTACGTCTGATGTGTTCATCCACATACTTAACGCCCTTACCATGGAAGGGTTCCGGAGGTCTCTTGCTTCTTACTTCGGCTGCAACCTGGCCTACCTGCTGCTTGTCTGCACCGAATACTGTGATCTTCAAATCTTCTACTGAGAACTTGATGCCTTCGGGCTGTTCCATCTCAACCTTGTGAGAGTAACCGAGCTCGAGAACAAGCTTTGTGCCTGCCATAGATACTCTGTAACCAACGCCGACGATTTCGAGTTCCTTCTTGTAACCTTCTGTTACACCAACGATCATGTTGGAGATGAGGGTTCTTGTAAGACCGTGAAGTGCCTTGTGAGCCTTTTCTTCGGAAGGTCTTTCAACTGTGATTACACCTGCATCAACCTTGATAATCATATCAGGGTGGAATGTCTGTGTAAGAGTGCCGTTCTTGCCCTTAACGGTAAGTGTTGCGCCGTCAAGCTTAACTTCTACGCCTGCGGGAACCGTGATAGGCAATCTACCGATTCTTGACATAATGTTTCTCCTTCTTGTATTTTGAGATTACGTTCGCGCCTTTTCTGTCTATTGCAACGCGCACGGGTGATTTCTCACCGGATATTGATTAACTGTACCGGAAGTTTTCGTCGGAGACGGAAACTTCTTAAGCAAATCGAAGATTTGCGGTATTACCAGATGAATGCAAGAACTTCGCCACCAACGTGTTCTCTTCTTGCCTTCTTGTCTGTCATGATGCCCTTGGATGTAGATACGATTGCTGTACCGAGACCCTTCATAACGGAGGGCATATCCTCGCAGCCTGCGTAAATACGGAGACCGGGCTTGGATACACGCTTGAGACCCTGGATAACGGGCTTCTTAGCGATGTACTTAAGTGTGATTCTGATGATGCCCTGCTTGCCATCTTCGATGATCTGATAGCCTGCTACATAACCTTCTTCGCAGAGGATGTCAGCAATAGCCTTCTTTGTACCGGAAGCGGGGATATCAACTGTTTCGTGCTTTGCGCTACTTGCGTTACGAATACGAGTAAGCATATCCGCAATAACGTCTGTGATCTGCATAGTAAAGCCTCCTTAATGCTTTTTCTACCGTCCGCGGTATCCGGCCCTTGCACTTCTCACGGAATTCCGTGCGGCTTTGCCGGACCTTTCGGACTTAATATTTTTATAATCTTTGGGGTTCCCTTAAGATTACCAGCTTGCCTTTCTTACGCCGGGGATCTGACCCTTGTAAGCAAGCTCTCTGAAGCAGATACGGCAGATGCCGTACTTTCTCATATAAGCATGGGGGCGGCCGCAAATCTTACATCTGTTGTATTCGCGTGTGGAGAACTTCTGCTCCTTCTGCTGCTTTAATACCATTGATTTCTTTGCCATAATTCCTTACCCCTCTTATTACTTTGCGAACGGAGCACCCATAAGAGCGAGAAGCTCTCTTGCGTGTTCGTCGTTTGTAGCTGTTGTAACGATTGCGATGTCCATGCCTCTGATAGCATCAATCTTATCATATTCGATTTCGGGGAATATGAGCTGTTCCTTAAGACCGAGGGAGTAGTTTCCTCTGCCGTCGAAGGAATCGGGGTTGATACCCTTGAAGTCACGAACTCTGGGAAGAGCGAGATTGAAGAGTCTGTCGAGGAACTCATACATTCTTTCGCCTCTGAGTGTTACCTTTGCGCCGAGCTTCATGCCCTGACGGATTTTGAAGTTAGCTACGGATTTCTTTGCTACTGTAGCAACTGCCTTCTGACCTGTGATAATGCCGAGGTCGTTTATGATGTTGTCGATAACCTTGGAGTTGTCCTTAGCTTCGCCCGCACCGACATTGATTACTACCTTGTCGATTCTCGGAATCTGCATGGGGCTCTTGTATTCGAACTTCTTCATAAGGGCAGGTGCTGCTTCATTCTTGTAAAGATCTGTAAGTCTTGCCATTTTCACATTACCTCCCTATTAAAGTTCTACGCCGCACTTCTTGCATACACGAACCTTGGAGCCGTCTTCAAGAACCTTGTGACCAACTCTTACGCCGTGGTTGCACTTGGGGCATACGATCATTGCCTTGGATGCGTAGAAAGCGCCTTCTGCCTGAACTCTGCCGCCTTCTTCGCCTTCACGTCTGGGGCGAACATGCTTTGTGATGATGTTTACGCCTTCAACGATTATCTTACCTTCAGCGGGGGATACTTCAAGAACCTTACCGGTCTTGCCCTTATCGTCGCCGGAGATGATTACTACGGTGTCGCCTGTACGAACGCCGAGCTTCTTCTGATATTTTGTAAGCTGCTTTGCCATCTTTCTGCGACCTCCTTAAAGTACTTCGGGAGCGAGGGAAAGGATCTTAAGGTAATCCTTTTCGCGGAGCTCTCTTGCGATCGGTCCAAAGATACGTGTACCTCTGGGGTTCTTATCTTCCTTGATAATTACGGCTGCATTTTCATCAAATCTGATGTAGCTGCCGTCTGCACGACGAAGGGGCTGCTTTGTTCTTACGACTACTGCCTTTACTACGTCACCTTTTTTAACAACACCGCCGGGTGTTGCCTTCTTGACTGCGCAAACGACTACGTCGCCGATTCTAGCGTATCTTCTGCCTGTTCCGCCGAGCACACGAATGCACATCATTTCCTTGGCGCCGGTGTTATCGGCAACCTTCATCATTGACTGCTGTTGTAACATTTCTTGTGTCCTCCATATATTTACCTTACGTGTCTTTGCACGCAGGGCTTCTTAAATTCGGTTAAATCCAGAATCTCGAATTACCATTGGATAAATCCGCAGGATTCTTTTTAATTAAAATTCGATTGCAAATTTTAATTACTTAGCCTTTTCGATGATTCTTACAAGTCTCCAGTTCTTATCCTTGGAGAGAGGTCTTGTTTCCATGATTTCTACCTTGTCGCCGATGTTGCAAACGTTTTCTTCATCGTGAGCCTTGAACTTAACTGTTCTCTTGATGACCTTCTTGTAAAGCGGGTGCTTAACGTTATCTTCGATGGCAACAACGATTGTCTTCTGCATCTTGTTGGATACAACACGACCAACTCTGGTCTTTCTGAGGTTTCTTTCCATCTTAATTTACTCCTTCCCGCTTACGCCTGCTTTGCCTTTTCGGTGATTACTGTGTGAATCTTGGCGATAGTCTTTTTTGTTTCAACAATCTTCTGAGGATTGTCGAGAGCGTTTATTGCGTGCTGAAAACGGAGGTTGAAGAGCTCTGCCTTCTGCTCTTTCAAAAGCTCCATAAGCTCAGCGGAAGATTTACTTCTGATTTCCGTTATTTTCATAAAGCCTTATGCCTCCTCTACAGTTTCTTCCTTCTTCACGAACTTACACTTAACGGGAAGCTTGTGAGAAGCAAGACGCATAGCCTCACGAGCAATTTCTTCGGAGATGCCGTCCATCTCGAACATTACTCTGCCGGGCTTAACTACTGATACCCAGTATTCGGGTGAACCCTTACCGGAACCCATTCGAGTTTCAGCGGGCTTTTCTGTTACGGGCTTGTCGGGGAATATCTTAATCCAAACCTGACCGCCTCTCTTGATGTATCTTGTCATCGCGATACGGGCAGCTTCTATCTGATTGCTAGTGATCCAGCCGGGTTCTGTAGCCTGAAGACCGAAGGTACCGTTAGTAACTGTGTTACCACGCATAGCCTTACCCTTCATTCTGCCTCTGTGAACTCTTCTGTACTTAACTCTCTTCGGCATTAACATTAGTTAGCTCCCCCTTCCTTGTGTTCTCTGCGAGCGGGTCTGTCGCCACGTCTGTCGTCGCGTCTGTCGCGTCTGGGTCTGTCCTTCTTTACTGTAGGAAGAACTTCGCCCTGGTAGATCCATACCTTGATACCGATCTTACCGTAGGTTGTATCTGCTTCTGCAAAGCCGTAGTTGATGTCAGCTCTGATTGTCTGAAGCGGAATAGTACCTTCATGATATGTTTCGCTTCTTGCAATTTCAGCACCGTTAAGACGGCCGGAGCAGCAAATCTTGATACCTCTTGCACCAAGCTTCATTGTTCTGCCGATAGCCTGCTTCATTGCACGTCTGAAAGCGATTCTGTTTTCAAGCTGAGAAGCAACGTTTTCTGCAACGAGCTGTGCGTCGAGATCAACGAACTTAACTTCTTCAACCTTGATTGCAACGTGAGAACCAACGAAATCATCAACTTCCTTGTTGAGCTTTGTGAGTTCTTCGCCGCCCTTACCGATAATTGTGCCGGGCTTTGCGCAGTAAATAATTACCTTAACCTTGCCCTTGCCGTCTCTTTCGATTTCAATCTTCGGAACTCCGGTCTTCTTGAGCTTTTCCTTAAGCCATGTTCTGAGCTTATAGTCAGCTACGAGTGTATCACCGAATACTTCGTCCTTTACGAACCATCTGGAGTCCCAGTTCTTTATTACGCCCACGCGAAGGCCGTGGGGATTGACTTTCTGTCCCATATTTCGTAATTATCCTCCTTGTAGATTTTGCATCTTTGGATGCACTTGAGGTTTAAGAGTTTATCTTACTCTTTTTCAGCCACTGCGAGGGTGATGTGAGAGCTTCTCTTGAGAATTCTGAAAGCTCTGCCCTGTGCGCGGGGCATGATTCTCTTGGCTGTTCTGCCGGGTGTTACAAAGCACTGAGAAACGTAAAGCTTTGTTACGTCCATGCTCTGGTTGTTTTCGGCATTAGCCACAGCAGACTTGAGGAGCTTAAGTACGGGCTCCGAAGCTGCCTTTCTTGTATTCATGAGGATACCCATAGCTGTTGCTACGTCCTTGCCTCTGATTATATCAAGAACTACCTTAACTTTTCTGGGAGAAATTCTTATGTCTTTAAGATAAGCCTTTGCTTCCATTTGTTATTTTCCTCCTTTCGCAAAACTCCTGCGACTCGTGTTTTAGCGAACCGCCGTTTGCGCTATATCATTGATAAATTCTTATCAGTTGTTGGATGTCTTTGTACCAGCGTGTCCCTTGAATGTTCTTGTGGGAGCGAACTCGCCGAGCTTATGTCCTACCATATCTTCGGTTACATAAACCGGAACGTGCTTTCTGCCGTCATGAACAGCGATTGTGTGTCCTACGAACTGAGGGAATATTGTGGAAGATCTGGACCATGTCTTAAGAACTCTCTTTTCGCCCTTAGCGTTCATATCTTCGATTCTTGCGAAAAGCTTTGCTTCGACGAAGGGTCCCTTCTTGATGCTTCTGCTCATTTGTTTGCCTCCTTGTAAGATTTTGGAGAGCGTCTGCGATAAGTTTATCGCATTTTACGCCGCTATATTACTTGTCGTTTCTTCTCTTAACGATGAACTTGTTGGTTCTTGCCTTCTTGTTTCTGGTCTTGTAACCGATAGTAGGCTTACCCCAAGGTGTAACAGGAGTGGGTCTACCGATAGGTGCACGGCCTTCACCACCACCGTGAGGATGGTCGCAGGGGTTCATTACGGAACCTCTAACTGTAGGACGGATACCCATGTGACGCTTCTTACCTGCCTTACCGATCTTGATGTTTTCGTGTTCGGTATTGCCAACCTGACCGATTGTTGCCTTGCAGTCAAGTCTTACGATTCTAACTTCACCGGAGGGAAGTCTTACCTGAGCAACACCGTTTTCCTTAGCCATAAGCTGAGCGAAAGCACCTGCGGAACGAACGAGCTGAGCGCCCTTACCGGGGTAGAGTTCGATGTTGTGGATAACTGTACCTACGGGGATGTTTGCGATAGGAAGAACGTTACCAACCTTGATGTCTGCGTTAGCGCTGTTAACAACAGTGTCGCCTGCAGTGAGACCTACGGGAGCGATGCTGTATGTCTTTTCGCCTGTTTCGTACTGAAGAAGAGCGATGTATGCGGTTCTGTTGGGATCGTATTCGATACCGAGAACCTTAGCGGGAACATCCTGAATGTTCTTCTTGAAGTCGATAATTCTGTACTTTATTCTGTTGCCGCCGCCCTGGTGACGAACGGTGATTTTACCTGTATTATTACGTCCGGCATGCTTCTTAAGAACTGTAATAAGGCTTTTTTCGGGAGTCTTCTTTGTAATTTCCTCAAAGCCCGGAACAGTCATATTTCTTCTGGCCGGAGTAGTAGGTTTGAATGTCTTGTTAGCCATGATTACTCCATTTCTCGGCAGCTTCTTTGTTTGCATCGGTTTTTAAGGTTTGCCGTACCGCCCTGCCGTATGCGGTACCCCGATGCAGTTTCCGTCTTGTTTTGTAAATTACATCATTTCGTCGAAGAACTCGATTGTCTTGGAATCAGCTGTAAGCTTTACTATAGCCTTCTTCCATTCGCTTGTTTCACCGAAGTGATAACCAACTCTCTTGCTCTTGGACTTCATATTGATTATTGTAACCTTTTCAACCTTAACGCCGAAAAGCTCTTCGCAAGCCTTCTTGATTTCAACCTTGTTGGCTGTTGTCGCTACCTTGAAGGTGTACTTCTTGTCAGCGATTCTGTCCATACTTGCTTCTGTGATAATCGGGCGGATGATTACGTCATGCATTGTCTTCATTATGCGTATACCTCCTCGATCTTAGCTACTGCATCCTTAGCGATGATAAGCATATCATACTTGAGGATATCGTAAGCGTTGAGTGTTCCGGGAATAGCTGTCTTTACGCCGGGAATGTTGGAAGCGGATGCTACAACAAACTTGTCAACCTCGGGAAGAACGATGAGAGCCTTCTTCGCGCCGATTGCCTTGAGCATATTAGCTATTGTCTTTGTCTTGTATTCTGTCATTGCGAGAGCGTCAACAACCGCAACCTTGCCCTCCTGAGCCTTGGAAGAGAAAGCAGACTGCATAGCAAGTCTCTTAACCTTCTTGTTGATGGAAACTCTCCAGTCACGGGGCTTAGGTCCGAATGCGATACCACCGTGTGTCCACTGAGGAGATCTTGTAGAACCCTGTCTTGCACGGCCTGTACCCTTCTGCTTCCAGGGCTTGATACCGCCGCCGGAAACTTCTGCTCTTGTCTTGGTACTCTGTGTACCCTGTCTCTGATTCAAAAGATATGCACGGATAACGGAATGAAGAACGGGAACATTTACTTCAATACCGAAGATGCCTTCAGCAAGAGCAATTTCACCCTTTACGTTTCCTGCCATATCAAACAACTTTACGTTAGGCATTTATTCTTCCTCCTTCGATTACTTTACAGCCGAACGGATGAATACGATACCGCCGCGCTTTCCGGGAACTGCGCCCTTGATAGCGATGAGGTTCTTTTCAGCGTCGATCTTAACAACTTCAAGGTTGAGGGTTGTAACCTGTTCATGACCGTACTGACCGGGCATGTGCTTGTTCTTGAAAACTCTGGCGGGGTCGATAACACCCATAGAACCGATGTGTCTGTGGATAGGACCTACACCGTGAGTCTTTTCCTGTGTGCTGGAGTTCCAACGAACTGTAACACCGGAGAAACCGTGACCCTTTGTGATGCCGGTTACGTCAACCTTTTCACCTGCTGTGAATACATCAGCCTTGATTTCGTCGCCAACGTTCATGTTAGCAGCATCGTCAAGCTTGAATTCCTTGAGGTGCTTCTTGAGGGAGATGTTTGCCTTTGCGAAGTGACCCTTTACAGGCTTTGTTACCTTTCTCTCCGCGATGTCCATGAAGCCGAGCTGAACAGCGTTGTAGCCGTCGTTTTCAACTGTCTTCTTCTGAACTACGGGGCAGGGACCTGCTTCGATGACTGTTACGGGAATTACGTTTCCGTTTTCGTCGAAGATCTGAGTCATTCCGAGCTTCTTGCCGATAATTGCCTTTTTCATTTTGTTTTCCTCCTTAGGTTATTGGTTGGCGTGCCTTGAATTTGCCTATTGAGGAATCATGTCCTCCGGGCAGCTCGCCAACGTGACCACTGATAAATCAGGGGCTGCCACGCACCGCCGGCAAAAGCGGAGCTTAGCGTATTTAACCTCCTCAACATAACGGGACTCGTAACGGAAGCCTTATATATTAAGGAAAATTAAAGCGATGGGATTGGATTAGAGCTTAATTTCGATTTCAACGCCTGCAGGAAGTTCGAGGCTCATAAGAGCGTCAACTGTCTTCTGTGTGGGCTTGAGAATGTCAATAAGTCTCTTGTGTGTGCGGAACTCGAACTGTTCTCTGGCGTCCTTGTACTTGTGTACAGCACGAAGAATTGTAACGATTTCCTTTTCTGTGGGGAGCGGAATGGGACCGGACACCTTAGCATCGTTTCTCTTAGCTGTTTCTACGATTTTTTCAGCAGCCTGATCGATAAGTGTGTGGTCATACGCCTTGAGTCTGATTCTGATTTTCTCGTTTGCCATTTTCTGTTTTGCCTCCTTTAAAATTTTTCGCCGCTTATCAACTTACGGCATAGAATAATAAATGTGACACAGAAAATTCTGAACACCTACCCGGGCGTTTCATTGTCTGCCCAGATAAAAACCGAATTTTTCCAAACCAACGCATGGGGAAAAATCCGGGTAGCTTCTTTGACTTCTTTACTTTTTAAACGCACAAGGATACCCTATGCGCACAATCGTCCCACGGCGTACACACAACTATGTGCCGTTCCGTGCCTGAATGTTAAGAAAGAACCAAAAGCCGAATGCATTCGCTTTCCGAAGACACTTCCCTGCTTGAAAGGATTGTTTAATCGGTGCGCACTGCATAGTGGCTCAGTATTTGCTGTCGCCCGGTTGTCGGACATACTCCACGGAAATTACCGGCTGTTGCTCTCCTTCGCCTTACGGCTTGGGATTGCTCACCGCAACCTCCCGCTTCATCGCACATCAAGCAGAGATATTATACTATATATTTTATTAAATGTCAAGAGTTTACTCCATAAAAGTTGTAACTAAATTGTAAATTCCACATAGGGTATCTGCTTCGACAAATAATACCAACATATTGTGGTAGTATTATACCGTAACACACAAGAGCGCAAAAAAGAACGGATAAAGAAAGGAAATCAAAATGAACAGAACGGAAAAAAGCAAGAAAAACGGCGAATCCGCATCGAAAATACTCCTTCGACGGGTATCGCACCGAGTTAAATCCGCGTGGAAATCATACATTCGCAGAGTGCGACACTCAAAGCCCGTAAAATTCATAACAAAGAAAGAAACAAAACGAATCACCGCATACGCACTCAAATGCATCGGGATGTGTGTTGCGGGCTTTATGCTCGGCTCGTGCAGAGTTGATTATATGTCGTATCCTCTGGGGCTCGCACTCGTTGCCGCCTCGGGGAGGCTGACCTTCTTTGCCTATGCGGGAAGTGCGATTGCATCCCTCACCTACCCCACACTGGGATTTGCTTTTTTCGGTGTAAATACCCTTATATATATAATAAGGAAGATTCTTTTGTCGGACGACTTTTGCGAAAGCGGAAAATCGAGGATAATTCTCTCATTTTTTACCTCGGTTTTTATCTGCCTTTCGCTCGCACTTGCATACTCATCGGGGACGTTTGATGCGGCGGACAGTCACAGTCTTATTTCCTGCTTTGCGGTTTATCTGTGCGGAATTCCGCTTGCCTGCTTCCTTTTGTACCCCGCAGCGAGCGATCTTACCTTTTCCTCGGCAAGAGTTAAAATCTCGCTTTGCTTTTTCTGTATGTGCATAATTTCATCCTGTGCCACCGTGGAATTCTTCGGCAAGAGTGCTGTTTATCTTCTCGCCTGCCTTGGTACTCTTATTTTCTGCACCTTCTTTGAGGGCTATTCGGGGATTCCCGCATCTGCTCTTTTCGGAATTGCGACGCTTGATACGGCATTGTGTGCGCCGCTTACGGTCAGTGCGTTTATGCTTCTTCGGTACAAGAGTGCAAAGCCTCTTCTGTCCTTTCCGCTTTTCTTTGTCACAAATGTTCTGTGCACTCTTTTTCTGAAAAACGGCAACGATTTCAGGCTTACGGCATTGGGGTGTCTTTTTGCAACTCTTTTGTTTTCCCCCGTGGGAGCTTATTTTTACATAAAAAATGCCCGTGCCGAGCCCGAGGCTCCCGTACAGAGAGAGGCGGTCAGCGAGGCATACACGGGACGGATGTCAAATCTTGCAAGCGCCTTCGGAGCCGTGTCAAAGGTGTGCTTCGGATTTTCGGGCAGGATGAGATTCCCGAGCCGTGACGACGCGGAAGCGATAGTCACCCTTTGCTCCTCGACGGAATGTCGGAAATGTGCCGAGTTTGCCTCCTGCAAAAGGAAGCATCTGTGGAATGATCCGCACATTGCCGAAAAGCTTACAAGCGGGAAGCTGATTCCCTCGGCACTCCCCGGGAGACTCGGAGAGCTGTGTCACAATTCAATTGCCGTCACAGATGCCATAAACGAAAAATACCGTCGGCTTCTGTCCGAGCGGTTTAACAACAACAAAACGGAAATCCTCGCCTACGAATACGCAACCCTTGCGAAGATTCTGAAGTACACCTCAAGAGTTTCCTCCGAGGATGTAAGCTACGACGGAAGGCTGACAAGGCTCGCCTGTTCTGCCGTGAAAAAGCTCGGGCTTACCAACACGGGAGTTACCGTTTACGGAAGCAGAAGAAAAACTCTCGATATAAGCGGAGTGCCCGTTTCGCAGATAAATATGCCCTCGGAAAGGCTTGCCGCCCACTTCAGTGCCGAATGCTCCGAGCTTTTTGCCGACCCCGAATTCATTCTTGACGAAAACAACACCTTTACCGTGCGAATGGTCTCCAAAGAAACGGTCAGAGCGGAATATGTCAAGGTGTCCCACACCAAGAGCGGAGAAACGGTAAACGGCGACACAGTGACCTTCTTCAGGAGTGACGACAGCTTTTTCTACGCACTTATCGCAGACGGAATGGGAAGCGGACGGGATGCGGCGATGACCTCAAGGCTTACCTCGGTGTTTGTGGAGAAGCTTCTTTCGGGCGGTGCGGGAAAGGGCGTCACAATGGAGCTTCTGAATAATCTCCTTATGTCCAAAAGCAAGGAATGCTTCTCAAGTGTAGACCTTCTGGAAATAGACCTTATCCGCAGACGGGCATCCTTCGTCAAGGCGGGAGCCGCACCGACCTATCTTTTGCGCAGTGCAAAGCTCTTTAAGGTTTCCTCCGAAACACCGCCCTGCGGTATAGTCGAGGGCTTCTGCGCGGAAAACACTTCCTTTGAGATTTTTCCCGGGGATATCATAATAATGCTTTCCGACGGTATAACCTCCTCTATTGACTGCGGAACGGCTCTGTGCGACATAATGAACAACGCCGAGGGTCAGTCCTTCGAGTCGCTTGCGAATAAAATACTGGATACGGCAGTATCTCTCTCGGTACACGACGACGATATGAGCTGTGTTATGGTAAAAATAAAATAACTCCCCTTGTAACGCCGCCGTGGGTTGGCGACGTTACAACAGTACGCAATCCCCCATCGCACAGCACCAAACAACGAAGAATCCGCTACCCGTGGGTTGGGTAGCGGATGACAACATCGCGGGGAAAATGTCCCCGTTTATTCAAATCTAATATCGCGAGTGTGCCCGCCCGGGCTTCCGGGCTGCCCGCGGGGGCTTCCGGGCTTAGCGCTGAACTCTGCCGGAGCCACCGTTCTTGATGAGGCTTTCTACTTCCTCAACGGAAACGAGGTTTACGTCACCTGCAATGGAGTGCTTGAGGCAGGATGCCGCAACTGCGAATTCGATAACATCCTGATTGCCCTTGCCTGCAAGGATAGCGTAGATGAGACCGCCGCCGAAGGAGTCACCACCACCTACTCTGTCAACGATGTGGATGTGGTATGTGTTGGAGAAGTAGTATTCGTCGTCTGCGTAAAGCATAGCTGCCCAGTCGTTGTCGTTAGCGGAGATGGAGCTTCTGAGTGTGATAGCTACCTTGTCGAAGCCGAATCTGTCCTTGAGCTGCTTTGCAACGCTCTTGTATGCCTCGTGCTCAACCTTACCGGATTCAACGTCTGTGTTTGCAGCCTTGATTCCGAATACCTTTTCGGCATCCTCTTCGTTTGCGATACATACGTTAACATAAGGCATAAGCTCGCCCATAACCTTGCCTGCCTTTTCGCTTGTCCAGAGCTTCTTTCTGAAGTTGAGGTCACAGCTTACCTTGATGTCCTTAGCCTTACAAACCTTGAGAGCATCGAGACAGATAGCGGCAACATTGTCACCGAGAGCGGGAGTAATACCTGTGAAGTGGAACCAGTCAGCACCGTCGAGAATCTTTTCCCAGTCGAAGTCCTCTGCCTTTGCTTCCATAATAGCGGAGTGCGCTCTGTCGTAGATAACCTTGGAGGGTCTCTGGGATGCACCGTTTTCAAGGAAGTAGATACCTACTCTGTCGCCGCCTCTTACGATTTCGCTTGTGTCAACGCCGTAAGCACGAAGGGAGTTTACAGCCGCCTGACCAATTTCGTGTGTGGGGAGCTTTGTAACAAATGCAGAGTCCATACCATAGTTTGCAAGAGATACGGAAACGTTGGCTTCACCGCCGCCGTAGTTAACCTCGAATTCATCGGAGTTGATAAATCTTCCGTAAGCCGGAGGATTGAGTCTGAGCATAATTTCGCCGAAGCATACTGTTCTCATAGTGAACCTTTCCTTTCTGCACAGAGTGTGCATACAAATTATATTTTCATATTTTTCTCCGGTTTTCCGGAATAAGTCTGTGGTCAATTTTTCCACATATATATTATAGAGCATACATCGGAAAAAGTCAATATGATTTTATAACGGAATTTTATAAATAATCGGCTTTTTTGTGCTTTTTTAAAAGGAAATTCTCACAAATCACTTGATATTTTCCTCCTGCGGTGATATAATACCGATTGTTTTTAAAAATCTTTAGGAGGAACATCCGAAGATATGAGTATAAAAGATATCACCAAAAACCAAAGTGTAATGAACGCAATCAGCATCGGAACGCTGTGCTCGGTGGCATATCTTGCGGTGTATTTTGCAAGAAACATTCTCAGCGCAGTCACACCGGGAATGATCGATGCGGGCTATACCGAGGAATACATCGGCAGGCTGTCCTCGATTTATTTTATAAGCTATGCCGTGGGACAGCTGATTAACGGCAGTATAGGCGACAAAATCAAGGCGAGATATATGATAAGCACGGGACTTTTCCTTGCAGGCATTGCAAGCCTTGTGTTTCCGCTTTTGCCGATTGAGAGCACGGGCGTATCGGTTGGCGTGTACGGTCTTACGGGCTTTTTCCTTGCGATGATTTACGGACCTATGACAAAGGTCGTTGCGGAAAACACCGAGCCGATATATGCCACAAGATGCAGTCTCGGCTACACCTTTGCTTCCTTCATAGGCTCGCCCTGTGCGGGGATTGCCGCCGCCGTGCTTACCTGGCAGAGCGTATTTATTACGGGAAGCGCAATCCTTGTCGGAATGGCAATTGCGGTCTTTTCGTTCTTCCTCTTCTTTGAGAGAAAGGGCATTGTAAAATACAATCAGTACGACGACAAAAAGCAGAAAAGCGGTAATATAAGAATACTCATACAGCACAGAATAATCAAATTCACCTTTATTGCCGTTCTCACGGGAATTACAAGGACAACGGTTGTGTTCTGGCTTCCCACCTACATATCGCAGTACCTCGGCTTTTCTGCGGAAGTCTCGGCGATGCTCTTTACCGTTTCGACCTTCATTATATCCTTCACCACCTTTATTGCGGTATTCGTGTATGAAAGGCTCGGACGGAATATGGACCTTACCATTCTGCTTATGTTCAGCCTGTCCTCGGTTTTCTTCCTGCTTGTTTACCTTGTAAGGATTCCCGCTGTCAACATAATATTTATAATAATCGCAATAATGGCATCCAACGGTGCGGCAACAATGCTCTGGAGCAGATACTGTCCCAGCCTTCGTGATACGGGTATGGTTTCGGGCGCGACGGGCTTCCTTGACTTTATGAGCTATATGGCGGCATCCGTTTCAAGTACGCTTTTCGCAAATGCGGTTACGCAAATCGGTTGGGGAAATCTTATACTCGTATGGTGCGGTCTTATGGTGCTCGGTGTTGTCGTTGCGCTTTCGGGGAAGAATTCCTTTAGAAGAACAACAGCAACTGAATCCTAATAAAATTATAAACGGAGAAGAAAAATGATACAAGTCGAAATAATCTACCTCGGCGGCGAAAAGGAAACCTACTACAAGGACGCCGCAAACGAATACATAAAGCGCCTCGGTGCATTCTGCAGCTTTTCAGAGAAGATAATAAAGGACGAAAAGCTTCCGCAGAATCCTTCCGACAACGAAATAAAAACCGCCCTCGAAAAGGAAGCGGACAGAATCCTTGCGGAGCTAAAGCCCAAGCACCTTAAAATCGCAATGTGCATAGAGGGCAAGCAGATGTCAAGTGAGGAGCTCGCCACCACCTTCAACGATGTTCCCATGCGAGGTCTTTCGGGAATAACCTTCATAATAGGCTCGTCCGAGGGACTCTCGGAAAGAGTTAAAAAGGCGTGTGACATCCGCCTTTCAATGTCAAAAATGACCTTTCCTCACCGCCTTGCAAGAGTAATGCTCCTTGAACAGATTTACAGAGCGTTCTCCATTTGCTCGGGGAAGAAATATCATAAATAAAAATTCGCCTTGACGAGGAGCATTTTGCAACCGCCAAGGCTTTTTTTGTTAATGTGGTGTACCGAAGTGTTAAATTGTTGTTTACCGCTCTGTTACGGGTACGGATTGTAGGGCGCGACGACGAAGACCGCTTGCGGTCTTTTGCGCGCCGTTACCTTGCCGTTTATGCATACCTTGGATTAACAAACCGAATTTCAACATATAATAGGATTTGTGCACCCTCAAGCAATCGTGCAAATTGCTACCATTGCGATTCCTGCCACGGCGTGCCGAGGTCGTCACGCCCTACATTGTTGCGGTGCGTCGCCCCGACAAACCCAAATTTAACATTTTACATTTTCAATTTTGCATTTTGCATTATTCTCAATCGCACATTCCGTCATACTCAGGCACTACCGCAACCACCGCATCCTTCTCCCCTCTGTCCTCACGGATAAATCTCTCCGCTTCCTCATCATAGGGCATAAAGCGGTCGTAGGGCACGAAGTTCGCACCGTATTTTCCGCCCGCATACTGAACATAAGTGTTTCCGCGCATTACGGGGAGGTGCTTTGCATCGTCCGCGCTGATGGAAAGGATTGTGTCTATGCTTCTGTCGAAGATGTTGTTTTCAATTACGTAGTTCGTTGCTCTGTATCTGTCATTGAGTGCACCTATCCAGCCGCCCTGAATGTGACGGCACTGTCTGTTGGGTCTCTGCCATCCGAAGCCGCCGGAGTATCTGCAGATGTTGTCCTTCATAAGGATGTTTTCCATTCGTGCTTCCGTCGAGTCCTTCTGACCGCAGAAATATTCTATGGAGTAAATGCATCTTTCAAAGAGGTTGCTCTCGTAGCGGACATTGAACATTGTAATCGGTACGGGGCTTGTGTTGCCGCCGCTTCTCTGGTGGGTTACGCCCGCATCGTAAATGTCGTGAAAATAGCAGTTTTCAACCGTAAAGTCGTCGCACTTGCCGTACATTTCAACGCCGTTGCCGAGTCGCACCATTTTCGGGTCATCCGCACGGAATCTGCCGGAGCCGCCGATAAATCCGAACTCACAGTTGGAAACGTGGAAGTTATCAATAGAGCCTGTGGAAATACCGAAGAAGGCATTGAGAATGCAGATGTTATCCACCCATATGTCCTTCTGCGCTCTTATGAGAATTCCGGGAATGATTCTCTGCATTTCCATAAGTTTAAAGCGCTCGCCCGGATTCTGCTCGGAATAGAAATATACGAAGTCGTTGTTGTGTCTGTCGCTGTAGAATTCAAGGTCGTTCTGAATCTGCTCGAGCTTTTCCTCAAAGCCGTAGTGCTGACTGCACTTCTTAATGCAATGGATATTTCCGTCACAGACGATATGACCTACATCGCATCCGAGGGGATACATATACTTCCAGAGGTTGGGGTAGTCCGTCTTTACCCACTCGTAGGGAACGGCATAGTTCTTTGCGGATATGTTGATAATCGGCTTTTTACCCTTGCCGTATGCGGCTATAGTGATTCCGTTTGTATTGATACGCATACCGTTTCCACGCCATTCACAGCCTCGCTGAAGGAGAATGGCATCTCCGCTCTCAAGAGGAAGAGTGTGTATTCTGTCCAGAGTGCGGATTGCGGTTTCGGGGGTAAGACCGTCGTTGAGGTCGTTTCCGTCTACGGTGGATATATAGTACGCCTTGCCCGTGTATGTCATTTTATCCTCTGCGCTGTTGATTTTATCAAGAAGTGCGTTTGCCTTGGCATCTATCTCGCTGAGGAATTTCTTGTCTGCGATAATCATAATGCTTCTCCAATCTGCCATTACGGCATTTTTTATTTTCAGAGTATAACCGTATAGTTGATTTCTCCGCCGTTTACGAAAATCTCAAGGATGTATTCGTCACGGAGAATCTTTATGTCGTCAACCTTGCCGATGTGAGTTATGTCGCCCTTTCCTCTTTTCACGGTGAAGCCGTCGTCCGTCATTGTCACAGCCTCGTCGGTGTCCTTCAGAAGATACTGAAGCTCCTTTATGGGATATGCAAGCACCTTGCCGTCCTCAAGAATCATCTCACGGGGGAGCGAGAGACAGCCTATGCTCCTCTTTGCAAACCTCGAATAGCTCCAGCCGGGAATCCACGACATAATAATGGGTCTTCCCTTGTCATCGTTGTAAGCCTGACCTGCATAATGGTCGGGGCCTCTGTCGAAGTTGTATGCGTACTCACGCCTGAACACGCCGTTTTCAAAGCTTCCCACACCGACCTCGAAGAAGTGGCTGTCGGGAGTAAGAGCGGACATTGCAACAAGCATTTTGTCACCGCTTCGCACAATGGAGGGGCATTCGGCAACATTTGCTCCGTCAAGCTCATACATTATGCCCTTATATTCCCAGTCAAGGAGGTTGTCGCTCTCATATATAAGAAGTCTGCCCTTGTGAATCTCGGGTCTTCCGCTTGCGATAACACAGTAATATTTTCCGTTGTCAAGGAAAACTGCAGGATCACGGAAATCGGCACTTCCGTCAGCGGGGAATTCGGGGATTACGGGATTTTTCTCGTACTTTTCAAAGTGAATACCGTCCTTTGAATATGCAACGCTTACCGTCTGACGTCTGTATATTTCGCCGTCTCTTTCGGTTACGGAGGCATAGAAAAGATAAAGAGTGTCGTCCTTGACGATTGCCGTACCCGACCAGCAGCCCTGATTTTCGTAAGGAAGCTCGGGCGTGAGTGCCACGGGAAGCTCCTCCCATGTGAGATAGTCCTTTGTTCTCGCGTGTCCCCAGTGCATATATTCGCCGTCCCACGGCTGCTCGCGGTTGGGACAGTGCTGATAGAATGCGTGGAAATATCCGTCAAAGAACACAAGACCGTTGGGGTCGTTCATCCATCCCTTTTTCGGCTTGAAATGATATTTCAGATCCTTAAGATAGTCCATATTCCACCTCGGTTATGCTTGCTTTTTTCAGTCGCAGAGTCCGTCATACTCGGGAACAACGGCAACAACGGCATCAGCCTCGCCCTTTGTTTCCTTTATGAATCTTTCCGTTTCCTCATCGAAGGGAAGATACTTGTCGTAAGGCACGAAGTTCGCGCCGTAATTCTTGCCTGCGTACTGAATGTAGGTATTTCCCTTCATTACGGGAAGATGCTCGTCCTTGACGGAGGAAATGGAAACGAGAGTATCTATACTTCTGTCAAAGATATTGCCCTCAACTATATAGTCCTCTGCGGGATACTTTCTCTTGCAATTCAGCCATCCGCCCTGAATGTGACGAGCCACTCTGTTGGGTCTCTGCCATCCGAAGCCGCCTGCGTATCTGCAGATATTGCCCGTCATACGGATGTGACGCATCATATCCTCGTCGGAGTTCGGCTGATCGCAGAAGTATTCAATGGAGTAAATGCATCTTTCAAAGAGGTTGTCGGTATATCTTACGTTCTCCATTATAAGCGGATAGTCGTAAGCGGACTTGCTCTGATGAGTTACGCCTGCATCGTAGCAGTCGTGGATGTAGCAGTTTTCAACAGAATAGTCATTGCAGAGACCATAAATTTCAACGCCGTTGCCGAGTCGTGTGTCGGACGGTCCTCTTGTGTACTGAATACCTCCGCCGATATAGCCGATTTCACAGTTTGTAACGTGAAGGTCATTGAATGTACCGCAGGAAATACCGTGTACGCCGACATACATAATGCAGAGGTTATCAAGTCTTGCACCCTGACCGCTTCTCAAAGAGAAGAAGCTGATTCTTCTGTGCATTTCAATCTGGAAGAATCTTTCGCCCGGATTCTGCTCGGAGCAGAAGTAAAGTGTGTTTCTGTCGTCTCTGTCGCACCAGAATTCAAGGTCGTTCTTAACCTCGTCAAGAGTACCGCCGAAGCCGTAATGACCGAGGCACTTCTTGATACAGTGCACCTTTCCGCCGTCACAGATGATGTGACCGATGTCAATATCGAAGGGGCGGTTGTACTTCCAAATATTGGGTCTGTCAGTCTTTACCCATTCGTGAGGTACGGCATAATTCTTGAGTGAGCCGTAGAATCTGGGCTTGGGGCCTTCACCGTAAGCGCCGATTGTAATATTCTTTACCTTTACCAGAAGCTCGCCTCTCCAGAGACCGCCTCTTTCGAAGAATACGGCGTCGCCCTCTTTAAGAGGAAGTGAGTAAAATCTCTCAAGGGAGCATACAGCCTTTTCGGGAGAAAGACCGTCGTTTGCGTCGTCACCGCTGTTTGAGAAGTAGTAAGCCGTACCCGTGTAGGTAAGCTCGTCCTTTGCGTTCATTATTTTTTCCTTGAGTGCCTGTGCCTTAGCGTCTATTTCGGCAAGAAATTTCTTATCTGCAACAATCATGATAATTTAACCTCCGTTATCTATGATTTTATAATATTCTTTTAGTAGATTTTACCAAAAGAATGCCTCCGTGTCAATACAAAAACAAACATTTTAAGTAAAATAGTACATTTTTGCAAAATTATATAGGAATATGACATTTTACGTCTTTGCGTTTCTGAATGCGGTGGGAGAAATACCGCAGATTTTAGAAAAAACCCGTGAGAAATAGTAGACGTCGGAAAAGCCCACCTTCTCAGAGATTTCGGATGCGGTAAGCTCCGTGTGCAGAAGCATCGACTTTGCGGCGGAAATGCGAAGGCTGTTTATATATTCCGAGGGCTTTTGCGAAAGCTCACGACGGAACAGCCTTGCAATATAGCTTTCCGAAAGTCCGAATCGCTCCGAAAGTGTGCCGAGGGTGATTTCGGACTGGAACTCCGCATCGACAAACGCAAGTATTTCCGTAAGCTTTTTTGAATAGCTTCGCATATTCCTGTCACCCTGCACGGTTATGAGAAGCTCACGAAGAATATTGTCCAGCATAACGATATCGTAAAAGCGCACGGACGGCATAAGCTTCACGGCACGCTCAAGTATTTCCGAAACATCCGGCGGTACGCTTTTCATATGCTCCGACAGACGGACGACGGATTTTCTTTCCGTGTGACAGCTGTAGGCAAAATCACCTTCGTATATTTCGGGGCTTTTTACAACGGTAATTCGCTCGGGAGCGGTATACTCTTCCACATATTCACTTGCGCTGAAATGAAAGAAGCAATAGGTGCATCCGTCGGAATCGAGAGGTCTGTAGAAAACTCCCCGTTTTATAAAAAGTATATCGCCCTTGCGTGCGGAATAAACCTGCGAGCCTATCTGCATATCGAGGCTTCCGTCTGTACAGTAAAGTACAAGATTTTCCGAAATGGCACGCCCCTTATGCCATCTTCCGTGCATTTGTGTTACCTTGCCGAAATTTGTTACTCTTATGGGACAGTCGAGATTGTACAGCATACGAATCACTCCGTTTGTGTTTTTTATATATTATATCATGGTTTTTTCAAAAGTTCAATATAGTACAAAAAATATCAGTTATGTGCATTGAAATATACCGCTTTGCGTGGTAATATACATATAAGGTCAATTATACATTTACAAAAGCGAGGTATAAAAATGATTTACAACATCAAGGACTTCGGTGCGGTAGCCGACGGCAAGACAATCAACACCAAAGCAATCCAGACAGCAATAGACACCTGCCACAAGGACGGCGGCGGTCGTGTGCTCGTTGAAAACGGCGTTTATATGTTCGGCACAATCGTGCTCCGCTCCAATGTTGAGCTTCACATAGCCGCAAACGCAACTCTTCTCGGCTCTCCCAATATGGAGGACTACCCCGAAAGAGAGGATGTAAAGCACATAAAGAAGGGACTCGCTCCCAGAACGCAGAATGCCTGCTACATTTACTGTGAGGAAAGCGAAAACGTTGCAATCACGGGTATGGGCAAAATCGACTGTAACGGCAAGAGCTTTGTAAGACCCGTTCAGACAATGAGTGCGTGGAAGTACACAAGAATCGAAGGCCCCACACCGCCAAGAGTAATATTCTTTGCGGGATGCAGAAACATAAAATTCGAGGACTTCACGGTTGTAAATCAGCCCGCAGGCTGGTGTATGTGGATTACCGACTGTGACTTCGCCTTCTGCGACAGGCTCAAGATTGAGTGCGAGGTTGAATATCCCAACAACGACGGTATTCACATCAACTCCTCAAGAAATGTAACCGTTTCCAACTGTGACATCATCTGCGGAGACGACTGTCTTGTGGTGCGTGCAAACAACAAGGCACTTCCCGAGCCCAAGGTCTGCGAAAAGGTAACCATCACAAACTGTAACCTCACAAGCTATTCGGGCGGTATAAGAATAGGTTGGTGCAACGACGGTGTTATCCGCAACTGTACCTTCTCAAACCTTGTAATGCGTGACTGCTCGGTAGGTGTTGACATAAGACTTCCCGCATTGAACCCCGAGCCCGAGGTAAAATGGCACAACGACTTCGGCATTGAGGATACTCTTATAGAAAACCTTTCCTTCAACAACATCATAATGGACAAGATTTTCTCCGAGCCCGTAAAGCTCAGCATTCATCCGAAGACCGAATGGTGCCGTGTCAAGGCGTTCAGAAACCTTTATTTCTCCAACATCCACGCTTCTTCGCCTCAGGGCATTCAGATAGAGGGCAGACCCGAGAACTTCATCGAGAACATCCGATTCTCCGACTGCACCTTCACAACAATCGACTACAGCTGCTTTACCGACAAGGAATTCCACGGTGCATCCTACGCAAAATTCAACCACGGTACATTCCCGCTTATCAAGTATGCAAACGGTGTTGTGTTCAATAATGTAGAATTCAAATCCGAATTATAATGAAAAATCCCGACTTCGGCTTTACCGTTGTCGGGAAATTTTATTTTAAGCTCAATCAAAGCATCAGAGCATCATACGAAGCTCTCTCTCGATTACCTCTCCGCCCTTTGTAAATACCCTCGGAACTCTTTTGGATACGGCACATACGATTTCGTAGGGAATGGTGTCCGCATATTCCGCCATTTTTTCGATAGGGTTATTTTCACCGAAGATTTCAACCTCGTCACCCACATCGCTCTGCGGGAAATCGGCAAGGTCTATCATACACATATCCATACAGATACGACCGAGAATTTTCGCCTTACCGTAGGGGAGCCTCACCTCATAGCCGTTTGAAAGCCTTCTGAAAAGTCCGTCGGCGTAGCCTATGGGAAGAACGCCCACTCTGTTTTTGCTCTTTGTGGTGTACAGCCTTCCGTAGCTTATGCTTGTGTCCTCGTCAAAGACCTTTATTGTTCCGATTACAGTTTTTTCACTCATAACCGGCAGAAGTCCAAGCCTTCTCGCATCGCTTCCGCATCCGTAGGTCAGAATTCCGGGACGAACCATGTCAAGGTAGGTTTCGGGATAATTTGCGAAAGCACCTGAGTTTGCACAGTGGCGAAGCTTGAATCTCACGCCTCTCTTTTCAAGGGCATCAAGCACAGAT
This sequence comes from Clostridia bacterium, assembly GCA_017560085.1. Taxonomy (GTDB): domain Bacteria; phylum Bacillota; class Clostridia; order Oscillospirales; family CAG-382; genus SIG622. The sequence goes on from JAFYPA010000097.1 coordinate 23,678, forward strand.
TTAAACAGCGCAAACTGTGAAAGAGTATACTCTCTGTTCTCCTCCCCCGCCTCGTCGGAAACGGCAAAGTGAGTAAAAATGCCCTCCGCATCCAGATTCGGCAAGCCGCAGGAGCGGACAACCGCATTTATACAGTCGTCAAAATGCGCTCCCTTGCAAAGAAATCCGAGCCTTGACATACCCGTATCAAGCTTTATATGAATACGGAGTCTTCCGCCGATTCTCTCTGCCTCACTCTGATATTCAAGAGCCTTTGCCTCGCAGGTGACCGTCTGAGTAATATTAAACCTCAGAAGCTTTTCCACCTGAGTATACGGTGTATGACCGAGAATAAGTATCGGCATCTCAATTCCGCCGTTTCTCAGCTCCTCCGCCTCATCAAGGCTTGAAACCGCAAGGTAATCCGCCCCGAGCTCTGCAAGAGTTTTGGACACTCTCAAAGCCCCGTGCCCGTAAGCATCAGCCTTGACCACGCCGAGAAATTTTACCTTCTCCCCCGCTTTTTCTCTTATTTTTCTGTAATTATATTCAAGATTATCAAGATTTATCTCTGCCCAAGTCCTCTTAAGCTCTGTCAAAACCACACCCCCGAAAATAGGTAATAGTGAAAAGTGAATAGTGAAAAGTGAATAGTTTATGTTGATTGCTTCGCAATCTTCGTTTTTAGATTTTAATTGAAGGAAGCGAAGCTTCCAACATTGATTATGCATTATGCATTATGCATTATGCATTTTTAATGCGCTTCATACCAGCTTTCCCCAATCTTAACCTCAACCTTCAGCGGTACGCACATTTTAACTGCGTTTTCCATGCAGGTCTGAAGAAGAGCCGCCGCTTTTTCCGCGTCCTCGCGCTTTGCTTCTACTATGAGCTCGTCGTGTACCTGGAGAATAAGCTTTGCGTCAAGTCCGGATTCTGCAAGGGCTTTTTCGGTTTTTACCATCGCCATTTTAATGATGTCCGCCGCTGTGCCCTGAATGGGTGTGTTCATTGCGAGCCTTTTGCCCAGTGCCTGCAGAGTCTTTTTCGGGCTCTGAAGCTCGGGGATGTTTCTTCTTCTGCCGTAGAGGGTTGTAACATAGCCGTCTGCGGTTGCGTTTTCGCAGAGCTCGTCAAGGTATTTTTTAACACCGGGGTACTTTGCAAAATAGCCCTCGATATATGCCGCCGCTTCCTTTCTTGTGACGCCTATATCGCCCGCAAGAGAAAAGTCGGATATGCCGTATACTATGCCGAAGTTTACCGCCTTGGCACTCTTACGCATTTCGGGAGTTACATCCTCCTTCGCCACGCCGAACACCTGCGATGCGGTTGTGGTATGGATGTCACCGTCCGAAAGGAAGGTATCAACCATAGTCTTATCCTCGGAAAGAGCCGCAAGAATACGAAGCTCAATCTGTGAGTAGTCTGCATCTATAAGACAGTATTCGTTGTTTTTAGCAACAAAGAACTTACGAAGCTCTCTGCCCTCTGCGGTCTTTATCGGGATATTCTGAAGATTGGGCTCTGCGGAGGAAAGTCTGCCCGTCTGCGTGAAGGCGTGCTTAAAATTCGTGTGGAGTCTGCCATCCTCTGAAAGAGCCGCAAGAAGTCCGTCACCGTAGGTGGATTTAAGCTTTGATACCGTTCTGTAGTCGAGAATTTCGTTTATAACGGGATGATAGGAGCGAAGATGCTCAAGGGTTTCCGCATCAGTGGAAAATCCGCTCTTTGTCTTTTTCATACCGGGAAGACCTAATCTTTCAAAGAGAACCTCGCCAAGCTGCTTGGGAGAATTTATGTTGAACTCACAGCCCGCAAGAGCGTAGATGTTCGCCTTTCTCTCCTCGATTCTTGCTTCAAGCTCGACATTGTATGCACGGAGTCCGTCGGCATCAAGAGCCATACCCTCCTTCTCCATTCCCGCAAGGGTAAGAGCAAGGGGAAGCTCCGTTTCGTAGTAAAGCTTTTCTGCCTTGTAGTCGGAAAGAAGCTTTGTGAAATAGTCGTAAAGATAGGGCATTGCAAGAAGAAGCGCAAAGCCGTTCTGTACGGCATCGTTTCTGTCGGCACTTTCGCTCTTTGCAAGTCCCGAAAGATTTTCAGCCTCGTTTTTCGCCGCAGGGTCGCAGATGTATGCCGCAAGCTTCAGGTCGAAAATGCAGTTTTCAAGTGCAAGTCCTCTTTTGTAAAGCTCGTTTGCGGTGTCCTTTGAATCGTAAAGAACGCATTTTGCTTTGCCTGTGAAAACAGCCTTAAGGCTTTCATCGTTTACGGGGACGAGTATCTTTTCGCCGTTGTCAACATAGAGATTGCCGCCCGCAAAATCGGGGTATACGAATATAGTAGCACCGTCCGATATTTCAACAGTATCGGCACACTTGTAGTCAGTGAATTTCTTTTCCTCGCTCGGAGCGACATCGTTGCCCTCACTTGTGCCGTCAAGGGCGAATCTTGTTATAAATCCTCGAAGCTCAAGGTCGGAGAATACCTCGTAAAGCTTTGCCTTGTCTATTTCCTTTCTCTCGAGGTTTTCGTATTTTAATTCAAGCGGAACCTCCTTGAAGATGGTTGCAAGTCGATAGCTGAGATATGCCGAATCCTTGCCCGAGGCAATCTTTTCCTTCATCTTTGGAGAAAGCGAGGAAGCCTCGTAGCCCTCGTAAAGTCCGTCAAGAGAGCCGTATTCGCAGATAAGCTTGAGAGCCGTCTTTTCACCCACACCGGGAATGCCGGGAATGTTGTCCGAGCTGTCCCCCATAAGAGCCTTGAGGTCGACGAGCTTTTCGGGAGTGAGCCCCTCGTAGTTTTCCGCAAATTTTTCCTTGTTGTAAAGGATGGTTTCCGCATTCGTTGCAAGAAGAACGGAGCTTGTATCGGAAATAAGCTGAAGCGAGTCTCTGTCCCCCGTGAGGATATAGCATTCACAGCCGTCCTCCTCCGCATTTTTTGCGCAGGTGCCGAGAATATCGTCTGCCTCGTAGCCCTCGATTGAAAGCACGTGGAAGCCGAGAAGGGATGAGATTTCCTTGACGGGCTCAAGCTGTGCACGAAGCTCGTCGGGCATTCCGTGGCGGTTTGCCTTGTAAAGGGAATATTCCTTGTGTCTGAAGGTCGGAGCCTTAAGGTCAAAGGCAACGCCCACCGCATCGGGATTTATGCTTTCCACCGATTTCATTATGATATTCACAAAGCCGAATATTGCATTCGTGGGTCTGCCGTCCCTTGTAGAAAGGGGCTTCACACCGTAAAAGGCACGGTTGAGTATGCTGTTGCCGTCAATTACAAGTATCTTTTTCTTATCCTGCATTTCAGTTCTCCGATTTTTCTGTATTTATATTGTTATAAGTATACAGATTAAGTATACCATATATGTGCGGAAATTTCAATAGCTTTTTTAAATTACCTTTTGCTTCTCCCGCCTGTCAAGAGAAAGGCGTCGCAAAACACAGAAGAGTCAATTTCAAAGTGTAACCGGCTTTCAACACCGAATCACAATGAAACTGACTCTTCCAAAGGTTATTATATACTCTTTTTTCTTTGCTGTCAAGAGAATTGTCGGGATAAAATTTGCTTCGCTGACTCTTCAACGCTTTTTGCCCATTCGTCATCATCCGTAAGAACGCCTATTTTTGAGAATATTCTTGATTCACCTGTTTCAAAAAAGTCCTCTGCCATTTTAGTGAAGTAATCAGCGCCGAGCAATCCCTCAATAATATCAAGTCTTTTTGCGAAAAGATTGCTTGAAACGACAAATGAGTCCGAATATATAAAAAACATATACAGTATAAACCTATGATTATCGCATTTTTTGAGAAGTATACTTATGTTTTCGATATACTCGTCCATGTTATACTCGTCAGCAGCATAATCGATAACACTTTCAGCCCATAGCTCGAACTGATAGTTTATGTCGTCTGCATCAAATCCCATATCCTCCAGAAAGCGAAATCTTGTATCCTTAAGCATATTATTCATCACACGACAGAGCTTTTATAATCACAACATCATCCTCGACTGTCAGCTCCGCTTCTCCTTCCTTTAGGATTTCACTCACCTTTTCCGTCAGCTTTATTTTCCTTTGTCTGCTGTTGATAATCTGCGCATGACCGCACAGAAATCTTGCAATCATTATTTTTTCATACTCATCCGCTGTACTGTGCAACGTGGCAAGCAGGTCTTCAAACTTCTTTTGAGTATATATTTTTACACAATTTTCCGAACTCGGAACAAGTACCATTTCTTTTTTGGGCAAACGAAAGCCTTCGGGGAATATTAATTTGTTTTCTTCAATTATACACCTCATAGCATCATCAACTCCCTGCTTAATAACATTATTAACGGCAATCCGTTAATCCCGTTCGTATTATAGCATAAATGCGCAAAAAATTCAATAGCTTTTTAAAAGCCCGTTTCTTTATAATAATCATTGACAAACCGTCGAATTTATCTTATAATGAATCAACCGCTTTGCGAAAGGAATGATTACAATTACACGCACATATAAAAAAGAATACCTCGACGGAGAAATAGGCAAAATCATCTGCGCACCGCACAGCCTCTCTGCCCGGGACTATGACCGCACAAGGGAGGAAACCGAGCTTCCTCTCGGCAAATACATATGGAATCCGAGCTACACAAGAGCCCATTACAGACGGGACATAGAAATTGACGGCTCATTTGATAAGGTACTCGCTCAGTTTTGCTGTGACAACAGCTTTATTATATTCGTAAACGGCAGAAAAGCATACGACAGCAGGGACTTTTTTCCAATAGGAGAATATGCCTCGAGCGGTGTTATTGAGCTTACGGAGTATTTCACCGAAGGCACAAACAAAATCGCCATAACCGCATTCCAGACGGGAACATTCGACAGATTCCTTTCCGCTATGCGAGGCGTTTTCGCTATTGAAAGGGACGGAAAACGTGAATACATCCCCACCGACGAAAGCTTCAGATACGTTGTTGTATGCGGATTCTGGGACGACAAGGAGGACGAGGGCTGGGAAACCGCCGACACCTTCAGAGGTACGGCACACGATGTTTATCCCGACCATCCGTCAACTCTGCGAAGGTCATTCTATGTAAGAAAAAGCTTTGACGTAAGAAAGGACACCCTTTCAAGGGCAACCCTCCGTGCTACGGCATACGGTCTTTATGTTCCCTTCGTCAACGGCAAGTGTGCAACCGAGGAAAGATTCCTTCCCGGTGCTATGGACGGATGCAAGGAATACCGTGATTTTGATATTACAAGCCTTCTTTTTGACGGCAAGAATGCGGTGGGTGCGATAATCGGCAACGGCTGGTATAACTGCACCGCATTCGGTATACTCAGTACAAACAGACTCGGCTTCGCGGCAGAGATAATCCTTGAAAACACGGACGGCTCTGTGACCGTTATTCCCACGGACAATAGCTGGCTCTGCAACAATTCTCCCATATATGAGGATGACATACAGTTCGGTGAAAGATACGATGCAAGGCGTGAGATTCCCGACTGGTGTCTTGCGAATTTTGACTCGGACGGATGGGTAAACGCCGAGGAAGCGGAATTCTCCCACAAGCCCTATTCACATCAGAGCTATCCGCCGATAAGAGTCACAAAGACCCTCTCCCACACAAGAAAGTGGGATATCGGTGACAACAGAATTATATTCGATTTCGGCTCAAACAACGCCGCAAGAGCCCGCTTCACCGTGAAAAATGCAAAATGCGGTGACAAGTTCAGAATAAGATATGCCGAAAGAATCCCCGATGGTGAGCCTCATCTCGGTGTTTACGGTGATGTTTACTATATCTCCGACACCTTCAGGAACGGCACAGCAAGAGGTGCACTCCGTAACTGTGATTTATATATCTGCCGTGGAGATAATGTCGAGGTATACGAGCCGAGGTTTGCATACACGGGATTCAGATATATTTATATCGAATATCCCGAGGGCTTCGATGTGGAAAACATCACCGTAGAAGCGAGAGTTATCCACAACGACCTTGAAATCTGCGGAAGCATAAACACAAGCTACACTCCCCTTTGCCACATATGGGAAATGATATGCCGAAGCTTCACAAGCAACATTGTCGGAGGTCCCACGGACTGTCCCACAAGAGAGAAAAACTTCTGGAACGGCGACATACAGATTTTCTGCTACACCGCTATGTGGTATGCGGATGTAAACGATTTCCTATCCCGCTGGACGGACGTTGGCAGAAAAATACAGAGAGGAATTTACGGCTGGGAGGACGAGGAGTACATTCTTCCCTACAAGCTTTACAAGTTCTACGGAAACACAGATATTCTCCGTGTGAAATATCCCGTAATGCTCGGACTTATAGAAAAGCGTGAGCAGGGCTACGAAAAGCACGGCAACTTTGTTCCGCACAGTGCAAGATACCGTGACCATCTTTCCATAGTGAACGTAAGCCACGACTTTTTCGCTCACTGCTGGCACGCATTTATGTACAAGATGATTTCGGAAATCTCGGAAATTCTCGGATACACGGACAAGGCAAATGAGCTTCTGGGTAAATGGGAGGAATGGAAGGCATCCTTCAACGAAAAATACTTCCTTGAGAGCGAGGGCAACTACTCGGAAAACTGTCAGGGCGGTATAATTCTTCCGATAATGCTGGGACTTGCACCCGAGGAAAAGATTCCCGCACTCGTTGAGCGACTTGTAAAATACATAGAAGAAGACAAGGGACCTACAACCGGCTTCCTTACAACAGAGTGCCTTCTTATGGTGCTTTCCGAGCACGGCTACCATGACCTCGCCCACGACATTATGACAAGAGACACATATCCGTCATGGCTGTACCTGTGGAAAACAGGCTCTACCACCATCACCGAATCGTGGCGTGGCGAAGCAGCTCCCTACGACGAGAGCATGAACCACTACGCATTCGGCTCTGTGGGAAGATACTTCTTCGAGGCTCTCGGAGGACTCAAGAATCACAGCGGAGATATGAAGCATTTCGACATCTGTCCCGAGATATGCGAAAAGATAGGTGATTTCGGTGTAAGCTACAGGACACCGCACGGCACGGTTTCCACCTTCTGGAAGGTGAACGGAAGGAGCGGTACTCTTGAGGTTACGCTTCCCGATGGGGTTTCGGCAACGGTTACCACGCCCGACGGAGAAATAACGGAAATCTGCGAAAGCAGAACATTTGAATTCAGGCTATAACACAAAAAGGTCTGTCCCCGAAAAATGGAGGCAGACCGATTTTTTATTTGTTTTTTATTAGTCCTTGAAGAAAAGCGGAAGCTCCTCAAGATAAACGATATCGTCTCTCTTTGCCGCGTCGCCCTCTGCGAGAATAGCCGCTCTTCCGCAGATGATACCGCCCGCTTCCTCAACGAGCTTTTCAAGCGCACGAAGGGATTCTCCCGTGGAGATAACGTCGTCAACTATGAGGATTCTCTTGCCCTTCATAAGCTTTGCATCCTCGCCGTCAAGATAGAGCGTCTGCTCCTTGAGGGTTGTAATGGAGTGCACGGTTACGGAAATGGGGTCTACCATGTAAACCTTAAGTCCCTTTCTTGCAACAAAGTGCTTCTTGTCGCCGTGCTGTCTTGCCATTTCGTGTACAAGCGGAATGCCCTTTGCCTCTGCTGTTATGAGATAGTCGTATTCGGGAATGATTTTGAGAAGGTCTCTTGCACACGCCTCGGTAAGCTCGGCATCACCGAAGATAACAAAGCCCGCAATATCAAGCTTGTCGCTTACGGCACATATGGGAAGATCTCTTGTGAGACCTGCAACCTTGAGTCTGAAGTATTCACGCATTGCTCTGTCCTCCGTTTACTCTTACGCCATCTTTTCGGGAAGCTTTACGCCGCCGAGAATGTGGAAGTGAAGATGCATAACCGACTGACAGCCGTTTTCACCACAGTTTGTGATAACTCTGTAGCCGTTTTCGGCACCCGCTACCTTTGCGATTGCGGGAATCTTTTCGAATATGTGAGAGATGTACTTTGAGTTTTCCTCTGTCACCGCATCAACGTTTTCGATGTGTACCTTGGGAATAACAAGAACGTGAACGGGAGCCATGGGGGAAATGTCGTGGAATGCGAGAATCATTTCGTCCTCATAAACCTTCTTTGAGGGGATGTCGCCGTTGGCTATTTTACAGAATATGCAGTCCATAATAAAATTCCTTTCGTTTCATTGAGTACGGGATGAATTTCAAAGCGGTAAATCCGTTTGATTACACTTATATAATACCCCTTTTCGGAGCAAATGTCAATGTTTTTCCGCAAATTTTATTTTGCAAGCCCCGCTCTTTCCTCGTCCGTCACGGGGACGGTTTTCTCATAGTTGAAATCGTAGCTATAAAGCGGGATGTAATCAACGTAATAATGTCTTGCGTTTCCGTCTCCGAGGATATCTCTTATTGCGGTAGCTGCCGTGAAATCATTGTAGGCATATTTCGCCACGGAATGAGAAAACAGTCTGTTGCCGATGCCCTGAATATAGGTGTTACCGTTATAGGAGGGCTTGTTTGCCTCGTAGGAGCAGGTTGTCTGCACAAGCTCGTACACGCTTCGGTCGAAGATGTTGTTTTCTATTCTGAAGTCGTAGAATTCGTTTCTCGAGCCGCCCGAGCGTATGTGTCTCTGGGAATAAATATCCCTTCTTGTAGAGCCGAAGCCGTAGCCCGCTCTTCTGCAGAGGTTGCCCGTAAAGAGTACGTTTCTGCCGTTTCTGACAATACCCGAAACGGTAGGACCTCCGAAGAAGTATTCTATACTGTACTGACACTTGTCCATTACGTTGTTGGAATATACGATGTTGTCCATTTTAAGATTTGTGTCGTCGTTCGATACCTGATGCGTAACCGCCGCATCGTATACCTCGTAGAAATAGCAGTTGTCGACAAGATAGCCGTCAATTCCGCCGTATACCTCAATTGCATTTCCGTATCTTGTGGCAACACCGTCTCGCATGGAATAGGTCTGAATGCATCCGCCTATCCAGTAGAATTCACAGTTAGTAACGGTGATATTCTTTGTCGTACCCGTGGAGACACCGAAGTTTACATACTTGAAGCAGATATTATCCACCGTAACGTCGCTGTTTCCTCCGCATCTTATGGATGCACCTCTTGCAATGAACTCGATGGAGTCAAACACCTTACCGGGATTTCCGTTGTCACATCTGAAATAGAGTGCGCCCTTAGCATTGTTACAGTCAATATATGTGCTTCCCACAACGGAGGATGCATCGTGGAAGAACTCGAAGTTTCTGTCAAGACCGACGGTATAGTCGTACTTTTCCTCTCTGTTGCCGTAAACGAGGTATTCGCTTCCGATGTTGTCGGGAAGGTCCTTGAGTGCTATTCCCACGCCGCCGTCAAACACAAGTCCGCCGACATCCAGCCAGTCCTCCTTGTGATACTTCCAGATGAGTGCGCCTGTTTCCTCGTTTTCGTATACGAGAGTCCACTTGTCGGGGTCTGCGCCGTCCTCGGGAGAGCCGTAGATAATAGGCTTTTCACCTGTGCCGTAAGCGGTATAGGTAACTCCCTTCTTACCCGTTATCTGCTCACGCCAGAGACCGCCTCTTTCAAGAAGCACGGCGTCTCCGCTTGCAGCAAGGCTGTTTGCGAAGGTGAGTGTTCGCACTGCGGTTTCCTCTGAAAGACCGTCGTTTGTGTCGTCACCGCTCATTGAAACATATATCCTTTTACCGCTTATATTTGACAGATCCATATTGGGAGTGGATTTTATTTCGCTGATTCTCCGAGCCTCAAGCTCGTCAAGCTCCTCGATTTTCTTATAGCCGTCTGCCTTTTTGTAAAGCTTGTCCTCGCCGACAATCTTTTCTATTTGCTTTATCGGGTCGGAGGTGGGATATAACCACTTTCCCTTTGCCTCAACATGAGGTATTGCCGCCTCCGCAATGTCCGCAAACGCCCAGTGATTGAAGTCAACATCAAGGAACAAAAGCGGATATCCGAGCGAAAGCTTGTCTGTTGTTTTGGAAATACCGAACATAAGGTTTATAGCCTTTACCGCCTCAGCTCTTGTAACAGCCTTGTCGGTGTCACCGAGAAAGCCCGTTATACCTTCAACCGAATCGTAGCCCATTGCGGTATCGGGGAGTCTTCCGTGACCCTTTGCACAAAGAGATGCGTTCAGCGCAAGTGCCGAAAGCTCGCTCTTGGTTATTGCCTTGTCGGGGTGGAAATTGCTTTCCTCGTGGAAATCAAGAAATCCGTTTTCGTAGCAGTAGCCGATGTAATCCGAATACCACGCATCCGAATCCACATCACCGTATGGAGATTTTCCGACGATGCCTTCCTCGTCCTCGCAGACTCTCGCAACAAGTGCGCACGCCTCTGCCCTTGTAAGGAAGTTACCCGGTCTGAAGGTGCCGTCTCCGTAGCCCTTGATATAGGCGTGGCAGGAGGAAATTGCGGGCTTTTCGCTGAAGAACATAATTCTGCTTATGTACATTACATCGTCTGTTGTAAGATTTGCAACCTTTGTCGTGCCGAAGGGATAGGTGTGTGTCTGTGAAAGAGTTTTATTCGTAGAGTCCGGATTTATAACCGACTGAACGCCCGACATATCAAAAACCGCAATGCTCCACTCGTTTGCCTTTATCGTATCAAGCGAATCCTTATGGTGCGACTTTCCCGAAAGAAGCGGAGGTGGTGAGCCCGTATTGAGTATGCCTATACGCATTTTCATACCCTCGATGGGCTTTGGGGACTCGTAATAGTACTCGACCGCAAACCACTGATATGCCTCAAGGTTAATCTGCGTGCCTCTGTACTTGTAGCCGTCAACGTTTATTGTTGTTCCCTGCTTTGATTCGGGATTGGGGATTACCTTTACAGCCGTTCTGCCGTCCTTTTCCGTTTTGCCGAGAATTGCGGTGTCACGGCCGTTCACTATTCCGTTTGTGTATTCGGCAAAGTCAAGGGATATAAAATCCTTTACCTCGGGAACTACCTCCCACACCGAGGTGTAGGTGGTGTTGATAACCGCTCTGACGGTCTCCCCTGCCTTGTAAACAACATCGTCCCACGAGTTTTTCCAGCCGACAAATGCGGCGTTCTTAAGCTGAAAGGGGCATTCGGGAAGAGCAAAATCCGAGTTGTATTTCGGAGTGAGTGTAAAATTCTCGCCCACAACATCGGGATTGTTCTTTATGAAGGTGAAGTCAACCGTTGCGTTCGCATCGGGGTTATCCTTGTGGAAGGTCACCGTGGAAATATAAAGAACATCGTCTGCGGTAAGTGTACTCGGTGCCGCCAGATCGAAGGGGTTTACGTGAATCTGAGTAAGGTAGTCCTTCTTTTTGTCGGGATTTATAACAATTTTGTCGGTGAAGTCAAAATAAAGCACATCCCATTTTCCGCTTACCATATTGTTGCTTGATGTTGTGGCTGCGGACTCGGTAATAACAGCACTCGAGCCCGGAAGCAGAGTGATACTCATCTGACCCGAATAAGAGGGATTTTCTCCGGCATCGTAATAATATTCCACGCTGACATATTTATACTCCTCGGGCTTAATCATCATACCCTGCGATGCATACTGACCGAGGCTGTAGGCGTCAAGAACGATTCTGCCCGTGACGGTGGATTCGGGATTGGGGATGATTCTCATACAGTTTTTGCCGTCAAAGGTTACGTTTCTTGTGGTTATGGCGTTGTCTCTTTTGTCCATGGAGCCTATCGAAAACGCGCTGAAGTCCAGCATTATTGAGTTTTCCGTAATCTCATATGCCGCGCCCTTTACGGATATCAATGCAAGCGGAATTATAACGCACAGAGCGATAATGTATGATAAAATTCTTGTTGTTTTCATTGCTTTAATGCCTTTCGGAAGCCTTTGTATTTGTCTTTTCTGACAGCCTTTATAATATTACATAATAAATGTTAACAATTCAACCCGAAATCGCCCCCAAAAGCATAAAAAATCAGTTTTCGGCATAATTACATCTTGACTTTCCCTTGCAAAAAGGCTATACTGTAACAAAACAAAAGCAAAGAAAGGGAACTTTTATGAAAAAATTACTTTCACTTATCCTCTCCCTCACCTTGCTGGCATCGGTATTTGTGTTCACAGCATTTGCCGCAGACGGTCAGGAGGTCGGCGACGGCTACATAAGCTTTGATGCAAGCGCACTCAAGATCGACAATGTCAGTGGCAAGCTGAATTCGAGGGTAGAGAGCGGTGTTACCTTCGAGGGTAAAACAGCCGTAAAAATCACACCCACACCCAACACCGCCGAAAGCGCAATTCTGGCAATGGACTGCCACAGAATAGCCTCCTACGGCGCAAAGGTGGAAATTCCCAAGTACAAGTACGTGGGCGTAACCTACTACTACGACACGGACAATCCCACCTACAACGGCAAGCTTATGTTCAGATATCTCGCAGGCAACACAAAGGCTACGGGTGATGTTGTAAGAGAATCCACACAGAACATCGTCGCAAACGAGTGGACCGAGGCGTTCTTCAACTTCAGCGATGTGAATCTTTCAGCAAACGCCGTTCAGAATCACCTTCAGCAGGTACACTTCAGACCCTTTGGTACAAAGAATCCCGCTGAGCTTTCCTCGGATGATGTATTTTATGTAGCAAAATATACCTTCTATGAAAAGAATCCCGATCCCAACGCAAAGACAACTCTTGCGTTCTACAAGAATAATCCCGACGTTTTCGGTGACGGTGAGAAGATATTCAGTTTAAAGAGCGGTGATAGCTTCACACTTCCCTCTCCCGACATTTACACATACGAAAAAACAGAATTCCTCGGCTGGCTCTGCACATACGACAACAAGAAATATCAGGCAGGCGAAGCAATTACCGTAGGCGAGGCAAATCTCACGTTCAACGCCATCTGGTCAAAGGAGGACACCACGGGAGAATATCTCGCAAAGAGCTTTGCGGATTTTCAGGGCGGTGTTGTAAACAATGTTGACACGGCAACTCTTGAAAAGGTAGAAAAGGACGGCAGAAATGCACTTCTCATCGTGCCCAATCCCGCAGCTACGGGCGGTGTAAGAATTGCGGTTGACAGCTTCTGGAACGGTGCGGGCGTAAATCTCGATGTTTACAGATGGGCGGTTGTTGAATATCTTTACGAATCCCCCAATCCCGCACAGAATGTTCAGATGTTCATTTCACCCATGAAGCTCGGTAATGTGCTCACCGTAGACAGATTTTCCGCACTTTCGACAGAGCCTATAGTTGAAGGCTCCTGGGCAAATGCACTCTTTGACCTTTCGGGCATCGGCGAAGTGCTGAATCCCGACACGGGCGACCATATGATGCGTCAGCTTCATCTTCGTCCCTTTGCGGAATATCCCGTAAAGGAGCTTACCGTGAACGACAAGATGTACATCGGCAAAATCACCTTCTTCAGAGAAAAGCCTACCTTTGAAACCCACACGGCTTATATGAACGGCTACAACGACGGCACCTTCAAGCCCTCGGGTACAATGACAAGAGCAGAGGCGTGCACGGTAGTTGCGAGACTTCTTGAAAAGGAAGAAAATATTGCAGGTACATCTACATTCACCGATGTTCCCGCAGACCAGTGGTTCGCAAAATATATCGGCTTCTGTGAGGCAAAGGGACTTCTTAAGTCCTACAGCGGAGAATTCACACCCGACAAGCCCATTACAAGAGCGGAATTCTTTGAGCTTGTATATCTCACAGCCCTTGCAAAGGATCAGGGCATTGTAAAGACATTCAAGGACGTGGATGCATCCCATCCCAAGTATACCTCCATTATGGCGGCGGCATCAGCAGGTCTTGTTGCGGGCTATGCCGAGGCTGACGGTACTCTTACCTTCAAGCCCGACAACACCATTACAAGAGCGGAGGTCGTAACTGTAATCAACCGTGCAAAGGGTATTTCCAAGAAGATGGCGGACATTTCCTCCAATATGGTTGTGCTCTTTATGGACGTAGACACCTCACACTGGGCATTCGCAGACATTGCGGAAGCAACCGTACAGCATGTTGAGGACGGTGGCAAGTGGCTTTATGCAAGTGTCGACCCCGTAGCGATGCTTTCACAGAAGGTTGACATAAGCGCAATTTACGATATCGCAGAGGGCAAGAAGCAGATTGAAATCCTCGACCTTCGCGAGGAGCAGAGAAAGGACGAAATCCGCAGCACGCCCAATATGGACCTTTCCGCAATTTCCGGCAAGAAGATTTACGTTTCCTCCTCCGAGGGTAACGACAAGAACGACGGTCTTACGGAAGCAACACCCGTAAAGACAATCACAAGAGCAAACACCCTTGTAGGCTCAAACGGTGCGGTGCTTCTCAAGAGAGGCGACCACTGGCGTGAGCCCTTTGCCGCAAAGACGGGCACAACCTACACAGCCTACGGCGAGGGTGCCAAGCCCACACTTTATGCTTCCCCCGAAAACGGTGCGGATCCCTCAAAGTGGTTCCTTGTTCACGAGGATGCTTCCACGGGAGCACTCGTATGGCAGTATGCAAACCTCAATCTCCGTGACGTAGGTACAATCGTACTCAACGAGGGCGAGGGCTTCACTATGAAGGAAATCCCCTCATGCGAAGGCGAAAAGTTTATTGTCAGGGGCGACAGACAGAAGAAGGTATTTGACTATAAGGAGCAGCTTAACAAAAACTTCGAGCATTTCCACGCGGCAAACTCCTCTGTCAGCGGTGGCGTTATTAATATTGATGCCGCAAGAGGTCCTCTTTACTTAAGATGCGACAACGGTAACCCCGGTAAGATTTTCGATTCCATCGAATTCAATGTAAAGAATCATATCATTACGGTTGCGGGCGACAATGTAACAATCGACAATCTTTGCCTTAAGTACACGGGTGCTCACGGTATAAGCTCGGGTAATGTCAAGAATCTTAAGGTTACAAACTGTGAAATCGGCTGGATAGGCGGCTCGATTCAGGGCTATAACGCTCTCGGCGGAACAGACGGTGCCGCCACAAGATACGGCAACGGCGTTGAGGTTTACGGCTCCTGCGACGGATATTACATCAACAACTGTTACATTTATCAGTGCTACGACGCAGGCGTTACACATCAGCTTTCAAAGAGAACTCTCACAGGCAACTACAGAGAGGACAACATTGAATACTCCAACAACCTCATCACAGACTGCGTATACTCCATAGAATACTTCCTCGGTGCTCCCGAAAACGATGCTTCTATTATCCGTGAAGGTAAGAACGTACTCTTCAAGGAAAACCTCCTGCGCCGTGCGGGCTTCGGCTTCGGCTCGATAAGACCCGACACGGGAAATCAGAGACACATCCGCTCGGGCGGTCCTTCATCTCAGGACAGATTCGTAAACTTCAGAATAGAAAACAACATCTTTGACAGAGCAATTCAGGAGCTTGTCGACACATCCAGCGAGTACAAGACCTATGCCCCCGACTACGAGGGTAACACCTACATTCAGGGTGTGGGCAACAAGCTTTACACTCATTCGGTATCCGACAGAGGCAATATGGATATCTCCGCTCCCTTTGCGATAAAGAATGTTCTCGGTGACGAAACGGCAAAGGTTTACTATGTTGACTACATTCCCGTATACAGCTTCAGCTACACCACAGACAAAAAGGCAGAGGTTACCGAGGAGGACAGAAAGGTTCCCGAAGTCAAGCTTGAAACGGAATCCGCCGAAAGCACGGAAATCCTCGCTCCCCTTCTTGTGCGCACAACCAAGTCAAAGACTCTCTACGGCTCAATCAGAAGCAGCTACACGGTTGACGTTCAGACGGACGAAAAGACGGGCATAATCTACAGCCATATTAACATTCTGAACGATTCTGCCGTACTCAATATGGACTGCTACCTTCCCAAGTACTCAATCGAAACACCCTCTGTTTACTTCAAGGTGCTTATGAGAACAAACAAGGTGGCACAGCCTCATGTAATAGTCTACAGCATGGCAGACGCGGACGGCAACAGAGTCGGCAACGGTGCAAACGCCACAACCGCAGGTCTCACCACGGGCAACGGTGACTGGGAAGAGGTAATCATTAAGGTTTCCAATTTCCCCACCGGTGCTGTAAGCTCCACACAGATTCACCTTATGTTTGCAGGTCAGGGCATAAAGGGCGAAAGCTTCTACAAGGACGGAAAGCTTGTTGACAACGCATACTTTGACATTGCGGCGTGGGCGGCATTCTCAAATCTTGCCTCGGCAGAGAAGTATGATCTTGTGGCGGCGGCGAAATAATTTATAAAAGTATAAAAATAAACCTTGGCGATTGGTGATGTCCGTCGTCAAGGTTTTTAATTTAAAAATTCCGTTTAATACTGTTTCAGCGCATCGGCAAAATCGGTAATATCAGCTTCTCCGTACAATTCTTCGTAATCCTTGCCGAGAAAGCAGGCGAAGGTGGAGATACAGTCAAAGCCGATTCTGCGGTATTCCGCTATATCTGCAAGCATAGCTTCCTTATCGGGCACAAATTTCTTCGGAGGCTTTTTCCAGCCCGAAAGCATTGAGTTGTCGTACCAGTATTCAAGAACCTTTTTCGGCTCTTTGTTGAATGTCCGAAGCAGAGGAGCAATCATTTCTCTTTCCCGTGCGATAAGCTCCTTTGCGTTTTCGTTCCTTGCGGTATATTTTTCAAAGGGAGCGTATTCAAGAAATATTCCGTCATCGACCTCTACCATTGAAGGCGGAACAATGCTGTCCACATAAGCAAGGTACGCCATACGGGCATCGGGGATATGCTTTTTTATCTCGCGGAGCATTCTGTTTAAAACCATCATCTGCTGGTCGGAGGCAGACAAATCTCTGCACATCGGGCAATTGCAACGCATATCCCGACCGTCATCAAGCCAGAAATAATAATTGTGAGTGCTTCCGTAAAGCGACTTTGCCAGCTGCACAGCATTTTCCGCAACAAGCTCCATTGCTTCCTCATTTGACACGCACAGGTTATAATCCTTTGTCCTTTCCCCTTTTTCGTTCATTCTGAAATATTCGGGGTGGGTATCAAACAGCTTTCTTCCGAGAAGATATCCCATGGCGTGAAGCTCATATTCAACCTCAAGTCCTCTTGTGTGTGCGTAATCAATCAGCCTGCGGTAGGATTGCGTTTGCATCCGTTTTAAAAGCTCTGCCAATGATTCAAAAGCATTTCTGCCGCCGCAGGGGTGAATACCGATTGCACCGATTCCCGCATTTGCCAATTTGTCAATCCACTTTTCCGACAATTCATCGGGGTGTATAATCATACTGTTTTTCATAAATATATCTCCCGTTCACAGTAATAAATTTACGCATATCGCATTAAATATTTGTTGGCTTGTCCTTAGCTTGCCCGGAGGTATTAACGGAGGAAATACGCGTTTTGCGGATTGGTCCGCATTCGTTATATGTTTCTTTTGCGGTTTCTCTATTGAGTAAATCGGATTTAACGAAAAGTTCGACAGATAAATTTCTTAACTTTGATTCTGCCATATTACATCAACTCCCTAACCATTATAACATAGGAGATTTCTTTTGTCTATACGTGAAATATCAACTTCGTTGATGAGAAATAATTCACTTCGTGAATTGTGAAATATTGCGCCCTTCGGTCGCAATGTGAAATGAAATTCGCCCCTCACATTTGCGAAGCAAATATTTCACAGCGCAGCTATTTCACATGGCGAAGCCATATTTCACTCGCCGCAGGCGAATTTCGTTGAAAAAAGCACTTCCGAAGAAGTGCTTTTTTATGGTGACCCATCGGAGACTCGAACTCCGGACCCCTTGATTAAAAGTCAAGTGCTCTACCGACTGAGCTAATGGATCGTATTCAATTGATTTTCTCAAGACCGCAGAATATTCTACCACAAAGAATGCCTTTTGTCAAGTGTTTTTTTGAAATTTGTTATATTGTACGCATTTGCAACGGCATTATGCGAAATTTTGGCATTTTGGTGCGAAAAATTCCCTGCGCCCCGATTCTGCCTCTCTATTGACAGGGATGACGGTTTCGTGGTATAATGAATCAATGCCGATACGGCTAAAAAACAGATACGGAGAACAATATGAATCCCGAAGTAAATACATCAGAATTACAGACTCAGACCGAAACACCGTGCGAATCCGCCGAGACTCCCATTGTCGATGAAGCTCCCGAGACGGAGGAGGTTCCCGATGAGGTTATCGTCGAAAAGCCGAAAAGAAAGCAACCGCTTGCACTGAAGCTTGCCTCGGTGCTTCTCGGTGCGTTTGCTGTTGTCTGCATTATATTAAGACTCGCTCTGTCCCGCTCCGAGAGAGCCTCGGAGGTGTTTTATATGAATATCACACGACCGCTTCAGGCGTTTTTCGGGGCGGTAAGCTCGGTTATACCCTTTTCACTTGCGGAAACACTGGTTATTCTGCTTGTGCCGATATGCATTATCGTGCTTGCATCAATGATAAGGTGCTTAATCCGCCGTGACTTCTTCAGGCTCTGCCGTACACTGTTGTCGCTTTCGACCGTTGCGAGCCTTGTGATTTCAACGTATATTCTGAATCTTTCGGTGCTGTACTGCAGACCTTCTCTTTCGTCTCTTTCGGGAATAAGCAACGAGCCGCCCGAGGCGGAGGATCTGTATGTCGCTTCGCTGGTTTCCGTACTGAAGCTTGATGCACTCACAAAAAGCGGAGCCTTCGCCTTTGCGGACAGCGGTGCTTCCGTGTGTCCCTATGATTTTGCGGAGCTTGACGAAAGAATAAATCTCGCCTTTGACAAATATGCCGTGGAAAATCCCTGGATTTCACCCCACGGTGCGAGGGCGAAAATTATCTCACTTTCCGATTATATGACCTACACCCATATTGCGGGAATGTATACTCCCTACACAGGCGAATCCAACATCAACATAAACTATCCCGAATACATAGTAACGTCCACAATCGCCCACGAAAAGGCACATCAGAGAGGCATAGGACCCGAGGACGAGGCGAATCTCGTTGCGTTCTTTGTTCTTGCCGAAAGCGGTGACCCCTATCTTGAATACTGCGGTTATATGTCGGTGTTCTACGAGCTTATGGGCGCCTGCCGTGACAGCTCGGTTTCCGTCTATGCAAACAACGTTCTGCCGTACATTCCCGAATGCGTAATCAAGGAATTTGCCGCATACAACGCTTTCTTCAAGCCCTATGTAAAATCCACGGCATCAAGGGTTGCAAACACGGTGAACGACACATACCTCAAGCTCAACGGTGAGTCGGACGGTATTAAAAGCTACGGCATGACGGTGGATATGACCGTCGCATACATTATAGACGCCTTCGACCTTGAGGCGGACTAAGTGCCAAGACTCAGAAAGCCGTAAAGATTGTCGTAAATTTCGTCAAAAAGCCTTGCTCCGTGGGAGTATAGCTTATCGGAAAAATACCCGACAGTCCGCCTTACGCTTATCGGCATAAGCTCAAGTGCGAAATTTGCGGCTCGTTTCGGGTAAGCCCTGAGTGTATCAAGTGCCCCCGCGGGAAGATAAACGGTTTCACCCATAAGCTCCAGTACCTCTCCCTCGCTGTCGGAAAATACGATTTCCCTGCCCGTGCCATTTTCGGCAACGCCTACTGCACTCACAAGGAGCACGGCGAAGGCGGTAATTCCCGCAAGGCAGGAAAGGAATGCGTACATCAGAAACGGTAAATGCTTTTTCATAGGCTTCTCCCTTCGGAAAACAGTATAATTTCAAACATATTTTCCCCGAATATCAAGGCTTAATACGGAGGTCATTATATTAGGCTGTAAAAAATTCCCTTCCCCTCCCTTGACGGAGATTGCGTGAGAATATACACTCCCTCTCCCGACATCTGCAACGGCGTCGGCACCGAGCAATGGTGTAAGCGCGGTGAAGCTTATGTGGAATTAATGTGAAAATTACCGTGTATTTATCCTTTATTGGGATTTTTACACGGTTTTTTTGTTGATAATTGTAAACATTCGGGTCATACTATTGTAAAATCTGTACATTTATGCTATACTAACAAGTGGATATTTGCGCAAGCAGGAAACTACTTTTCACCGAAAGGATATACAGCATGAAAAAAAGGTTTTTATCGGCACTTCTGAGCGTACTCCTTTGTGTTTCGTTTACCGTGGCATTCACGCCTGCGGTAAGTGCGGCGACAACAAGCTACGATGTTGAGCTTTATTACGGAGGCTCGAAAGATTATGCGGCGGCTAACAACGGAATTGTTGACAAAAAAGGCACAGCAACCATTTCAAGCTCGGGAAGCTATTCGACAGGCTATTCGCAGATAATCACGCCTAACCCCACAAGCTCCCCCAACGATGCAATTGCACTTGACCATTATTCAATTAAAAGCTCGAACTATTCGCTTGTAAATCTTAAGTACATAAGCTTTTATTGTAAGTACAGCGGAACAAAGGACCTCGGTAAGGCTCGCCTCCGCTTTATGACAAATAACGGCAGACAGGTTCCCAAGATGATTACCGTTGATTCCAACGAGGAAATCGTAAGCGGTACAGAGCAGTGGATTAACTTCAATGTTGGCGATGCGCTTTACGGCAATGTAATGGAGGACCTTCTAACACAGTTCCACTTTTACCCCTACGGTGATGTAAAGTCGGGCACACTTGATTCAAGTGACAAGATGACAATCACAAAGATTCGTTACGTTTCCAACGACAAGGCTGCCTCATCCGGAATTACGGGTATTTACCCTATGAAGTTCATTGCGGCAAGACCTGATGTAAAGGGTACTGCTCCCGCAACACAGTATGTTGAGGTAGGCTCTGCAATCACACTTCCCAAGAACACATTCACAAGAGAAAACCACGCATTTGACGGCTGGATATGCTCTGCGGACAATCAGAAGTATCAGCCGGGTGACACATACACGGTAACGGAAAGAACAAGAGTATCAAGCGCCCTTGTATCAAATGTAACGGGCGAGGCGATATTCTTCCCCGACTGGAAGGTATCCAATCCTCCGCAGTCCATTCTCCCCGATGCTCTCAGTATTGAGTATACCGACTATTACAACAATATGCTCGGCAACAAGAACTACTTCACCGTTACAAAGAACTTCCCGTTCAAGGGAAGAAACACGATAAAGCTCGCTCTGAGACCCTCGTCCACGGATGTTCTTTTGTGTGACGGCTGGGAATGGAACAAGGCTCCCTTTGACCTTGACCAGTTCAACTATATGACCATCACATACTACATCGATACCGACCTGAATCTCAGCAGCTGCACTCCCCATATGATTGCAATGGCATCCGACGGCTCGGACGGTAACGGTGGCGTGCTTCCCGGTGCGCTTTCCAAGGCGGTTACAACCTACAGCGACAAAAAGCTTGTAACCAACCAGTGGGGCGTTATGGGATTTGATTTCTCCACCATGAAGTCAAACCTCAACCCCGACAAGGCAAACCACATTCTCCGTCAGTTCCATCTTTACCTTACGGGACACTCAAGCTCAAGCTCAAACAAGATAACCGCAAACAACTTCGCTGAGGGTGATGCGATTTACCTCGATACGGTTACTCTCTATAAGGAAAAGCCCGACAACATTCAGGTATTCACAGGCATCATCGAGGGCGACGGTGACGGTACACTCCGTCCCTACGACACAATGACAAGAGCAGAGGGCGCACAGCTTCTTTATAACTATGCAACAACCTTTATGGGCGTTACGGCATCCTCGGGATGGTTTGTAAGCTCCGATTTCAAGGACCTCAGCGGCTGGAGTGCAAAGAGAGAATGGTATTTTACACCTGTCGTTACTCTTGAAAAGCTCGGTGCATTCCCCAAGGATGAGAACTTCCGTCCCAACGATCCGCTTACAATCGGTGAGTTTATGCTCATCGTGTACAATGTTCTGAGCGGTGGCTCGAAGGATGCAACCTTCACCGCGGGCGGTACAAACGATACCCCCATTACAAGAGCTCAGGCTATGACAATCATCAACGACTTTGCTCCCATACTCGCAACGGACAAGCTTTTAAGCGTAAAGGAAAAGCTTTTCGATGACGTAGACGTAAATTCTGCGGAATACCGTGCAGTTGTAGCACTTTCCGCTCCCAGACTTTCCGCATTCAAGAACGGCAAGGAGGTTGTTTACCAGATTCTCTGCGACGGCAGCTTCTCGACAGAGCTTGAATACGATACAAAGAGCGGTGCGGAATACATCCTCGAGCTTGATAAGGTTGAGGACGAGAGAATCGCAGAAATCAGAGCAACAGAATCCGTATACTCCGCAAAGAAGAACGGCAAGATTTACTATGTATCCTCCACAGAGGGCACATCAACAGGCGGAAGCTCGGAGGCTAACCCCAGACTTATCACAAAGCTTTCCGAGGTGGCAAATCTCGGTGCGGTAAGCGGTGACGTTGTACTCTTCAAGAGAGGCGACCTTTTCAGAGGTCAGATGTCTGCTGTCGCAGGCGTAACCTACTCCGCATACGGAGAAGGCCCCAAGCCCATGCTTTACCGCTCCGAAAAGAATCACACGGGCGCAGAAAACTGGGAGCTTTACCACGAGGACACCGAAACAGGCGTAAAGGTATGGAAGACCGCCTACACCGTAACAAACGATGTCGGTGCCATTATGATTAACAACGGCGAAATCGTAGGTCTTAAGGAAATCCCTTCCTATGTCAGCGGTGTATACTATGTAAGAGGTCTTGAAGGCGAAGAAGAATACGATATGCTGAAATCCTTCGACAGAAACCACGAATTCTTCCACAACGTAAACGGCTCGATATCGGGCAGCGGATACGTTTACTTCAGATGCGACGAGGGTAACCCCGGTGCGCTTTATGAAAGCATCGAAATGAATCAGAGAGGTAACCTCATCTCCTCCAAGTCCAACAACACATTTGATAATCTCTGCCTCAAGTATTTCGGCTCTCACGGTATCGGTGCGGGTACTGTTTCCAACCTCACTGTTACAAACTGTGAAATCGGATGGGGTGGCGGTGCAATGCAGCACTTCAACACAAGCGGTAGGGTAGTCCGCTACGGAAACGGTGTTGAAATTTACGGCGGTCTTGTAAACTTCAAAATTGATAACTGCTACGTATATCAGATTTACGACGCAGGCATCACACATCAGATTTCCAGTACAAGCCACGGAAACTACCATATGAAGAATGTTATCTACTCCAACAACCTCCTTTGTGACTCCGTTTACAACATAGAATACTTTATGTCCAACGACGAAAACAACAAAAAGAGCGAGCGTTTCATGGAGGACGTACTCTTCGAGGGCAATATCCTTCGTCGAGGCGGCTACGGCTGGGGTATGCAGAGACCCGACCATCAGCCCGGCAGCATCAAGGGATGGGGACACAACAATACCGCAACAAACACGGTAATCAAGGACAACATCATCGACAGATGTGCTAACCCCTACGGCTCATATTCACACCTCATTCAGCTGGGTGCAACCTATAATGCTTCGGGTGCATACCTTGACGGAAATGTATTTGTTCAGGTACCCGAGAGAATGTTCGCACTCTCACACAAGACGGACTACAAGTACAACCACAACATTCCCAATGTCATCGACGTATACATCGGCGGTAAGGATAACACCTATCTCTATGCTCCCGAGGACGGCGGCTATGACGAAAGAAGCTTCACCGCAAATCAGTAATCCGTAAGACAAAATAAAATTCCCCCGGATTTGGATTTCTCCTTGTCCGGGGGTCTTTTTATATATTTATAAATTAAAGTGCGTTTTCGCCGGGCTTGATTTCTACAACTCTGTCGTTGTTTACCGTTACCCATACGGAAAGTCTTGAGGGATTGAATACGTACTTTCTTTCCGCGGAGATTTCAAGGCTTCTTGCGGCGCTTACATAGTCGTAGATTTCGATATTGGTTGCGTACCATACGCTGTCAAGATGCTGTGCCTTCTTGCAGAATTCCTCCATCTTGTAAAGGTCGTTGTTGTGGTCGGCATCGAATTCGTATGAGTGTCCCCAAATGTAGAAGCAGGGCATATTGTATACTCTGTCGACTCTCTGCTCCATAAATCTTTCGAGAAGTCCGTAAAGATCACCATTGTGGTGCGTTGTGGGATGCCATGTGAGGAATTCCTCGGGAAGTCTGAAGTCGCCCGTGCTTCTTGTTGTTCTTGCGTACTTCATACCGCAGAAGCGGACGGTATCAACAATTCTGTTGTCAAAGTGTCCGTAGGGGTAGGACATACCTCTTACGGTATAGCCGAAAACCTCCTCAAGTCTTGCCTTGTCACGCATAACCTCGTCGTGAAGCTCTGCGGGAAGGATGTCTATAAGTGCGGGATGAGAGTATGTATGCACGGAAATTTCGTGTCCCTTATAAAGCTCTCTTGCCTCGGCATCGGTATAGTTCTTGCCCTCGCCGATATGCATTGAGTTTGCGTGGAATGTACCCTTGAAGCCGTAGGTGTTGAATATCGGGATGAGCTCTCTGTCAAAGGGATGTGCGTCGTCGTAGCTCATTGTGATGGCTTTTTTTCTTCCTTCGGGGTAAAGATTTGTTCTGATAATCATTGTTTTTTCTCCTTGTATAAATTTTCTTCTTATATGCTTTTATTTTTCTGCGGTAAGCTCCTCACCGTTGTAAAATACCTTCAGCGGTTTTCTGCCCGAAAGCTCATAGGAAACAAGCCTTCCGTCACGCCAGGTGATATTGAGAATATTGTCACCCTTGACTCTCATACCCTCAATGCTTCCGTCCTGCCACTTTTCGGGAAGTGCGGGAAGAAGGTAAAGCTCGTCTCCGATAACCCTTGCGAGCATTTCGTAAACACCGCTTGCAAGACCGAAGTTTCCGTCAATCTGTAACGGCGGATGAGCATCGAAGAGATTGGCATAGGTTCCGCTGCTGAAGCCTCCGTATGCCGTGGAAAAATCTCCATCGGAGGGAACAAATGCAAGCTGACGCTCAAGAAGCTTCAATGCGCTGTTGCCGTCACCGAGCCTTGCATAGAAGTTTATCTTCCATCCGAGACTCCAGCCCGTGCCGTCATCGCCTCTTTTTTCAAGGGTTTTCCTTGCGGCATCAAAAAGCTCGGGGGTCTTTTTTGTTATCATATCCGCAGGATGCAGGGCGTAAAGATGAGAAATGTGTCTGTGGTGGATATCCGTTTCGGGGAAGTCCTCATTCCACTCGAGAAGCCTTCCGTCCTTGCCGACCTTCATCGGAGCGATTTTGGAAAGCACCGTCTCCGCTTCCGCTCTGAAGTCGTCCTTTATTCCGAGGATGTCACAGCATTTTATTGCGTTTTCCACCGTTTCGTATGCGATGCAGTTCATCATAGTCGTGTACTTTGCAACCGAGACCTGTCTGCCGTTTTCGTCCCTGAAGTTATTTTCGGGAGATGTTCCCGGCACGACCGCAATTTTTCCGTCCTCAACCTCTGACATAATATCCATATAGAAAAGTGCGGCTTCCTTTATTATCGGGTATGCGGTATTCTTCAGGAATTTTTCGTCAAGAGTATACTCGTACTGCTCGAAAAGATGACGGCAAAGCCATCCCGAGCCACCCTGCCAGAAGCCCCACATCGCCATCCAGTAAACGGCGCTTGCGTGCCCCCACAGGTCAACATTGTGATGAACGACAAAGCCTCTCGCACCGTAATATCTCCTTGCGACCTCTCTGCCGTTTTTTATTGTACTCTTTATAAGGCTGACAAGAGGCTCGTGGCATTCAAGAAGTCCCGAGGGAAGAGTCGGCCAGTAGTTCATTTCCGTGTTTATGTTGACGGTGTAGTTGCATCTCCACGGAGCGGGCATTTTGTCGTTCCATATGCCCTGAAGATTCATCGCCTGCGTGCCCTTTCGTGAGGCGGCAATTGTAAGATACCTTGCGAAATCGAAAAGGAGTGTGTAAAGGCTTAAATCATCCTTTGTTTCCATAAAGCTTTTCAGCCTCTCGTCGGTGGGAATGTCATCCTTACCGCTTGTGCCGAGGTCGAGCTTTACTCTGTTATATAGTGAGGAAACATCCCTTATATGCTTTTTATACACCGCTCCGATATCCTCACCGCACACCTTATCAAGTACCGCAAGAGCCATATTTTTATAGTCCTTCTGCGAAAGCGAAGGGTACACAAAGGGCGAAATGAAGTTAGTTTCCGCGGTGAAATAAATGCAGGCATAATCCGCCTTTGAAATCCTGATTTTATCCCCGGTATACTCCACCGTACCCGAAACGGTCTTTACACGCAAGGCACCTCTGAAGGAAAGACCCTTTGTATATCTGCCGTTTCTGTATTCGAATTTATCATCACTTTGGAAATCGGTATAGGCGTATCCGGGGCATTCGCCGTCATAGATGAGAGTGCCGTTTTCGGTGTAGCTCCTGCCGCTGAGTCGTGATGTCAGCGACACCTCAAGGCTTACAGAGCCCTTGCTGCCGAAAATCTCGTAAATAACGGCATTATGCGGATGGGAAGCATAGCATCTTCTTTGGAATTTTCTGCCTCTGCTTGTATATTCAAGGCTTGCTGTGGCACTTTCAAAGTCCAGCTCTCTTTTGTAGTCACCGTATTTTTTGTGCCCGAAATCTATAATGATATCGCCGAGAGGCAGATATTTTTCCGTTGTGAAATCAAGAAAATTGTCCTGAATTTCCGTCTCTGCCTCGCTGTATTTTCCTTTAAGTGCAAGCCTCCTTGCTCTCTCGAAGCTTCCCTTTGCACCCTTTCT
Source organism: Clostridia bacterium (assembly GCA_017560085.1). GTDB lineage: Bacteria > Bacillota > Clostridia > Oscillospirales > CAG-382 > SIG622. The sequence goes on from JAFYPA010000097.1 coordinate 50,307, forward strand.
TCCCTTTTTGGCGTAGTCCTTGGGGACTCCCGACCAGAGTCTGTCGTGATTGAGTGCTATTCTTTCCCTGTCGGTATCAAAGAACACCATCGCACCGAGAGTGCCGTTTCCGAGGGGCATTGCCTCAACCCAATTCCTTGCGGGCGAGGTATACATCGTTTTTGATTTTCCCATAATACGATTCCTTTCAGCTGTAAACATACCGAAAAAACAAGGACTCCCGTCGGAACCTGAAATCAAAGCTTTAAACGGAAATCCTCCTTAATTTTTATTTTGTTGTTTCGTCGAAAAGAGCCGACTTCAACTGCGGATATAGTCTTATATGATTTGCGATTACTCCAAGCACGGCGTTTCCGCTGTCCGTGAAGCTCATTTTGATATAGGCAACAGACGAGCCGTAGGAGGCGGGAATGTCCTTGAGGCTTTCCGTCATCCTCGCGGTCGCACTTGAGGTACGGAGAGTGTCCGTCCTTGAGTCGCCGTTGAACTGAACGGTGCAAAGTCCGAGTGCCTCGGCTCTTGCGTTTATTTCGGCAGAAGCCTCATCTGACATCTTCGGGAGATATGCTATTCTCGTTTTGGTTTTTATTATCTCGTAAAGAGCATTTTCCGTGCTTGCAGTTTTCTCCTCAAGAGCACCCTCTGCGTAAAGCTCATCGGGTGACTCGGCGAAGGTGATGCCGATTGTATGACCCTCAACATACATTCTGCGGATTATTGCGGGGAAATCAAGTATATTCTTCTCCGTAACGAAGAAGGTTGCCTTAAGTCCCTTTGCCGAAAGAGTATCGAGGGTTGCTCCCGCTCTCTCACCGTCAAAGCTCGGATAGAACAGCATTATTGTACCGCTCTTGTGAAGAACCTCTACGGGCTTTTCCTCCTGCTTTGGAGGCGTTACGGGTGCGGGCGGGTTATTGCTCTGCTGTCCGCTTCCCGTCGGGATTTGTACGCTCTGATTACCGCTCGGCTGGGTTTCGCCACTGCTTTCCGTCGGCTTTTCCTCCTCGACAGCGTAAATTTCGGGGGCGTGGATTGCCACAAGCTCCTTTGCGGAAAGTCCCGAAGTGTTGTATATCTTTATGGCGTACACCTTGTTGACACCATCGTTATAGGAGTCACATCCGAGTCCGATGCTTGAGCAGACCGTACGAAGCGGAACATAGTGGATTCCGTAGCAGCTCTGCACTGCGGCAACGACAACATTGTTGTTGTTCGTAACGGCATAGCCGTCACTTATGCTGAAGGATATGTATTTGTTGTTCTTCTTATTCTGAATATAGAAATTGGTTGCGTCCTTGGAATAGCTTATCTTGACATTTGAAAGTCCGTAAAAGAGTTCGAGAGGAACATATTCGATACCGTCCATAATAACGGGCGGATATTTCTTGTAAGACGGAAAAACCGAGTCGTTTCTGAAAAGGCTGGGGATATCCGAGTTTTCCGAAAGATTGATATAGCTTCTGTAGTTAACGTCGTTATATTTCGTACCGCTTGACATCATACCTGCCGAGAAAATCACAACCGCCAACGACAGCATCAGCGCCAAAGCAAAGGCAACCGTTTTTTTGAATTTCACCGTCATTCCTCCTTTCCGATACTTAATATTATAATTATATACTCTATCCGCCCCGAAATGTTGAATACACTGTAAATAAATAGCCGTGTATACCGCAGAGCAAAAAATTCCCACAAAAGCCGAAGCCCCGTGGGAATACAATTTCAAAGCTTATCCTTTATTCTCATAAGCTCCATACCGCACACCGCCGCAACGGTTGCCGTGGGGAGTGAGTAGCGTATGCTTTCATCGGCATAAGGGATGTGAATGAGTCTGTCGCTGTTATCCGCAAATTCGGGAGATATGCCTCTCTTTTCTCCGCCTATGAAGAGTATCATCGGGAAGCCGTCACCGTAGGAGAAAATCGGTACGGATTCGCTTGAGACCGCCGCACAGCAAAGCTTTATGCCACGCTTTTTAATGTCACTTACAAGACGAAGCCTTGCATCCTTGTCGTCACTTTCGGAAAATCTTGCAAGAGAAATATGCTCACTTGCGCCCGCACTGCTTCGTGCAAGAACACCTGCAGAGCCGTCCCTTTCCTTGCCCGGAAGAATAACACCGACAGCACCCGCCGCATAAAGAGCACGAAGCGCATAGCCGAGATTGAAGGGATCCTCAACGCCATCAAGATACACGCAGAAGCCCTCTTTTTCCGCACAGGCGGAGAGAATATCCGAAACTGTGCTGTATTCTCTTTTGCCGACAGATGCCGCAACACCGCCGTGGGTGCTTCCCGAGTCCTTGCCCGAGGAGCTTACAAAGGCATCGATTACGCCTCTTTCGCAGAATTCGGGCTTTATTCCGTTTGCCTTTAAAAAGGACACGAATGCGGTTATCTTTCTGTCACGCTTTTTGTATTTTTCAAGGTCTACGAAAACATTGTCCACTCTTCTGCTTTTTGCGAGAATTGCCGCCTTTACGGATATTATTCCCTCAAGGACCTCGGTTGTCTCCGATTCATAAAGCTCTTCCATATAAACCTCCATAAAATCCCCCGCGGGACTAAAACGGAAATGCGGAACAAAGCCTCATTCCGCATAAAACCGCACTGAAATTATTTGTGAATTCTACACTTATCCTGCATACCGCAAGCAGAGCACTTGCTTCTGCAGTCGGGAGTTGTGACAGCCTCTCTCGCCTTCTTTGCCTCTGCCATAAGGAACTTTTCCGAAACTCCGCAGGAGATGTGTGACCAGGGGAGAATTTCGTCAAATTCGAAGCGTCTGTTGGCATAGTATGAGGGGTCAACGCCCACCTTTTCAAATACAGCCATCCACTTGTCGTAGCTGAAATATTCGTCCCAGCCGTCAAAGATGAAGCCCTGCTTTCTTGCCTCGACAAGAGCCTTTGAAAGTCGTCTGTCACCTCTTGCAAAGATTGCCTCAAGACGGCTTACCTTTGCCTCGTGCCAGTTGTAGCGAAGCTTTCTTGTGGTAATGTGAGTGCCGAGAAGCTTCTGCTTTCTCACAAGCTCGCAAAGCTCGTCCTGAGCCTCCCACTGGAAGGGAGTGTGGGACTTGGGGACAAAGCAGGAAACGGACATTGTCGCTTCAACCGCCTTGCCCTTGGGCTTATCGGGATTTCTGTAGTATTCGTCTATGATTTTCTGACCGAGAGCGGGGATTCCGCAGATATCCTCGTCTGTTTCGGTGGGAAGTCCCAGCATAAAGTAAAGCTTTACGCTTGTTCTGCCCTTGGAGAATGCACCTCGGCATCCCTCAAGGATTTCGTCCTCGGTAAGGTTCTTGTTTATAACGTCACGAAGTCTCTGTGTGCCTGCTTCGGGAGCGAAGGTAAGACCTGTTTTTCTGACACCGTTTACCTTTTCCATAATCTCCGCTTCAAATGCATCTATACGCATCGAGGGAAGGGAGAGACCTACCTTCTTTTCGTCTGTCCAGGTCTTAAGACCGTCAACAAGTGAGCCGAGCTCATCGTAGTCGCTTATGGAAAGGGAGAGAAGTGAGATTTCCTCATATCCCGAATTGTCAAAGGTTTCCCTTGCCTGACAGCAGAGCTTGTCGTAGCTTCTTGCTCTGTAGGGTCTGTAAACCATACCCGCCTGACAGAAGCGACAGCCTCTTATACAGCCTCTCGAGGTTTCAAGGGAGATTCTGTCGTGTACCGTTTCGATAAAGGGGACAACGGGCTTTGTGGGATAATGTGAATCCTCAAACTCCGTGATAACCCGCTTTTCGATTATTGCGGGAACGCCTTCGGTATTGGGTGTGATTTCGGATATTGTTCCGTCTCTGCCCTCGTATTTTACATCGTAGAATGCGGGGATGTAGCTTCCGCCGATTTTCGCAAGCTCAAGAAGAAGCTCCTTCTTTGAGAAGTTATCCTTGTGAGCGTCCTTGTATGCAATCATAGCCCTTGCAACATCGTTGAGATGATCCTCGCCCTCACCTATACAGAAAAGGTCGATAAAGTCCGCAAGAGGCTCGGGATTGTATGCACAGGTACCGCCTGCGATTATAAGAGGACGCTTTCCGCTGTCGCCTCTCTCCTCGGAAAGAAGCGGAATTCCCGCAAGCTCAAGCATATAAAGCACATTGGTGTAGGACATTTCGTAGGAAAGAGAAAACGCCACGATATCGAATTCGGAAAGGGCATCACCGCTTTCAAGTGCGTAAAGCGGAACGTCCATCTCCTTCATAAGCTTGCCCATATCCTCCCAGGGAGCGAAAACTCTCTCGCACCATACCTCGGGAAGGCTGTTGAGCGTTCCGTAGAGAATCTTCATACCGAGGTTGGACATACCTATTTCGTATGAGTCGGGGAAGCAGAATGCAACTCTCAGCTTTACGTCCTTTTTGTCCTTTATAACTTCGTTAAGCTCACCGCCGATATATCTTGCGGGCTTCTGTACGTCCTTTAAAAAAGGAAGAATTCTGTTTTTTGGTGTCATGATAATACCTTTATTTCGGGGAATTTTGAATTTTACTTATTTGTGCAAACGCCGAGAATGTTAAGCTCCGTGCCGTACTGGGAAGCGACATTCTTAATCTTTACATTGTGCTTTCCGCTCTCAAGTGCGTGCTCGATTATGTACATCTGACCGTGGTTGTAGTTATGCATATCGCCTATGGCATAGGGGATAAACTCACCGCCGTCAACGGAATATTCAATGCTTGAAACCTTGGGTGTCTTGTAAACGAGAAGTCCGAAGCCCGTACCCTCAAAGTCAAATTCGAATACCGCGCCCTCAACGTCTGTGGAAAGTGCGTAGTCGTACTTGATTTTACCCATTGTGAGGCTCTTGCTTGTGTGCTTGAAGTTTTCGGGAGCATCATAAAGAAGAGCTTCGGTAAACTGAGGATTCATAAAGAGTCCGTCCTTATTAAGAGGCTCGGGAACAACTATATCAATATACTGTGCCTTTTCGGGAGCTTCGTCTATAAGGTACTTGGAGAAGCATTCGTCAATGCACTTGATGTAGAAGGCATAGCCCTCGTCGTTGGGATGAATCTTGTCCCTGGAGTATCTGTCGTATACTCCGCCCTCCTCAGTGTCGATAAGGGTCTTAAGCTGTGAGCCGGGGTCGATTACGGGAAGTCCGTAATGCTTTGCGAGAGCCGTGCTTGCTCTTCTGCAGTTTCCGTCGTGGCTGAATCCCGTGAAGAGGAATACTATGTCAACCTTGGGGTTCTTTTCGTAAAGCTTTCTTATAATGGACTCGTTCTGACGGGAAATGTTAAGCTCACCGAATCTGCCCCAGTCGTTGGAGGTGTATTCAATAAAGATAAGGTCGGGAATCGCAACATCAAAGATGTCCTTCTCGAGTCTGTAAATACCGTAGTTTGAGCCTGTGTTGGAAATGCCCGCGTTGTTTTCGTTGATTGTCGCCTCGGGGAATTTTTCCGAAAGCCACGCTGTTGTGAGCGCAACCCAGTTCTTTGCGTAAACGGAAGCACCCGCACCCTGAGTTATGGAGCCGCCGAGATATGCAACATTAAGCTCCTTGTCAACGGTAAGTCTGTAGTAGCTGTTTGAAAGAATTGTTGCCATAGCCTTTTCCTCACTTACTTCCTCTGTAATTTCCTTTTCGGGATTTGCATTTTCCTTTGCTTCCTCATTCTTGCCGCCGCAGGCGGAAAGGGAAACAAGCATTGTTGCCGCAAGAAGTGCCGATATCAGCTTTTTCATAACAGTTCTCCTTTTTGTTTTTATATTTTAATTTTTAAGAACCTCACATTTATCCTCGCCGTAATATTCAAGCAAGGCAATAACATCCCCGTCTATAACCTCACCGCAGACCGCAATGGGAATAGCGGGAGGGCAAGCCACATTAAAGCCCGCAAATACTCTGCCGAGGCTTTCGCTTACGGGGATTTTCTCCGTTTCGCCGTATATGGCTTCCCTTACGGAAAGCTTTACACGGGGACTTGCGAATTTCGGGGGCTTTTCCGTGATTTCCGCTTTTTTCGGGATACACGAAAGAGCATTATAAATTTTATCAAGCACATCAACACCGTTCTCGGGTGTCAGCATAAGCACGACATAATCGGGGTCGTAAAACTCGCAGACCATACCCTTTTCGGAGAGATATTCCGAAAGCTCAACACCCGTATAGCCGAATTTTTTCGGTGTTATTGTTATCTTCAGAGGCTCACCGTCGAGGCTTGCAATTCCGCAGTCACAAAGTCTTTTCTTGAGTTTTTTCACCGCAAGACAGTACTCCGAAAGCCGTTCTCTGTAGTTTTCCGAGAGATACTTATTGAGTATATCCAGCGACTGAAGTATCAGATAAGACGGACTTGTCGAAGCAAACAGCGACATTGCCTTATATGCATTATGCAAAATTATATCCGGTGCGTTTTGTGAAATATGCAGATAACCCGCCCCCGTAATTGCGGGCAGAGTCTTGTGAGCGGAGTCACAGCAGATATCCGCACCGAGGTGCATCGGATGTCTGTTTTCCGGGAGGAAATTGAGATATGCTCCGTGAGCGTTATCCACAAGAAGAAGCACTCCGTGTCTTTTGCAGACCTTGGAAATCTCCTCAATATCCGCAACGTTTCCGAGATAGTCGGGACTTGTAATATACACCGCAGTAGGCTTATTCTTCATCTCGGAAAGACTTCTGTCAAGAGCCCTCGGAGAAACGGTACATTGGGTAATACCGCCGTCCGCCTCGCCGTAAAGCCAGCTTATATCAAAATCAAGAAGAGAAGCGGACATAACGAACACCTTATGAGCATTCCGTCCCGCAAGAATGTGCGCCCGCTCTCCCTTGCTCCTTGCATAAAGCACCGCAAGATAAAGCATCGCACGGATTGACAGCGACGAGCCTTCCGCAGAATAAACAGTCCTTCCGCTTCCGAAAAGTGCCGTTGCGTTATCCATACTCTCACGAAGAATCCCTTCCGCGTGATAAAGCACATCCGCACCGTCAAACTCCGTAATATCGTAAGCCTCAAACCCGAGAAGACTCTTCCCCTTATGCCCCGGCATATGAAGCCTTGTGCTTTTGCTCTCTATATACTTTTTCACAAAGTCAACAACCGGCGTTGTCATAAGCTTTCCCTCCAGGACCTCTTACGGTCTTAATTGTGCATTGTGAATTGTGCATTGTGAATTTTATTCAAGCTCCTGCTTTGCCGCTTCAAGAGCAATGGCACATTCCATTCTCTTTCTGAAAAGACGGCAGCCGTATTCGTATACGCCGTTTACGGAGCCCGTTGCGTGGTATGCGTTAGCCGCACATCCGCCCGAGCAGTAAAGCTTTGCCCAGCAGGTCTTGCATTCTTCTCTTGTGTATACATTGCAGGCACCGAATTCGTCCTGCTTCTTTATGTTGGTAACACCGTTCCATACGTCGCCGAGCTTGAATTCCTGCTCACCGACAAACTGATGGCAGGGATAAAGCTCGCCCGAGGGAGTAACAGCCATATATTCCGTTCCCGAGCCACAGCCCGAAATTCTCTTGTAGATACAGGGACCGCCCTTGAGGTCTATCATATAGTGGTAGAAGGTGAAGGGCTTTCCTTCCTTGTGCTTTTCAAGCATAAGAGCGGCAAGCTGTTCATACTGCTCGCAAACTACGCCGAAGTCCTCCTCCGTAAGTGCAGAGGGGTCATCGGGTGCGCATACAACAGGCTCCATTGAAAGCTCGTTAAAGCCGAGACGGAGCATTTCCTTTATGTCCTCAAGGAAATCGGGGTTTGCGTGGGTGAAGGTACCTCTCATATAGTAGTTCTTGCCCCCGCGGGACTCAACCATTTTCTGGAACTTGGGAACGATTCTCTCCCAGCTTCCGTTACCCGCATAGTCAACTCTGAAGCGGTCGTGTACTTCCTTTCTGCCGTCGAGGGAAAGGACTACATTGCTCATTTCCTTGTTTGCGAATTCTATAACATCGTCGTCAATAAGAAGTCCGTTTGTGGTAAGAGTGAATCTGAAGTTCTTGCCGTGCTCCTTCTCGATGCTTCTCGCATAAGCAACCAGCTGCTTTACAACATCGAAGTTCATAAGGGGCTCGCCGCCGAAGAAGTCAACCTCAAGGTTTCTTCTTGTACCCGAGTTTGCGATAAGGAAGTCGAACGCCTGCTTACCCACCTCAAAGCTCATAAGTGCACGCTCGCCGTGGTATTTTCCCTGAGAAGCAAAGCAGTAAGAGCAATTGAGATTGCAGGAATGAGCGATATGAAGACAAAGTGCCTTTACAACGCCCGCGCTCTTCTTTTTGAGGTCGCCCGCCATAGGCTCGAAGGTGTCCTCGGAAAAGAGCTTGCCGTCAGCCTTCAGCTCCTCGATATCGGAAATACAGTCGAGGATATCCTCTTTTGTGACGTCCTCTCTGCCCTTGTATTTTTCAAGAATGGCACAAACGATTTCGTCCTGTGATTTGCTCTCGTACATTTCAATAATGTCAAAGGCAACCTCATCCACAACGTGCACCGAGCCCGAGCAGATATCGAGGACTATGTTCATACCGAGAAGTTTGTAAGAATGTATCATATTATTTCTCCGAATTTATATGTAATATTTTTATTTATAAAATCACGACGGAAAGGAAAACCGTTCCGCAATATCAAAACAGAAGCCATACGCAAACTGCTTATTCAAAAAAGCAGCCGCCGTTTTGATTCCGGCGGCGCTTGTGCAAATCATATTTTATTACTTCTTGTTTTCGCACTGCTGATTTGCAATACCGCAGCTTGTCTTGCAAGCGGACTGGCAGGATGTCTGGCATTCGCCGCAGCCACCGTTCTTTGCGCTCTTGCAGAGATTCTTTGTTTCAAGTGTCTTGATACGCTTCATAGTCTGTTGTCCTCCCTTGAAAATTTCTATTCGATATATTATATCATACATTTTTATATAAGTCAATCGGTTGACTATAAATTCATTTTTTTGTTACATTTTCACGCACGGAGCATACAAAAAAGGTGCAGACCGAAATCCGCACCTTGATTTTGCTGTATTAAGCCTATTACTTGGAGAGGTTAGCAACGAGCTTGTCGAGTTCTTCGTAAAGCGCTTTAGGCATTCTGCCGCCGATGGAATCGATCTGAGCGTAGAATTCCTTGATGTTGTCAACGTCTTCGAGCCAGGAAGCATTGTCAACCTTGAGAAGCTCTTCGATTGTTTCCTTGGAAATGTCGAGGCCTTCAACGTTGATGTCTTCAGCGTTGGGAACATAACCGATTGCTGTTTCCTTAGCGTCAACAGTGCCTTCGCATCTCTTGAGAATCCAGTCGAGAACTCTGAGGTTGTCACCGAAGCCGGGCCAGATGAAGTTGCCTTCGTCGTCTGTTCTGAACCAGTTAACGTGGAAAATCTTGGGAGCGTTGGGAATCTTCTTACCCATCTGGAGCCAGTGTGCGAAGTAGTCACCCATGTTGTAGCCGCAGAAGGGACGCATAGCCATGGGGTCACGTCTTACAACACCTACTGCGCCTGTAGCTGCAGCTGTTGTTTCGGAAGCCATGATAGAGCCAACGAATGTACCGTGCTGCCAGTCTCTTGACTGATATACGAGGGGAGCAGTCTTTGCTCTTCTTCCGCCGAATACGATTGCGGAAAGCGGAACGCCTGTCATGCTGTCAAATTCAGCAGAAACGCAGGGGCAGTTCTTAGCAAGAGCTGTGAATCTGGAGTTGGGATGAGCACCGCAAGTGGACTTATCCTTCTTGTCGTACTTTGTGTAATCCCACTTGTTGCCCTTCCAGTCGATAGCGTTTGCGGGAGGATTGTTGTCAAGGCCTTCCCACCATACTGTGTTGTCGTCGAGGTTGTGAACAACGTTTGTGAAGATTGTATCTCTCATTGTTGTGTAGAGAGCGTTGGGGTTGGACTTAAGGTTTGTACCGGGAGCAACACCGAAGAAGCCGTTTTCGGGGTTAACAGCCCAGAGTCTGCCGTCCTTACCAACTCTTATCCAAGCGATATCGTCACCTACGCACCATACCTTATAGCCCTTTTCTGCATAAGCTGCGGGGGGAATGAGCATAGCGAGGTTTGTCTTACCGCAAGCAGAGGGGAATGCAGCGGAGATGTACTTGATTTCGCCGTTGGGGAA
>JAFYPA010000098.1 GCA_017560085.1 Clostridia bacterium
GGAAGCGCGCTTGCCGTAGATGACGATATAGCCGGGCTTGGGAATCGCTTCCATCTCATCGGCCTGCTGCCAGCGGCTGTGGGCGTCAAATACATAATACACATTGCCCACGCGGCCTTCCATCGCAGTGATGACGTCGCTCTCAGCCACGCTCACATCCTGTTTGTGCTTAATCAGCTGCACACCGCTATGCTGTGCGCAGTAGATCTGGAAAACGGAGCACCAGCCGATCTCGCGCTTATCCTGATAGTACCACTTCGTATACTCGTTCGCCTTGGGCAGCTTTTCAAAGGGATGCTTTTCAAACTGCGCGCGCGCAAAGAGCACAAAATTCTTCGCCTCAAGCGGCATATCCTCCGGGAATTCCAGATCATACGCCTCGAGTTCGCCCTCCGCCTGCGTCTGAATCGCCGCAGGCGGCACTTCCATATTCGCCGGCGCCGGTTCCGCCATCGCGCCCGAAACAAGGAGCACACAGGCGATAAGCGCCATAATCATTTTCTTCATCTACAAAACCTTTCGTGGGCTGCCGCCCACACCTGCCGAGCTTTTTGAAAAAAGCTCGATCAAAAACTTTAAATAGCAAAACTGCTACGCAGCTTTGCAGGGAATTGATAATTATTTATTTTTTCCTACAAACCTATGTAATAGGTTTGTATATTTAAGTTTTTTGCCCCTCTTTTTTAAAATTGGCGAAGCCAATTTCATAAGAGGGCGATGGGGTTTGGGGACGAGTTGTCCCCAAGACATAGAAAGGCTTTGATTGCGGTGTGATTCCGCAACCGACGGTATAGTCCGGATAAAGTAAAAGATACCTTAAAATTATAATTTAACGATGAAACTTTAAGAATTGCTCGAAATACCGTGTCTTGTTCTTCAAAAATTTGGCGAAGGAGCGTAGCGAGAGAGCTTATATTAAAGTTTGGGTCAAGCCTTTTCAAAGGCTTGTGGGGTGCAGGGGCAAAGCCCTGCCCGCCGGAGGCTATATGTTAAATTACAATTTTAAGGTTGAACGCCCGAGGTTTTACAGCTTCGGGCTTTTACTTTTCATTTTTGAACAGCCCAATGAATATATTTATTTCAAAATGTGAAAGTGAGATTTTACCATGAAAACAAATACAAAAACAATCGTCCTTGTGGGCGTACTTGCAGCACTCTCCTATGTTCTTATGATTTTCCCGAAAATTCCGGGAATAATCCCCGCATTCCCCTGGCTCGATATCGACTTTTCCGATGTCCCCGCACTTCTTGCAGCTGTTGCGGTTTCCCCGATTGCGGGCGTTCTTGTCGTTCTCATCAAGAATGTGCTCCATCTGACAGTTACAAGCACGGGTGCTGTTGGTGAGCTTTCCAACTTCATCTGCGGTGCATCTCTTGTGCTCACCTGCGGACTTACAACAAAATATCTCTTTAAGAATATGCTCAATAAGTATAAGCTCCTCATTACTCTTCCCATAGCAAGCATCGCGCAGGTATGTGCCGCAATTCTCGGCAATTATTTTCTTATGATTCCCCTCTACGGAATTCAGGCAACGGCAAACGCTTACATAATCGGTGGGGTTATTCCCTTTAACCTTATCAAGGACGTGCTTGTCTGCGTTGTGTTCTATTTCATTTATGTGCTTGTTTATCCGAAAATTCAGAAGAGAATGTACTGATTTAACAGAAAGAGACAGCCTATTTATATGACCAAAAACGAAACCTTCCACCTCACCGCCCAACTGACAGCTACAATCTCCGCCACCAACCCCGTCTACGACTTCTCCGCAAAGGAAATCAAGACCGAAAAAAAGAAGTATACCCCCGAGGAGCTTGAAACCCTCCGAGGTATGGGCTGGCTCTGTGACGACTTCGAGACCTTTATGGTGATTCTTGCATTCCTCGACGATAACGGAGTTTTCGACAATGCCTCCGACGAATACATCGCCGAGGTGTTCCGAAATGCGAGAAAATTCGGCGTGGGTGAGTTCTACGACGACGAATACATCAAAAACGTAAAATTCAACGATGTCCAAACGGGCAAATTCCTGCTGACTACCGCCTCATACGACCGCGGAGAACTGTTTCTGTACGATGCCCCCGACTTTTCAAGGGATATAATCGTACCGAAAATCGGATTTTTCACGGGAAAGGTCAGCTTCCCGACCTTCTACGAGGGCGTTGTGCCGTGGATGTCCGTCTGCCCGTCGGAAATCAACACCATGAAGGAGCAGATGGCTAAGGCTCACGGCAGAGTGCTTGTCCTCGGATGCGGTCTTGGTTATTATCAGTATGTCGTTTCCCGAAAGGACAGCGTAGAATCGGTGGATATTGTGGAAATTTCACCCGAAATTGCTACCATTTTTGAGGAAAATATACTCCCGAATTTCCCAGGAAAGGACAAAATCAAGGTCATCCGAGAGGATGCAATCAAGTTTATGGACACGGTAAATGACGGCGACTACGACTTCGTTTTTGCCGACATCTGGGAGGGCATTGTGGACGGTGCGGGTCACTACAAAAACATAAAACCGCACGAAAAACGCCTTCCGAACACCGAATTTACCTACTGGATTGAGGATCAGATTAAGTATTATCTCGACTCGGAGCAGTGATTTTGCCCGAAATCGGGGTTTTGTTCATACAAAAGTTACAATCACAAAGGAATATTTCCGCTTCTCCCGAAGACTTTTGTCGGTTTTCGGGGGATTTTTTGTTTTATACAATATCTTGTATTCGGGTAAAAATGCGGTGTCATTATGTAGATTTCAACTGCAAAATTTATGCTTGAAATTTGGTTGTATTCGGCAAATTACGAAAAAATATTTGTAGGATTTACACAAAAAAAGTACCGTGAATTCTACGAACAAATTTTAAATTATTGCAATTAGTACTTGATTTTTTTCTTTATATGTTGTATAATCTAACCGTATGTACCTTGGAGCGGTATCTCCACTGTACACAAATCTATTTTATTTTATTTAGGAGGATTCTATGAACTTCAAGAGAATTCTTGCGGTAGTGCTTTCTGCATTGATGCTCACATCTATGGCAAGCTTTACCGTATCGGCAAAAGAAGATGCCGAACTCGCAGCAGCTCCTCTCCTTGAGTTGTTGGTTTCATCCGACGACGCAAAGTCAGCACAGCTCCTTAAGCAGTGCGAAAGAGGTACTGCTACAACAGGCTACGATGCTGAAAATGACATCGTATACAACCGCTATGTTCCGAGATTCGCAACATCCGGTGGTGACAACTCCCTTTACTTTAATATGTACGGCCTTAGCCCTGCTATTGTCCCCTCGTCAAGAACGCTTTACGTTGTAACATATATGCGTTCTAACGTAGCGGCAAGCTCCACAGCGGGCTTCTATCAGGTTAAGGACGCATCCGGTGCAAACGGCACTTCTCCCACTTCCGCAGCTGTTCAGTACGACGGCTCCGAAACATGGAAGAAGATGGTTTACACACTTAACCTCGCTGATAACTTCTACAGCTCCAACCACCTTTGGATAAGACCCATCGGTGTTAACAAGGTTATGAACGATGACGGCACTCCCTTGATGGACGCAGCTACATACTTCGATATCTGCGGCGTTGCAGTATTCGATGACTATGCATCCGCAGAGGCTTATGACCTTGCTGCTCTCAACAAGGCTCCCAAAATCACAATCTCCTTCGACGCTAACGGCGGTACAGCTGAGTATGAATCTTACCAGGTTCTTCCCGGCTATGCGGCTGCTTCCAAGGTTGTATTCCCCGAGGCTCCCACAGCTCCCGAAGGCGCTGAATTCATCGGCTGGTCCACAGCTCCCGCAGGTGCAGTTCTCGAAGGCGACGTTGCAACTCCCGACCTTTCCACAACATACTATGCAGTTTACAAGTATGTTGATATCGAAGGCGTTGAGTACGACGATATCTACCTCCAGAACGTATACTCCAAGCTTTACAACGACAAGAGCCTCACAATCGGTTACCTCGGCGGTTCCGTAACTGTTGGTGCAGGTGCTACAGTTTCCGGTGCAGGCTCCAAGACAGCTTGGCGTGCACTTACAACACAGTGGTTCAAGGATAACTTCCCCGGAGCTTCTATCAAGGAAGTTTACGGCGGTATCGGCGGTACAGGCTCCAGATTCGGCTCTTACAGAATGACAAGAGACCTTGACCTTGCAAACAACACACTCGACCTTCTCTTTGTTGACTCCTGCGTAAACGACGCTTACGAAGGCTTCAACTACAATCACAAGGAAGACCTTTGGAGCAATGACGCAGTTATCGTTGCAAAGGCTCTCGCTAACAACCCCAAGTGTCAGATCGTTTTCGTAAACGTATGTAACAACTCTTCTATCCTCAACGCAGGCGACATCGGTGCTGTTCAGGCACACAGAGAATTTGCAGAAGCTAACGGCTTTGAATTCATCGACTTCAAGGTTGGTATGGCTCGTGAGCTCATGGGCGACGACACAGCTGTTAACGCAACTCAGGCTGCAGTTAACGAAAAGTGGAGCACATACTTCACAGACTCCGTTCACCCTGCAGACGCAGGCTACAAGGTATACTTCGAATACCTCAGAGATGAGCTCCTTTATGAGCTTGTAGACGTAAATCTCACAGTTTCCAAGGCTAAGTATGAAGATACAGTTCCCGAAGATCTCGATGTATCCACAGTTGATACAAACAGATTCTGCGGCGGTACAGCAAACTCCAACCAGCTTGCAGGTCTTTCCACAATCAAGAACTACCAGCTCGGTCAGGAAAACGGCTTCTCCGGCGGTAACACAATGTCCGCTCAGAAGGAAGGCTATGCTACAACCTTCAAGTTCACAGGTACAAACGCATACATCTGGGCTAACAAGCACTCTCACAACGCTCTCTATGATGTATATCTCGATGACAACACAAACATTGGCTCTCCCGACTACACAATCGACATGTGGAGAAACCAGGAATCCGGTCAGAGCTTCATGTTCCCCGTTCTCGAAAACGACCTCGAGGAAGCAAGAGAAGTTCAGGTAACTCTCGTTCTTCGCAAGAATGTTGACCAGGCAACAAGAGACGCGGCTGCCGGCAGAGCAACAGCTAATGTTGGCGACAGAATGACAAACAGAATCAACAACATCGCTATCAAGGGCGGTACAATGGATTCCGTTGAATTCCTCGCATCTCCCGAAGCTTTCAAGGCTGAAATCACATACGAGGACATCATCGTTCCCAACACATTCTTCAATAAGAAGATTGACGGTGCAGGCGCACTTGCGCACACAGCTGGTGTTAAGTACCCCTGGATCGACGGCACAACAATGATCGATACCCTCAAGCTTACAAGAAACGGTACAGCTACAGGTAACTTCGCAACAGACGGTTACGGCCTCGACGCATACAGCGTTAACCTCGACCACTACAACTATGTTACATACTATATGTACGTAGATGACCCCAACTTCAAGACAGAAGGCAAGAAGATTTTCTGTAATGTATACCAGCTTTCCGGCGGTGCTACAAGCATTGAATCCACATACACAATCACACCTAACGCATGGCAGAGAATTCCGATCAGCCTCGCAAACGCTCAGGCTAAGGCAGGCGCAGGCGAAGTTCTCAAGCAGTTCCACTTCAGACCCTTCGGTAACGGTGCGACTGTTCAGAGCCTTGATGGTGTAACAGTATACCTCGAAAAGGCTGTATTCTCCGTAGAGGATCCCGGTCACTGGGCAGACCTCAACGCTAAGATTACAAACATCAAGGTAAACGGCGAAGGCATTGACGGTTACAATGTTAACAAGTACGAATACGTAGTAGAGCTTCCCTTCGGCACAACAGAGGTTCCCGAAGTAACCTACGAAGTAAACGTAGCAGACGCGGTTGTAACATATACTCCCGCAGCATCCCTCGATGACAAGGCAACAGTTGTTCTCGAAGGCGCAACAGATGCAGACGACATCACATACACAATCAGCTTCAAGGTATTTGACGGCATCAGAGTTGAATCCGTTAAGGCAGGCGAAAAGGCAGTTGAGCTTGAAAACGGCAAGTACGACTACACAGTTGCTCTTGCAGCAGGCACAACAGAAGCTCCCGTGCTTAATGTTGCATTCTCCGGTGACCCCTCTAAGATTACTGTTAAGCAGGCAGAAAATCTTGAAGACACAGCAACAATCACTCTCAACGACGGTGAAGAGGTTGTTTATACATTCTCCTTCTTCGTTCTTCCTTCTCTCGAGGAAAAGTACCCCGGCGCACAGATTATCTTCGTTTCTCAGAACGGTGCAGGCGCTATGACAGGTGCTACAGTTGATGATGCATACAAGGGACTTCCCGATGCTCTCAAGGCTGCTTCCAACCACGAGGGTACAGTAGTATTCGCACTCGTTGATGCAGTTAAGATTATAAACAACAACCAGCTCGAATTCCCGAAGGATACAGTTATCACAGCGGCAGGCGGTTACCTTGATATTTCCAGCCATCCTTCCTTCAAGCCCAACAGAGGCGGTAAGGTTCTCTTTGAGGATCTCGAAATCAAGCACACCAACTCTAAGGGTAACAACGACGAAATCTACGTTGACGCAAAGGGTAACGACATGGCGTTCAAGAACGTTAAGGCAATACCCTATCCCGAATCAAGAACAGCTCCCCTCTACATCCAGCCCGGTGGAGACGGCGGTGCATTCACAAGAACAGACAACATCAAGTTTGAGCTTTATGACACAACAGGCGTTTCTATAAGAGCAGGCGGCTGGGGCGGTTCCTCCTTCGCAGGCGGCATCGACTATGTAGTTGCAGGCAAGTCTGAGGTATCCTACGTTTATGCTTCCGGTCACGCAGTTAAGCCCGACCTTGAAGCGGCTAACAGAACAGTTAACGGCAACGTAACGTTCACAGTTAAGGATGAGGCTGTAATTACCAACCTTACTGCAGGTAACGCAGGTATCATCGAAGGCTCTATCACATACAACATCGAAGGCGGTAGAGTTAACAAGCTCGTATTCGGTGCGGCAAACGCAAACGGCTCTGTTAAGGGCGATGTTATCGTTAATGTAACAGGCGGTTCTGTTGGTGAATTCTCAACAGGTAACCTCGTAAGCGAAAATGTCATTGTTCTTCTTGATAAGGACAATGGTGAAGCTCCCGAAGCTATCACATCCGTTACACACTATGTAACATACGAAGGCGAAGGTACTGTAACCGTTGACGGCACAACAGCAACTCTCGCATCCGATGTAGCTCAGTGGGTAGAAATCACTGATGCAAACGGCACAAAGAAGTACGATATGGAAACAGATGCTGAGGTTGTTCTCGCTCACGATATGACAATCGACCTCGCAGAAGGTACAACAGCTATCGTATTCAACGCAGGTACGGGCGTAACATTCAAGGCTTACGAGGCAGACGGTGCTAAGGCTGACTCCGTAAACACAGTTAACGGTCTTGAAGGCATGGCAGTTCCCGCTCCCGAAGCAGTTGAAGTTAAGAACGAATACTTTGAATTCGTAGGTTGGGCACTCGAAGGCACAACAGAAATCGTAACAGACTTCGGCAAGTTCACAGCAGATGCTGTTACATACGTTGCTATCTTCAAGGAAGCTCCCGCAGTTCAGTTCAAGGCTTACGCCGCTGACGGTGCAACAGCTGATTACGATAAGACAATCTACGGCATCACAGGTAACCCCGTTTCCGACAAGATGCTTGAAGCAGGTGTAGAAGCTCCCGCGGCAATCGAAAACTACTCATTCCTCGGTTGGGCTCTCGAAGGCACAACAGAAATCGTTACAGACTTCGGCACATTCGCTGACGAAAAGGCTGTATACGTTGCAATCTACGAAGAAGATCCCTATGTAATCTTCAAGACAGCTGACGCTGAAACTAAGGTTTACGGTGTAAAGGGCGAGACAGCTGAGCTTCCCACAGTTGAAACAGAAGAACACTTCACATTCAAGGGCTGGGCTCTCGAAGGTACAACAGAAATCGTTGACAGCATCGTATTTGATGACGAAGACAAGACATATGTTGCAATCATCGAAGAAGATCCCAAGTTCACAATTACAATTATGGACGGCGACGAAAAGATTGTCGAGATAACAGATTACACAGGCTTCGAATACGTACTCAGGAAGCTTGAACATACACCCACAACAAGATTTGTAGGTTATGCAGTGACAGCAGGCGCAACAGAAGCAACTCACTTCGCAGGCGACGAGCTTGAAATAACAGAAAACGTTACATTCTACGCAGTTCGTAAGGAAATCGTACTTGAAGACGCAGAATACACATTCTACGGCGAATACGACTTCTCCGAAGAACAGTACATCGTTGAAATGTACTACGAAGGACCTAAGGCTAACATGACAGCATTCGGTCTTGCATACTCCGAAGCATTCACTGTTGAATATGCAGATGAATTCCAGACCACAGGTACAAACACAGTTGAAGGCGAAGGCTACTACGCTGACGTTGTATATCCTGCAGCAGGCGCAACATTCGGCGACGATATGAAGACTCCCGTGCTTGTTGCTACAATCACACTTCCCATGACTGCTGAGCAGTATGCTGACGGCGCTTACGAAGACCTCGTTAAGTACGACAGCGAAGCTGATATCACAGGTGCATATGCAGGTGGCGAATGGCAGTACATCAAGAACGACGAAAACTTCAGCCTTGATGTTGCTTCCAGAGTATATCCCATCTACTTCACACCCGTTGAAGACGATAAGGATATCACAATCACAGTTGAAGGCGTTGAAGAAGCAATCACAACAGTTGATGCTCCCACAGAGGGTCTCATGCTTGACTCCATCATCTTCACAGCAGAAACAGCTGAAAACGAAGAGCCCGGTCTCGTAACATACTACGTAGACGGCGTTGCTATGGGCGAGCTCGTTGCAGGTGATGACGGCAAGACATACACAATTCCCGCAGAAGATGTTCTCGGCGATGTAATCATCGAATTCAGCTACGGCGAACCCATCCTCGAGGTTGCTATCACAGACATCGACGTTCCTGTGGCTCTCAAGACTCCCGATACAACAGCTAAGACAGAAAGCGATCTCTTCGTAATCGACTCTGTTGAATGGGATCTCGATGGCGAAGCATTCGGCTTCGACACAGCTTACACCGTTAACGTAACAATCACAGCTGATGAAGGCTATGCATTCTCCGGCAAGACTGCTTACACAATCAACGGCGAAGAAGCTACAGTTACAAGAGTTGACAAGGATACAGTAATCGTTTCCTACACATTCGAAAAGACTGTAGAAGAGCTCGGCGCACTCACAGTTAAGGCTGCTCTCGTAAGAGACAAGGCTAATGCGGCATACAAGAACTTCGGTACAATCACAGTATACGATGCAGAGGGCGACGTTGTTGATGAAGTAACAGAAGATACAGAGGCAGGCAATACATTCGAAGGTGAATTCACACTCCTCGCAGGTACTTACACAGTTGTAATTGAAAAGAACGGCTACCTCACATACACAGCAGAGGTTGAAATCGTATACAACAAGACAACTGAGGTTAAGGCAGAGCTTGTTGCAGGTAACCTTGCACAGGCAGGCGACGACGAAGAAATCAATCTCCTCGACTTCGCAGCAATCACATCCGCATTCACAAACGGCACAGAAATCGAAGATGCTGATGCACTCGCTGAGTACAGAGCACTCGTTGATATCGACGAAGACGGCCTCGTTACAATTTACGACCTTATGTACGTAAAGAAGAACTTTGGCGCAATCGCTGAATAATCAGAATAAATCAAAGCTACGGCTTTGTTGAAGCGTTGGGGAGGGGAAACCTTCCCCAATGCACTAAAGCCGATTACCCTAAAGGCGGTCGGTTTTAGTGCGTTTATGCTTTACTTACGCAATATATTTCCCGACAGGTGTCGGTTTTGAAAGGAAGAATACATATGAAAATCACAAAGAAAATTGCCGCGACTTTTCTTGCTCTCTCACTTACAGCAAGCTCCTTTGCGGTTTGTGCAGCAGGTACGGCTCCCGGCTATAAGCTTGTAAATACCTATGACGAGGATACGGGCATTATCACAACCGACCTCTACGTTACAGACGGTCTGGGCGGTGTAGGTCAGCTCGGTATCGCATATGACACAGAGCTTCTTGACCTCGGTGCAACAGTTGATAAAGAGGTTACGGCAGAATATGATATCGAAGATATGAAGATGTCAAACTTTGTCAAGGCTGTTTCCGGAACAGGCTACACAATGAATGTAACGGCAGAAGGAAACAAAGTGGCTGACCTTGTAAACGAGGACGACGGCGAATTCTTCTTTGCATGGTTCGCAGGCGCTGCCGACTATGTTGATGCAAGAGAATCCGACAGAAAGATTGCAACAATCAAGTTTGTTGTTGCGGACGGCGTTGACGCAGAGGACCTCAAGGATGCAGGAACAGACCTCATTGCCTTTGCAAAGAATGTGCCCACAAACAAGGAGATAGAGGGTTATCGTTCCGGTGTATACTGTGCAAACGAAGAAAATGACGCATACAGAAACAGCAAGACCGCAAAGAATAAAATCTCCCTCAGTGTTGAGTTCGTAGGTCTTGATATCGAGGAAGAAAAGGAAGAAATTACCATTAAGGTAGTTGATAAGGACGGTAAGGCTATCAAGGGTGCATACGTTAAGGTAGGCTCCGTAGAAAAGCAGACAGACGCAAACGGTTGCGCTGAGTTCGAGGCTTCGGGCTCCTACAATGTATTCTATAAGCTCACAAAGAACGACACATATGTTGTTCTTGAGGAAGGCGAAACAACAGCAACCATTGATGTTCCCGCAAAGCTTTCCGCACCTACTGTTTCCGCAGGCACGGAAAAGCTCACAGTTTCCTGGAAGGCTCCCTCCACAACAAACGGCTCCGATGTTACAGCATACATCGTAAGCTACAAAAAGAACGGCGGCAAGGAGCTCACAAAGGAAGTTGACGGCGATACACTCAAGGTTACACTCACAGGTCTTACCGGCGGTACAAAGTACACAGTAAAGGTTAAGGCTGTAAATGCTGTCGGCGAGGGCGAATATTCCGCAGAAAAGACAGCAACTCCCGGTAAGGATTCCACAGGTACAAGTAGCGGCGGAACTCCCTCCGGCGGTACATCAACTCCCGCGGCTCCCACAAAGTATACAGTAACATATGACGCAGGAACAAACGGTACAATCACAGCAGGCTCCAAGACAGAGTCCGTTGAAAAGGGCAAGTATCCCGCAAGCATTCCTACAGTTACCGCTAAGGAAGGCTATAAGTTCCTCGGCTGGGCAAAGGCAGGCGGCTCCGTAATCGATCCCAAGACAATCCAGATTACAGCGGCAACAACCTTCGTTGCACAGTATGAAAAGCTTCCCGAAGAAAAGCCCGCAGTAAGCTTCACAGATGTTCAGAACGGCACATACTACGCAGATCCCGTTCAGTGGGCAGTAAGCAAGGGTATCACAACAGGTACATCCGCAACAACCTTCAGCCCCGATGCAACCTGTACAAGAGCTCAGGCGGTTACATTCCTCTGGCGTGCGGCAGGCTCTCCTGCTCCCAAGAACACCGCTATGGCGTTCACTGACGTTCAGAATGGCTCTTACTACTACAACGCAGTACTCTGGGCAGTTGAAAACGGCATTACCAACGGTACATCCGAAACAACCTTCAGCCCCGACAACTACTGCACAAGAGCGCAGATTGTAACATTCCTCTGGCGTTCACAGAAGTCTCCCGCAGTTACAGCGGCAAATCCCTTCGCTGACGTGGCGGCTTCCGAATACTATACAAACCCCGTACTCTGGGCGGTTGGAAACGGTATCACAAACGGTACATCCGCAACAGAATTCAGTCCCAACGCAAACTGCACAAGAGCACAGATTGTAACATTCCTCTTCCGTTGCATGGGCAAATAATCAGAACAATAAAATTTCGGGCAACCTTCGGGTTGCCCGTATTTTTGTCCCCCGTGAGCATAAAAATACCGCCCTTGACATATAGCCAAAGGCGGTTTTCGTTTATTTTGTTTTAACCGACCGAATTATCTTTCCTTGTTAGCGATTTCAAGAACGAGCTTGGAAACAAATTCGTCAGCGGGCATAGCACCCATATCACCGTTCTTTCTGGAACGAACGGCAACAGCGCCTGCTTCAACCTCCTTATCGCCCACAACGAGCATATAAGGAACCTTTTCAAGCTGTGCTTCACGAATCTTGTAGCCAATCTTTTCGTTTCTGTCGTCGAGCTCTACTCTGCAGCCTGCGGCACGGAGCTTTGCAACAACGCCCTTAGCGTAGTCAAGCTGATTGTCGCTGATGGGAAGAACCTTGACCTGTGTGGGAGCGAGCCAAGCGGGGAACGCACCTGCGTACTTTTCGATAAGAAGAGCGAGAGTTCTTTCGTAGCAGCCGATGGATGTTCTGTGGATGATGTAAG
Source organism: Clostridia bacterium (assembly GCA_017560085.1). Lineage (GTDB taxonomy): Bacteria > Bacillota > Clostridia > Oscillospirales > CAG-382 > SIG622. Next base: position 12,388 of record JAFYPA010000098.1, read on the forward strand.
GATTCTTCTTTGTGCCGTCTCTGTCAACGTATTCCATACCGAACTTCTGCGCGAGCATCTGGTCAATCTGGATAGTAACGAGGGTATCCTCCTTACCGTGAACGTTCTTAATCTGAATATCGAGCTTAGGACCGTAGAATGCCGCTTCGCCGACACCAATCTTATATTCGATTCCGATACCGTCGAGAATCTTCTTCATTACGCCCTGAGCCTCTTCCCACTGCTCCTTGGTACCGATGTACTTTTCGGAGTCCTCGGGATCCCACTGGCTAAAGCGATAGGAGAGGTCCTCCTTAAGACCGAGAGTTTCCATCATATAGTTTGTCATTTCGAGACATCTCTTGAATTCGTCCTCGAGCTGTTCGGGAGTACACATAAGGTGACCCTCGGAAATTGTGAACTGACGAACTCTGATAAGACCGTGCATTTCACCGCTGTCTTCGTTTCTGAAGAGAGTGGATGTTTCGCCCAGTCTCATGGGGAGGTCTCTGTAGGAGCGTGCTCTGTTAAGGTAAGCCTGATACTGGAAGGGGCAGGTCATAGGACGGAGTGCGAAGCATTCCTTGCCGTCCTCCTCGTCACCCATTACGAACATACCGTCCTTATAGTGATCCCAGTGACCTGAAATCTTATAGAGGTCGGACTTTGCCATAAGGGGAGTCTTTGTTCTTTCCCAGCCGTTAGCTTCTTCGTAGTCTTCAACCCATCTCTGGAGAGTCTGAAGAATCTTTGTACCCTTGGGAAGCATAATGGGAAGACCCTGACCGATGAAATCAACTGTTGTGAAGATTTCAAGCTCACGACCGAGCTTATTGTGGTCGCGCTTCTTAGCTTCTTCGATAGCCGCAAGGTGTTCATCAAGCTCTGCCTGCTTGGGGAAGGAAGTACCATAAACTCTCTGAAGCATCTTCTTGGAAGCATCGCCTCTCCAGTAAGCACCTGTGCAGGATGTAAGCTTAACAGCCTTAATCTTGCCTGTGGAGGGGAGGTGAGCGCCTGCGCAGAGGTCTGTAAAGTCGCCCTGCTCGTAGAAGGAAACCTCTTCACCCTCGGGGAGGTCGTTGATAAGCTCAACCTTATAGTCCTCGCCCTTATCAGCCATCATCTTAACAGCCTCGTCTCTGGGGAGAACGTATCTCTTAAGCGGAATATTTTCCTTGATAATCTTCTTCATCTCAGCCTCGAGCTTTTCAAGCACCTCGGGAGTGAAGGACACATCGGAATCAAAGTCATAGTAGAAGCCGTTATCGATAGCGGGACCGATAGCAAGCTTTGTCTTGGGGTAAAGTCTCTTAACCGCCTGAGCGAGGATGTGAGAAGTGGTATGTCTGTAAACCTTCTTACCCTCATCGGAATCGAATGTGAGGAATTCAACAGCGCAGTCCTTGTCGATGTTGGTATCAAGGTCGCAAACTGCTCCGTCAATCTTAACCGCAAGAGCCGCTCTTGCAAGTCCGCCGCTGATGCTCTCAGCAAGCGCATACGCACTCATAGCACCCTCAAGTGCCTTTGTGCTACCGTCTTTAAGTGTGATTGTAATCATTGGTATATTTCCTTTCTGAAATTATTTATTAGTTTTTTACGGGAGGCCTTCGGCGAGTCGCTTCTTGGAAGAAGCTCCGCAAGAACTTTAATATAATGGCTCCACTCGCTACGCTCCTTGCGCCGGGGTTTTGGTTTTGGAAGTGCTGTGGGTGTCGTGTTGCTTACCTTTCTGCTGTGTTGGAGGGCAAGTGTATTCCGTGCAAGCCGCTCAATCCACGAGCGTCTCGCAGGGAGGTTATAGGATTTCTTCTTTTATTTGGAAGGTTCCGTTTTCGGCGAAATAGGTCATCTCTACGGTTTTATGCCAAACCTTGAACTCATCGTCCTCAATCTCAAGCACATTATAGCCCCACGCACATTCGGGGAAGAATATGTTGAAGGTATATCCTCTGCCCTCAATGTTGACTCCGTTGTAGCCATATCCGCCTATATCATAAAGCGGTGTGCCGTGGAAATCGTGCAATCCCGCCGCGTGGGTATGACCTCTGAATATGCATCTGAGGTTTGAAATTTCGGGAAGCGGTTCCTCGTATTTTGCGCCCACATAGTGGGTACAGATAAAGATGTTTTCGTTTTCGGTATATTTTGCAAGCTCACTCGCAAGGAAATCTCTGTCGATACCGCTGTATCTGCCACCGCAGGCGGCTGTTGCGGGAATATTTTTGAAGGTATCCAGCATAAGAAAAACATTATTTCCGATTTTCACGGAATATTCTCTGCCGTACCCGAAAATCTCCTGCCACATTTCGTTCGGAATACTGTCGTGATTGCCGGGAAGTGCGTATGCGGGACAGGGAAGCTTATCCATACAGTCCTCTTTAAATTTTTTGCAGTAGATATCGGGAAGCTTTCGCAAATCCCAGTCGTCTATCGACAAATCACCGAGAACAAGCACTGCCGTAAGAGGCTCTTTTTCGTGCTCTGCCTTAATATCGGATATAATCTTATCTATTTTATCCTTCTGCGTAACGCCGAGAATAGTCCCCGCCGCAGCGGAAGTATTAGCCTCGGGGTACTTAGCCTTAAGCTCCGCATTGGTTTCCTGAGTGGTATAATGCATATCAGAAACTAAAAGTATTCTGGGTTTCATAAGCCCTCCGCACAGCAACAATTTCAAACAAATAAAAATTTTTCTCCGAAAAATTTTCACCTAAATTATGCATTATGCATTATGCATTGTGCATTAAAAAAAGTCCTGTCGGACTTTTTATCCGACGGGACGATAACAACCGTGATTCCACCCGAGTTTACACAAACATCATTTGTGCCTCATTGAAGTTATAACGGAACAACCGTCGGAGGTTTTTTACCCCACCGAAGCTCAAAAGCGGTAAAAAAACGCTGTACATATGCGGCTCGCACCGTCCCGCACTCTCTTGGATGCCGATTCGTTTTTTCGTGTCTTTGTCATAGCTTGTTACATTATATTATACTACGGAAATTTGAGTTTGTCAAGGGGAATTTTTATTTTAAATTACAGTGATAAGTATATTAAATGTATGATAATATACATGCTAAAATATTCACACAAAAAAGCATTTATATACATCTTGTTGTATTAAAATAATATAAAATTCACTTAAAGGAGTTTGTATTATGGATAAGCTTGATCTGGAAGAAAAAATTTTAGGCGGTATATTCGGTGTTGTTTCTATTGTTGCGGCAATTTTTGAGGTTTGCACGGGAGAACATTCCGTATCTGCCGTTTTTGGCACAGTAAAGGATATCTTTGCAACATTGATAGTTGTTATTTTGTTTATTGCTGTTATGAGGGCATTAAAGCCAAAGAAAGCGAAGAACTTCCGTGAATTGCTTGATAATGCAATGTCTGAGGTTGAAGAAACCTATTCCCCTCTTGTCAGAAAGGCCGTAGAAAAAGAAACGGACAGCGAAGCTAAAACCAAGAAATTGCAGGCAGTTATCCGCTATGAAATCGCGTCGGATATAAATGTATTGTTTTCAAAAGGGAACAGTTCTTACATAAGATTTTTTGACATTGACGCAGAAAAGCCTGATGCAATTGTTTTTCCCGTGCGTGAAACTTTTTTCGGAAATTCTGACAACGCTCCCTTCAACGCCGAAAAAATCATTCTGAAAATATCAAACAGCATTCAGCGTAAATTCCCCGAGTATACCGTTAACGGCGACTTCAAGAAAAACGAAATATCGGTTGAATTCGGAAAAACTTTATCCGGAGCCGATGATGCCAAAGAGCTTTCGCGACTTATTGATAATGTGGTGCTTCTTTTTGTTGCCGAAAACAAAAAGATATAATTTGTAGCGGGTAAAAATCATGAAACTAAAGAACAACGGCATACACAACCTTGAAACATGGAAAAAGCTCGCCCCTCCGATGGGAGGCGACAAGCAATGGAAGGAAGGTCGCTCTGCGATGGAGCTTGCGCGTTATATGACAGCCGACTATCCCGCCGTCCCTTCCGAAATTGAGGATTTGCTTGTCGGTTTTACCGACTCCGACAGCGAATTCGATTGGAGTGCCGAATATGTGACAAGCTTTGCGAAGCACGGTCTCGGAAGAGGTGAAGGGCTTATGTACAATTCCGACATTGTTATCGGCATAGAGGGCAAGGCGGATGAATCCTTCGGCTCGCAGACAATCGGAGAGGCTTTGAAAAACGCAAGCGACAATAAGCTTACGAGAATAAACGGAATGCTCGGTATGCTTTTTGACAATCCTCCGAAGGAGCTTGAAAAAATAAGATATCAGCTTGTTACGGCTACAGCCGCCACCCTGATTGAGGCGATGGAAAGAAACGCAAAAAAAGCCCTTGTTCTGGTTATTGTTTTCAAAAAGGACGGATGCTTCAGCGAAGAAAAAATCGTAGACAATAACAAGGACCTCGAGTTTTTTCTGTCGGAAATTTCAGCAACGCCTTGCGGAAGCTGTTATGCAATTCCGACTCCTTACGGCAGAGAGCATGGTATAGATTTGTATTTTGCAAAAATCGAAATTGACTTGTAATCCGATGATTATGTGTTGACACAAGCGAAGATATATGCTATACTTTTTCAGAAAGATATTGAGAAATCGGAGACCAACCATATGAAATTCCTATCCGCCATCCTCGCCGTCCTCTGTACCGCAGGCATACTTACATCAAATAAAGCCCCCAAAAAGCTTCCCATCCCCGAGGGAAACCTCGTTTTTGAGGACAACTTCGACGGCACAAGCCTTGATAAAACCAAGTGGAGCCGATGCCCCGAATACGAGCGCTGTGAGGGCTATACCTACTGGTCGGACGATTGCTCCTATCTCGACGGTGAGGGTCACCTTGTTCTCCACGCGGAATGGGACAGCGAGAAAGGGCGTATGAATTCGGGTGCGGTCAGAACCTTCAGAAAGTTCGAGTTCGGGCTCGGCTATTATGAGGCATCAATAAAATTCGATAACCCCAAGGGACTTTGGGGCGCATTCTGGATGATGGTCGGGAACGTAGGTGACACAAGCGATCCCACGGGGGCAAAGGGCATTGAAATTGATATCATCGAGAGCATTTTTGCGGATGAAAATAAATGCCAGCACGCACTTCATTGGAACGGCTACGGCGACAAGCACAAGTCAACGGGTACAGACCTTACGAATGTCAACATCTACGACGGCAGCTTCCACACCTTCGGACTTGAGAGAACGGAGGATGCCTATATCTTCTACATAGACAACGCAGAAACCGCACGCTATACCTCCGAAGAAATCGGCATATGCAAGCTTGACGGCTATATGAAGCTCTCCGTTGAGTGCGCACAGTGGGCGGGCGCAGGCACACCCGAGGCTATCAATGCACTTCCGTCCGATATGCTGGTTGACTATGTAAGAGTTTACAGAGAAAAACCGCAAAGCTGAATATAAAAAACAGGAAACCGCCCTTGACCGATAAAGTCAAAGGCGGTAATTTTTTATTCACAAGGGAATCAGTACACAAGGCTTCTGAAGTCCTTCACTCTGTGGAAGGTTGCCATATTGCCGTTGTGAGCGGAGAAGGCATCCTTATCTCCCGAGCGGGAAACTATGACAAGGTCGTCACCGTCTATCGCCATACAAGCGTAGTGTCTGGACTGCTTTTCGCTGTCGCCCTTTGCAACAATGCCCGCAAAACACCAGTCAACCATATTTTTCGAGAAGGACAACTGAAGTCTGTCACGCTCGTCGCAGGGGATATTGTAGCGCTCCGAGCTGAGAAGCTCGATTCGGGTCATGCTGTCCGTGCACTGAGTGGAGAGAAGCCAGTAGAGCTTTGTCTTTTCGTCGTAAAGAATGTGGAAACGCATCTGTCCGCCGGGCATCGGGAGGAATATTACCTTCTTTCCCGAGGGATTTTCCTGAGGCATTACGGTTATGATTTCCTTGCCGTTTTCCTCGGAGACAACCGCCTTCATAAGACAGCAGAATCCGCTTCCCGCAGTATGGGCACGCATAAAGAGGTGGAAGGTTTTGCCCGTTTTGTCGCACCAGTAATGCTTTTCGTCGGTGATTTTTACTACATTTGTTTCAAGCCAGCCCGGATTCTGACAGAAATATCGGTCACTGCCTGCTTCGTCCTTATAAAGGTGCTGTTTTTCCATCGGAGTGTAGAACGGCACCCCGAAAAGGTCGGATTCGTTTACGTCAAGAACGTCACGGAAGCACACCTTGTTCGAGAAGGTCCAGCTTTCCTTTTTCGTAAGGTCGTCGGAAAGTCTTGCACGCATAACAACGGGACAGAGATTCGCAACATACCATCCGCTCTGATGGTCGCCCTCGCGGTGCTTGACAGTTTCCATAACAAGAGTTATAACGCCGTCCTCCATATGGTATGCACAGGCGGATTGATGCCATTCCTCGTTCTGCGTAAGGAATGTGCCATTATCCCAGGTTTCGCCCGCATCCTCCGACTTGTATATAACCAGATCTCCACTGTGACCGAGAAGGTACACTGTGTTGCCCACGGCAAAGGGACGGGCGTGACAGAAGTTTCGTACCGCTCTTCTCTGCCAGGTTTTGCCCTTGTCATCGGAGGTAAATATCTGACCGAACTCAACCCGTCCGTTTGCGGGGTTCTTCGGTATTGCATCGTATCCGGGAAGCTCTGTGGCGTCGTTGCCGCCCACATCTCCCGAAAAAATGTATCTTCCGCTGTCAAGCACGCATATTGCGGGTGTATAGCAGAACTGCTTTTTGCCCTTTTCCGTTCTGTATATTTCAACGAACTCGTTTGCAAGAAATTCCATAACCGTTCTCCTGAGTGTTATTTTTATACGGAGGTGCGAGGCATATCCGTCATAATTTCGGGGTTTTTCTATGTTAAAATCGTCGTGATATTACAAAAAAGCAAATAACCGTGACGAATCCGCAAAATTCAAGCCCCAACACATACAGTATAACACAACGGACTCGACCGTGTCAATAGCGAATTAGTATATATTACTAAAATCTATATATTAAACAAAAATAATTTAGCAACTTTATACACAATGCGAATTGCAATCTCAAAAAATATATGCTATAATGTAGACACAAAAGAAAGAGAGGTACACTCCAATGAACAAGTAGCAGCCTCCTCTTGACGAAGGAACGCAAAAAGCCTTATGCCGACGACGGGCAAGGGCAGGGAAATACGGCTGAAAGAACAAACCGTAAAAGGATGTGCAAATCTCAAAGGCACACCGAACAATCGAATATGGTCCATATCCTTCGTGAAGAGTCTCACCCCTCGCCGATGCGAAAGCATCAGGCAGACAGCAGAAAGAGAGGATAACAAAAGATGTTAGATATCAAGAATAGCCGGAGTTAGCCCTCGGTTGTGCGTAAAGAAGCATGATCGGGGGCAACTTCATAGTCCGCCCGCGGTCTGTGAAGAATGA
>JAFYPA010000099.1 GCA_017560085.1 Clostridia bacterium
TCGGACACTGAATCTTCCACGGTCTCTGAATCGGGCTGTGCAACCACGGGAACTGACCAAATTTTGCCATAAGGTCCGTGTTGCAGTAGCGACATACATATGCAAGCGGGTCTGTATACTCGCCAAGACATATTGCTCGCGGAATACCTTCAGACGGAATGAGTGAGTACAGAACATCACAATTTTCGACATATTTGTCTGCATTTGCTATGTAGCTCTTGTAGGTATTCTTTACCCAATCAACATTCTTATAGTTTTCACGTGCTATTGCTATTTCTTCGGGTGTGTAATATGTGGATTTGCTCTTTCCGCGGGAAACACGAAGCGTTGCACTTGTGCTTCTCATTCTTCCGTTCGGGAGCGTTACCGTAACATTGAACACAGCCTCGCCTTCGGAAATCGGATATATCTCATTATTTCCGTCAATCGTTACCGTGTCGGAAAGTGTTTCGGAAACGATTTCCGCATCGGAAAGGTCTATTTCATTGCCGTGGTTATCCGTTGCCGTTACATAGAGCGGAACGGAATCGTATTCCTTATCGGTAAGACGGATTATCTTACTTCCGCCTGCCGTAATCGAGAGCGATGTCATTCCCGCTTCCTCGATTTCTATATCGGTCGTTCCTCTTACGACATTTCCATTAAAGACGGATGTGACCTCAATAGTTACCGTTCCTGTCTTATATGCGGTAAGTATGTCTCCCTCTATTGTTGCAATGTCTTTATTCTTTGACACAAAGTAGTTCTCGCATGAATCAGAGGACATAGTTCTTCCCGATTGAAGAACCGGTGTAGCGTAGAGACGAACAGAGTCGCCCTCGTAAATTTCGTCGGGGCGGATTATCGCGCCGGTACCCGCAATCGGATCATCCTTGACGAAAACGGAGAACTCTTTCTCATAGTCAACTCCGTTAATTGTCACCGTGCAGACAATCGTTGTTTCTCCGACACTCTTGCCCGAGACGAAAAATTACGTTATGTCGGTATTTCCGATCTTCTCGATCTTTTCAATTTCGGTAAGGCTCTTTGAATCAGTAAGGGTTATCTTGTCGGACGGAGATTCCATCGCGCCGCTTGCGTAATCGGGGCCGAAATGGCGGTAGGTTCCGTCGCTCATCTTGACTTTGGCTTCAAGATTTATCTTTTCGCCAAGTGCAATCTCATCGGGGATTGATATCTCGACATCTGCAAAGGTTACGTCTTCGCTTCGCGGTGTGAACGTGAAGTTTCTGAGAAGCATATATCCCTGACCCTTTTCGGGTATTTCGCGGACGAGAAGAACAACTATGTTCTTGCCCTTATTAAGGTGCAATGTGTTGAGTATCTTTCCGGGGCCTTTGTTTCTTCTTGTTGTATCAACAGTGCTATGGAATATATAGTCGCCTGCATACTTGCCGTTGACGTATATCGAGTAGTTTGCAAGCGAGAAGAATGAACCGCCGTAGAACTCTATTCCGTAGTCGCCGTCATAGAATGCTTCAAATTCGAAAGCAAAGGCGGACTTTGCGTCGCCAAACGTCTGCGGCCATGGTGTAGCCGATGTTCTTACGGACAACATATCCGTTCCGAAGCAGTCGAAAATTCTGTACTGAGTCGGAGTTCCTATATCGGTGCGGATTGTGTATCCCGGTGTTACATCGGGCTGTGAATAATCAAGCTTTGCCTCGGTCTTCGGGAAATCGATAACGATTTTGTCGATGCTTGCATATACCGTAACATCGAGAACGCCTACGCAGATTTTTCCGCTTTCGCTTACGGCAGAAACAGAAACTGCGCATTTACCCGAGCCTACAGCCGTGAAAACGCCGTTTTCAACAGTCGCTACGGATGTATTGGAGCTTTCATACCTAAGAGTATAATTTTCAATATCTCCTGCCTCGGCATCATCCATAATCGCCTCAACAGTTATTTCGGAGGTGTCTCCGACAAGCACTTCCGTATCTGCACTTACCTTGATGGATGTGAGAATCGGCTTTTCCGTAACGGTTATGGTTTTCTCGCCCGTAACCGTGTTGCCTACCCAGTCGGTTACATCGGCAAAAATCGTTGCCGTACCTACTTTTTTCGCCGTAATCTCGCCCGTTTCGGCATCTACTTCCGCAACGGAAGCATCAGAGCTTCTGTAGACAATGGATTTTGTCTCGTAAGTGTATTCCTTAAAATCACTGCTTCTTGTAAGCTTGACGGACGCATTTGTCTTTCTTGTTACGCCGAGCGTTTCTCTTCCGAGAACTACTTCAACCGATGAAAGAACGGGTTTCTCGATTATCTCAATCGGGAATTTCTTCTCACAAGTAACTCCGTCAACGATTATCGTTGCAACAATGTTTGTTTTACCTGTCTTTTTGCCCTTTACCGTGTATGTTATGTCGGAAGCCGAGCCGAACTTCGAAGCGGAGAAAGATGATACCTCTGCAACGGAAGCATCCTCCGAAACTACGCTTACGACCTTATTCTTATCATCAGCCTTACCGTTGTCGGCAAGTCCGAACAAGCGGTATGAACCGTCTGACATAACAACCTTTGAAAGAACGCTTTCCTCTTCGCCTATTGGAAGCATTGCGGACATTGATGACTCTACATCCGAGTACTCAACATCGTTCTGATCGTCAAGCGGAATAAAGGTTATTGAATGCGGAGAGAATGAAGCGGAAGAATTTGAGTGCATATCGCGTGCACGGAATGAAATTTCAACTACCTTTTCATCGAGATAGATTGTGTTGAGAACGGTATCTTTAAGATAACGATCTGCCGATGTGGCTACATTCTCATCGTAGAACAAATAATCTCCGACATATCTTCCGTCTACATAAATTGAGTAGTCGGAAGCCGTATTGAGCGGAAGGCCTCTCATATTCACGGAGTACCATCCGGGAACGAGGATTTCCTTCTTTATTGTGAACATTCCGTTTGCAAGCTCAGGCCATACACCCTTACCCGTAAACAAGTCGACAAATGTGATATTTGCGTATTTTCTGTCGGTATAACGCGACGTTGCCGTTGTCATTTTATCGGCATCAAGAACAAGCTCGAAGCCTTCCGTCTGCCACGTTTCGTTCGGCGCAGTCTTGTCCGCAAACACCATGGTGTTCTTGGTCATTTCAATCGTAACGGCGGCTATCTGCGGTTTTTCAAGCACCGCTACCTCAAGCTCGCCCGTTATAACATCGCCGACGGTTTTATCAAGTACATCCACGTATACGATTGCCGTTCCATGAGATACACCTGTTACGTTTCCGTTTTCGTCAACCGTGAGAATTTCCGCATCGGAGCTTCTGTATCCGACAACCTCATATTCACCGGTAAACTCCTTGCCGTCTCCGCTTCTGTAAAGCGAAAGCTCACTGCCGAGAGTTTTTCCTATATAAAGCTTGTCCTTCTTAAGCTTCAATACTGCTTTTTCAAGAACAGGAGTCTTGATGACCTCGACATCAATCGGGAATGTCATCTCCGTTCCGTCTATCACTGCCTTAATCGTGATTTTCGCCGTTCCGATTGCGTTTGCACTCATTCTGAATGTGAATGTGTCTTCCTCTCCGAACTGCGGTGCGACAAAATCGGATACAGACATAACGCCCGGATTATCACTCTCTGCGCTTATAATCTTATTCTTTGAATCTTCGCTTCCGTCATTTGTAAGACCAAAGTGACGATGTGAGCCGTCGCTCATTTCGATATGTGCCGTTACAAGCTGATTCTCACCGATGGGAAGCATCTCAAGAATATCGGAGGAAACATCCTTTACCGTAAGCCCGCTCTGATCCTCAACAGGAGTAAAGGATACTGTATACGGAGCAAAATATCCCATTCCCGATGCGTTGAGGCGTCGTGCACGGAAGGAAATCTCGTTATAGCCTTCGGAGAGGTAAACCGTGTTGAGCTTCTCCTCCTTGATATATCTTCCGGAGGATGCAACTACGGTTTCATCCGAGAAAACAAAGTCACCTGCATAAACTCCGTTTACATAAATTGAGTAGTCAGCTTCTGCTTTTCCTTCAATGACAAGACCTTTTGCATCAAGAGCGTACCAGCCTGCGGTGAATACGCGCTTCTTTATCGTAAACATTGCATTTGAAAGAGTAGGCCATATGCCGTAGCCCGTCTGGAGCTGAACGAACGGTATTCCGCTGTATACACGATTGGTGTAACGCGACTCGGAGCTTGTCATCTTACCTGCATCAAGAACAAGTTCAAAGCCTTCCGTCTGCCAGTTCTCATTCGGAACTTCACGATCGGTAAATACCATCGTGTTTTTTGTCATCTCAATCGTTATCGGTACAAGTCCCGGGTTTTCAATCGACTCTACCGTGTAGAATTCTTTTGTTTCTACACCCTCATATGTAGAGGTAATGCAAATCTGTGCATTTCCCGCGGAAAGCATTCTGAGCTTTGCGGTGTAAATGCCGTTTTCATAAGCTTCGTCAACTATCTCCGCAACGTCGCCGTTGACTACCATTGCAGTGATTCCGTCGCCTTCAATTTCGGGGACATACACTTCTCCCGTCGACATCATCATCTTTGCGGTGAATTCGACTTCCTTGCCGACGATTTCTAATTCGGGAAGCGTATTTACCGTTTCGGAATACTCGGCCTTCGGCTCTTCAATATAAGGAGTGAGTATGAGCTTCTGCGGAATTACGCACTGGCTTCCGTCTTCGCTTCTGCGGACGAATACGAGAAGATACTCTCCGTCCTTCGGAGCGGTAAAGCTGCCCGTTACGGTTGTGCTTGATTTTGTTTCGCCCCACATGTTTATGTCTGCAAGAACAGGGACATTTGAAGTATCGTCAATTGCAGTCTTGACATCCGTAACACTTCCGTCGAGGATGTACATTTCTACATCCTTCGTACCGCTTGTGTGGAGTGCGTGCTGGAGCGTTACCGTGTATACGCCCGCCTGTATACCCTTGATGTGGTATGCGGCATAGTTAAATCTGTTTGAGTATCCCCAGTAGTACATACTAAATCGCGGGGAGGCATTGACTCCGTCCCACTTGCTGAAGTCATTTGATGTACCGTGGTTTGTGTTATGCGAGTAATACGCAAGCAAACCGTTACCGGTTTCATACGAAATTTCCGTCGCATTCGTCACGTTGTTGTTATCGGCTTTCAAAAATGAGTAGATAAGCTCTACTCTGTTATCCGCCGCATAGGAAACGGCGGGTAACATAGATACGAGCATCAATGCTGCTAAAATCAGTGATAATAATTTTTTCATACACGTTACTCCTTATAAGAGTTTTTGCTGCTTTCTTAAAGTCTTCCGATTAGTCTGCGTATACTACCTTGAAGGTGCTACCGTCCTTACAGACCATATATCCGCGGGCAATCGTTCCGTCCGCTGCGCCTGCGTGCGGCTTTGCGGTGAACTGTCCCGTTCCCTTCCTTGCGGATGCCTTGTAACCGTCGATACTTCCTATGCTTACTCCGTTACTTCCGAAGAGAATACCCGCTTCAACAAGCTCATACTCTCCCGCATCATATGTAAGGAAGTACTCATCTCCCGACTTGTCAAGAACAAGAACTGGTGTTTTTTTCATTTCTGTTCCCGTTACTTCCGTAAGGGTGATGTTTCCGTAAACATTGAATGTGTAATTTTTCTCATAGCTCATAACCTTGTCACCGAGTTTCCAGCAGGAGAAGTCCGCACTTCCGTTTACGGTTACGCTTTCGCCGTATTTTACTCCGCTTGCAACAGTTGTGCCTCCTGCCTTTACGGTAAAGGTTTTATTTGAATCCTTAAAGAGTGCAACTGCGCGGACAATATTATTTATAACGGTGTCATCGGAAACGCTCCACTTGTCAAATGCATATCCCGTAAGGCTTGCATCAGGCTTCTTTACAGCTCCGAACATCTTGCCCTTTTCCGTAGTTTCGGTGCTGAGTGTTTCGCCGTTTCCGTTATAGAAGTAAACGGGAA